>JAZLBB010000012.1:0-78156 GCA_045613465.1 Candidatus Egerieisoma sp.
ATGAACATGGATATAATTAATACTACATCCCTTCTCAAGCATATGCATATACTTCAATCGTTCTGCATAGCCGTGTTTCTTTCTCTTTTTTAACATAACAAAACCCCAAAAGTTTTTGTCTAACTTTTGGGGTTCATATCACACTGCCACCCTTTTTTTATTATATTTGTCAATTATTATATTTTTAAAATGGCCATAAAGAAAAAAATATCACGCGGATTTGTAGTCATTGCCACCATATTGTTGGTGTCCAGTGCATTATCTATTTATGAGTTCATTAGGATGCGTAATACAGTATCCAATCTTATCAATGACAATATTTCATCTATCAACACTTCCCGACAGATGTTGGAGGTAACTGACGAATATAATTTCAATCTACTTAGAGGACTTGGTGATGAACATTGGATCCTAAATTTCAAATCTCCAGATGATAACCGTTTCAGTGAGCATTTGAGTAATGTTAGGGACAATTTTACTACTCAGTTGGAAAAGGATTATGCCGATTCTGTCCTTTATGCCTATACCAGTTATATTTGGATTATGAATGATGCACCAACTGTTTGGCATGGGGATTATACAGGCAGAAGAAACTGGTATTTCAACAAATTGCATCCTGTGTATATGCAGTTGAGGAACTATCTGCAGAAACTTACCAATACAAGCCAGCAGGCGTTGGCTGAAAACTCCCTTACCATGACAGAGAGTTTTTATAGAAGTATTATGCCTGGTGTGGTAGCGGTAATAATGGGTATTATACTTGTATTCCTTTTCAATTACTTTATAAACTATTACTTTGTAAATCCACTTCTAAAAATTTCGGAAGGAATTTCAAATTACCTTGAGAGGAAGAAGAGTTATATTGTGACAATTGACAACGATGATGAGCTCAAGGATTTGAATGATAATGTACGAGAACTTGTAGAGGCAAACAAGAAACTGTCAAAATTAGGTTAAAGGATGAATATTAGAGTAGTATCCAGAAATATAGGAATTGCACTCCTCTGTAACGCTGTGTTTATGTTCATCAGCGTTATAGTTTCTGTTGTCTATAATTTTGATTCAGCCTTTTCCCCATTACTCCTTAGTGGAGTAATTACTTTTACTACTGGTCTTTTCCCACTTATTTTTGTTCGTAAACATGAGGAGATTCATATTAAGGAGGGATTTACTATCATAGTTCTTTCCTGGATACTTTCTTGTCTGTTTGGAATGCTCCCTTATGTTCTTTGGGGAGGCGAGTTTACTCTTATAAATGCCTGGTTTGAGAGTGTGTCAGGGTATACAACTACCGGAGGTACAATTCTACAGGATATTGAAGCATTACCCAAGAGCTTGATATTCTGGCGTTCATCAACACATTTTATAGGTGGTATTGGAGTTGTTGTATTTATGCTTCTAATTCTACCTATGGTGAGTACATTTAAAATGAGGCTCACAAAACTGGAGATGACATCGTTATCTAAAGAAAATTATAAACTTAGGACAAAAGAGGCAATTAGAGTTATTTCTACTGTTTTTGTAGGTCTTACAGTAGCAGCATTTGGAGCATATTTGTTAGCAGGTATGGAACCTTTTGATGCTATTAACCATGCTTTCAGTGTTGCGGCTACTGGTGGTTTCAGTACCAGAAATGCATCAATTGGAGCATTTGATTCTTTTGGAATAGAGTTAGTCTCTGTATTGTTCATGATTTTGGGAGGTATGCATTTTGGACTCATTTATGCCACTTTTGCCAAGCGATCCCTTAAACTATTCACTTCACCAGTAACTAAATTGTACCTTTCAACAATTTTGGTTGCTTCAATAGTAGTCTCTGTTGATTTGCTGTTTTCAGATATTGAAGGTGGATTTTGGACCAAGATATGGAACAGTATATTTAATGTTGTTTCGTATATATCAACTACAGGTTTTGCAAATGTAGACTGTTCTGTATGGCCGTCATTGTCTGTACTGGCACTTATGTTCCTTTCTGTACAGTGTGCTTGTTCAGGTTCTACTTCGGGAGGATTAAAAACCGACAGAATTCTTATTTTCTGGAAGAGTTTTCAGGTGCAATTGAAGAAACAGATGCATCCAAGTGCTGTTATTCCAGTTAGGGTTGGTTCTAATGTTATAGAAAACCAACTGGTTTCTGCTGTCAACCTTTATATTGTAATTTATTTTCTATTCCTATTTATAGGAGCTGCCCTTTTGTGTGCAATGGGTGTTGATTATATGGATGCGTTCTCAGCTTCACTGTCAAATCTGGGTAATGTAGGTCCAGGCTTTGGTACTGTAGGCGCAATGGAAAATTTTTCACAGATTCCAATGCTTGGCAAATTTATTCTTGCTGCTCAGATGTTGTTTGGACGTCTTGAGATTTATTCATTGCTTATAATGTTTTCAATCTGGAAATGGCGGTAGAAAAGTACTTGGCTGGTCTGTTTGAACAAAAGTTGGGCATGGAGCCTACTGCAGGTCAGAAGGAATTGTTTGCCAAACTGGGAGAACTGCTCACTGTTCCTCAGGATGAATTTCCTGTTATGGTTGTACGTGGTTATGCCGGAACGGGAAAAACTACTGCAATATCTGCATTTATTAAGGTACTCAAAGATTTAAGATATAAGTATATACTTCTTGCCCCTACAGGTAGGGCAGCTAAGGTGCTTTCAAATTATTCTGGAGTTAAAGCCAAAACGATACATAAACAGATATACAGACAAAAATCTTTATCAGACAAAGAATCAAAGTTCAGTCTTGATTTCAATAAAAGCAGAGATACAATTTATATTGTAGACGAAGCCTCTCTCATTACTATTGGTACTGGAATGGAGAGCACTTTGTTCGGCTCTGGTGATCTGTTGGATGATCTTATATCATATATTAAGCAAAATCAAGGCAATCGATTGATTCTTATGGGAGATTCTGCCCAGCTTCCTCCTATAGGTATGGATGAGAGTCCTGCCCTTGATCTTGATTATATGTCGCAATATTCAAAACTGATAAGTGTTACCCTTAGAGATGTTGTAAGGCAGGCAGATAAGAGTGGTATATTGTACAATGCTACCAGATTAAGAGAACAGATTGAAAAGGGAGATACAGATTCCTTATTGTTTAAAGATAAGGGATTTGAGGATTTTAAAAGGATATCGGGAGGAGAACTTATAGAGGAACTAGATGGTGCAATATCCAAATATGGTCTTGATGATGTGGTGGTTCTTTGCCGTTCAAACTTGAGAGCGAATAAATATAATATGGGTATAAGGCAGACTGTCCTGTTTATGGAGGAACAGCTTACCCGAGGGGATAAATTGATGATTGTAAAGAATTGCTACCAGTTCTTGGAAAATGTGCCCGAACTGGATTTTATTGCAAATGGTGATGTGGCAGAGCTTGTAAGGATAGGTGAATATGAGGAGCGTTATGGACTCAATTTTGCACAGGCAACTCTTAAGTTTCCTGATTATGATGATGTTGAGATTGATGCCAAAATAGTCCTTGATACTCTCCAGTCGGTTTCCCCGTCGTTGGATAAAGAGCAACAGAAGATGTTATTTGATGGAGTATATGCAGATTATGAAGATGTTACAATACGTAAAAAAAGGATGGAAAAGGTGCGGGAAGATAAGTATTATAATGCACTTCAGATAAAATATGCCACAGCAATAACAGGACACAAATCACAGGGTGGCCAATGGAAATGTGTTTTTGTAGATAATAACCTCTGGAAAGATGATATTGCAATGGATGATCTCAAATGGCTTTATACTGCCATTACCCGAGGCGTGGAAAAGGTGTATCTTGTGAATTTCAAGGATAAATATTTTGAATGATACCCAAAAGTGGGTAACTTTATTTTTTTATTGCATAATTTTAAAGAAATGAGATTAAATAAATTTTTAGTTGCATTGTTGTCACTCAGTATGGCAGCAGGCATTTCATCTTTTGCACAGAAGGAGACCAAAAAGTCACTTTCCCATGAAGAAATTGTCGGGAAGCTTCCCGATGGAATCGTAAACCCTGTTCCAATGGTTATTGGTTGGGAGGATGCAAATAATATAAAACTTGCTTATAGAGAGGGTAGGGTTTATAAAATGGTTGCATATAACATAAAGAGTGGTGTAGAGTCTCCTATTGAGAATGCTCCTCAGGAGATAGATGTTACCCCTGAGGCAATGAAAAAATTTATGTCTGAACCATTTGCCAAAAATGTGAAGAATCCAACTATATCCCCTTGTGGCGGTAAGGTTGCATTTACCGATTCAGATAATAATTTGTGTGTGTGGAATGCTGCTGATTCTCAAGTTAAAAAATTGACTCAAGATGGTACAAATGTAATTATGAACGGATATGCCTCATGGGTATATTATGAGGAGATTTTGGGAAGGCCGTCAAAATATAAAGCATTCTGGTGGAGTCCCGACAGCAAGACTATTGCTTATTACAAGTTTGATGACAGTGGGATTCCTATGTTCCCTATATATGATTCAAGAGGTAAGCACGGTTTTATAACTGAGACCCGTTATCCTAAGGCAGGTGACAAGAATCCAGAGGTGAAGATTGCTTTTGTGAATGTAGAGGATGGTGCAACTGTTTGGGCAGATTTTGATCATACTTTAGACCAATATTTTGGAATTCCTTTCTGGAATGCAGATGGCAGCAGATTTATTATTCCTTGGATGCCACGTGAGCAGAATAATCTTATTCTTTATACAGTAAATCCTTCTGACGGTTCAAAGGATTCTATATATAATGAGAACCAGAAGACTTGGATTGACTGGATGGAGGATATGCAGTTTGTAGAGGATGGTTTCTTTATGGTAAGAGACTTTGATATGTGGGAGCAGATATATTTCCAGTCATTTGATGGTAAACGTCTTGAGAAGATTACCGACGGGAAGAACTGGGGAGTGAAGTTTGTAAAAGTGGATATGAAGGGAGGTGCCATTTATTTTACAGCTCGCAGAGAGGTTTCTACAAGAAATGATTTCTATAAAGTTGATCTTAAAACTAAAAGAATAACCCGTTTGTCTTTTGGTGAATATAACTTTGCCAATGTAAAACTCTCTCCAGACAACAAGCATTATGTTGCTCTTTATTCTAATTCAGTAACTCCTACAAAAGTTGCTGTTGTGGATGTGAAAAGTGCAGTAAAGGCTTCTACTGCAAAGGTTGCACCAAAGGTTCCGTTTGAGAAATCGTCGGGAGTAAAAGTGATTGCAGACAGTAAGGGGGAGAAATTTGATGAGTACAAATTGGCAATTCCTCAGATGCTATCTATAACTGTTGATGGTTATGTGCTTCCTGCTCAGGTGATATGGCCTATTGACCTTGACCGTTCAAAGAAATATCCTGTTCTTGTAAGTATGTATGGTGGTCCTAATGCCGGCACAGTAATGGATACTTGGAAAGGTATTTCTGAGAAGACACAATGGTGGGCTAATGAAGGAGTTATCCAGATAGCAATCGACCATAGGGCAAGCGGACACTGCGGTAAAGAGGGCTTGAATTATCTACATAGAAATTTGCTTAATATTGAGCTTGTAGATTACATTGAGTGGATGAAGGAACTTCACAAACTTCCTTTTGTAAATAAAGAGAAAGTTGGTATTACAGGATTCTCTTATGGAGGTTCTATGACCATGCTTGCATGTACTGCCGGTAACGATTATTTCAAATATGGTATTGCAGGTGGTGGAGTTTATGATTGGGGTTTGTATGATTCTCATTATACTGAGCGTTATATGGATCGTCCTCAGGATAATCCTGATGGTTATGCCAATACAAGAATGATGGAGAAAGTTGACCGCTATAAAGGTGATGCTACAAACTATGTTAAGATTACTCACGGTACTTCTGATGATAATGTTCATATGCAGAATACCATGCAACTGATCAATGCATTGCAGAATGCAGGCAAACAATTTGATTTGATGATGTACCCTGGTGAGTTCCATGGCTACAGAGGTAAGAAATCTGTTCATTCCACCACAGGTGACTATATTTTCTGGTACAGACACTTGTTGGAGAAAGATGCACCTGCTGCAGTTTTAAGATAGAAAACAGATCTGAATATTCTATAGGCTGGTTCATTTTTGAATCAGCCTATTTTTATCCATGTATGATAGAATTTAAAAAAAGTCAATGTGGAAGATTATGTCGTCTCCCATATTGACAGCCCCTTGATTTAAGTTATTTCTGGAAAGTTATAATCAGAACTCTGTCACCATTATTCAGAGTAACTGCAAAGATATGCCTGTTTCCACCATCTTTTATTCCCGACAGTTTCTTTAGAGCATTAGTATCCATCGTAAAGTTTCTGGCAGTAATCTCAGCCTTAGGATGCTTCTTGGCAACCTCCTTAAGGGCTTTCTTATTGAATGGCACTACCTCCTCAATCTCAAATGTTTTTCCAGGGAAACCCTCAATCAACTCATTTGAAGTATATAGATGAGTACTCACTGCCAACTTTTCGCACCTGTACTCCTGAGAAATCCACTTATAGGCCCCTGCTTTCATCACACCCTTATAGGGTTCATACAAATACTTTCCAATCTCCTTGGCAAATACTGCCACTGCCTTCTCCTCATCACTAATTTTTAACGATACTTTCTCATCTTTATTTTGAATAGTATTGGTAATGAGTTTGTTGTACAAAAAGACGACGTTAATTATAGGCTCTGTTGCAGAGTGTTTGAGGTCTAGTAAAAATAATAGCTCCTTGCACTCGTTGTCAACAGAGACTATATACACAGCTCGGGTATTGGGCAGATGTTTCAGATTCAGTTTGATATCTGCCATTGGGGATACCTTTACCAGCGTATATCGGCTTATTGCAAACAGCTGATCCATTAGCTCAATAACATTAGGCTCGTAATCTTGTAATAATATAGCTTTGTCGCCTGTAGCAGTACGGCGTGCAGGGTCTATGTATACGAGTGAAATTTTTTTTTGGGACAACTCTTTGAGTACCGCACAATTGTTTGCAGTAACATCGCTATTGTTTACAATAATGTTCTCTGCTCCAAGTTGTTGGAAGTTATATTCTGTGGCAGTGCAAAGTTCGGTTGTACGCTCAAAGTAGTAGTGTACAGATGCAATTTTTGAGATGAAATAGGAGTCAATGCCCATACCTCCGGTAAGGTCGGCTGTAATAAAACTGTCGGGATTACAGTCATTATGGAGCAATTCCTTTATTATCCTCTGCTTTAGTTCGGCAGTTGCCTGAGAACTTCCCTGCTCAACTGATACAGAAAACGGATATGCCAGAGCAGGATTTTCCCACCACAGAGGTGCTTTTATCTTCATCTTCCCCCTTGCCTGTATACATTTGGCGCACAACTGCAGGTTAACCCCAGATGGAGCTTTACCCAGCAGCAGTTTTGCTACATCTGCATTTTCATTTTCCCTGATAAATTTTATATCCTCTGCTGTAAGCATTTGTCAATTGTTGGTAGTAAAATTCTTTGTGATTTTGTTAAACCTATAAAGGAACAATATTGCTGCCAGCATAAGTCCAAGTAGGAGACCTAACCATACTCCAACAGGGCCCCATTGCAATTTGGTTGCAGAAAGATATGCAAATGGAAGACCTACTGCATAGTATGAGAATATAGAGGTAATTAGAGGCCATTTTACATCTGCCAGAGCCCTTAGGGAAGCAAGGGCTGAGAGTTGTACAGCGTCAAACAACTGGAATGCTGCTGCAACATATAGTAGATTTGCGGCAATTTTCAGAACCTCAGGATCTTTTGTGAACATATAAGGTATTATGTCGTTGAACAACACAAATGTTATTCCCGACAAAAACATAAGTGCAATGCTGATATGAGATGCAGCAAAACCTGCTTTTCGGGCATCTGCTAGGCGACCTTCTCCATATTGGTGGGAAACCCTGATGGTAGCGGCAACACCTACTCCCTGTGCAACCATAAAAGTAAAGGTAATTATAGTTTGGGAAGCCTGATGAGCAGCCATAGCCACCTGCCCAAACCAGCCTGCCATAATACCGGCAAGGCTGAAAGTGGTTACTTCAATCAAACCTTGGAAAGATATAGGGAAGGATGTCTTTGCAACTTCCTTGAACTGCTGCATGTTAAGAGCACTCAACCTGATATCTCCCAAATATCTTTTGTATAGTTTTCCCGACAGTAATATTACTATGCCAATAACCAGCATAGCAGTTCTACTGATAAATGTAGCCCATGCTGCACCTTTCACACCCATAGCTTCAACCCCAAAATGGCCAAAAATAAGTACCCAGTTGAGGAATATGTTGAGGATATTGCAGAATATGGTGATGTACATAGTGTACTTGGTATTTCCTACTCCCTCAGTAAGAGCCCTGATTACGTAAAATAGAACAAACGGAGCAAGTGAATATACCATCACTTCATAGTATTCCTTGGCATATCCCAAAATTTGGGAATCTTGTCCCATTTTGTCCATCAATGGAACAATACCAAGCATCATGCCTATTACACAAAAGCACATCAGTGAATCAATAAGCAGTCCGTTGGTGAAATACTCAGCCACTTTCTTGTGCTCACCCCTTCCAAAATTCTGACCAATGTACGGAATAACCCCCTGTGTAAAACAGGTACAGAATACAAGACCCATTGAAAACAATGCGTTGGCAAATCCTACACCTGCAAACTGGCTGGTTCCCAACTGTCCAACCATAATGTTGTCTGCAAACTGTACAACCATCTGACCTGCTTGAGTAATCATTACCGGAAAGGCCAGAGAGAGGTTTCTTTTGTAAAAAGGTATATAACTTTTAATATTCATCTTCTATCTTTAGAAAGGGTTGCAAAGGTAGGTAAAATTTGCTAATTTCGCATTCATTAAAACTAACGTGTAATTTTATGGAAAAGAACTATTTGGAAGTTGCCCAGCAGTGGTTGGGCGCTGATTATGACGAGCAGACCCGTAAAGAGGTTAAAGACCTTATGGACAACAATCCTAAAGAATTGGAGGAGAGCTTCTACAGAATGCTTGAGTTTGGTACCGGCGGTTTGCGCGGAATCATGGGCGTAGGTACAAATAGGATGAACAAATATACTGTTGGAATGGCTACTCAAGGCGTTGCAAACTACTTGAAACAGTGCTATAAAGACCTTCCACAGATTTCAGTTGCAGTTTCTTATGACAGCCGTAACAACAGTGCTTATTTTGCACAGATTACAGCAAATGTATTTGCAGCAAACGGTATTAAAGTTTACTTGTTTGATTCATTGCGTCCTGTACCTGAGTTGAGTTACTCTATCCGTCATTTGAAATGTCAGAGTGGTGTAATGGTAACAGCATCACATAACCCTAAAGAGTACAACGGCTACAAAGCATATTGGGAGGATGGTGCACAGGTAACTGCTCCTCATGATACTAATATCATTGATGAGGTTAGAAAAATTACCTCTCCTGCACAGGTTAAATTTACCGGTGGTGAGGAGAATATCCAGATGGTAGGTGCAGATGTTGATGAGGCATACTTGAATGATGTATCTACACTACTTCTTTCTCCAGAGGCTGTTGCCAAACATGCAGATCTTAAGATGGTATATACTCCGCTTCACGGAACAGGTATTACCCTTGTACCTAAGATCTTCAAGAAAATGGGCTTCACTAATCTTTCACTAGTAGAAGCACAGGTAGAGAGCAATGGTGATTTCCCTACAGTACACTCTCCAAACCCAGAGGAGAATTCGGCACTTGAGATGGCAGTTGCTCAGGCAGAGGCTATAGGTGCAGACCTTGTAATGGCTACAGACCCTGATGCAGACCGCGTAGGTATTGCCATTAGAGACAATGAGGGTAAGATTACTCTATTGAACGGTAACCAGACTGCATCTCTTCTTACTTACTATTTGCTTCAGCGTTGGAGTGAGCTTGGTAAGTTGAATGAGAACACATACATTGTAAAAACAATTGTAACTACTGAGCTTATGGCTGCTATGGCCAAGAAGTATGGCGTTAAATGCTACAATGTACTTACAGGTTTCAAACATATTGCAACAATTGTTAGAGAGAATGAGGGTAAAGCTACTTTCATTGGCGGTGGCGAGGAGAGCTACGGTTACAATGCAGGTGAGTTTGTAAGAGATAAGGATGCTGTTATCACTTGTGCTTTGGTAGCGGAGTGTGCTGCATGGTGTGCAGAGAAAGGTAAGACCCTTTACCAGCTTCTTCAGGACATCTATGCTGAGTACGGTATGTACAAAGAGTCTCTTCTTTCACTAACCAAGAAAGGAAAAGCAGGTTTGGAGGAGATCCAGGCTATGATGGCTTCTTACAGATCTAACCCTCCTAAACAGCTTGCAGGTTCAGATGTAGTTAAGGTTATTGATTACAACAAACCTGAGGAGACAGGACTTCCTAAATCAAACGTATTGCAGTTCTATATGGCAGACGGTGCAGTTGTGTCTGTTCGTCCAAGTGGTACAGAGCCTAAGATCAAATTCTACTTTGGTGTAACAGGAGCTGACTGCGATGCCAAGATTGCAGCGTTGAGAAAAGAGTTTGAGTAAAACTTATAATGATTATGATGAAACACTATATCAACAGAGCAGCCTTGGTTGCTCTGTTGTGTTCTTTACTATTACCGGTATGCCTAAAAGCGTATCATCAGGTAAAACCTTTGTATAAATATCCTTCTCAGGAGAAGATTGACCGTCAGGTTGATTCAGTATTCCGCAAACTTTCTACCAGAGAGAAAATTGCCCAGATTATGGTGATTGAATTCTCTTCAAAAGAGGAAAAGAAAAGGTTGGCAGAGCAGAAAAGACTCATCCGGAAATATAAGATTGGAGGTCTTATTCCAATGAATGATGTCCTTGTCCCTGCCATGAAGAGGATGAACAAACTCAATAAGTGGGCAAAGGTTCCTATGCTCATTACAATTGACGGCGAATGGGGAGCAAATATGCGCTGGAAAGAGATTCCGGCGTATCCCCGTTTTATGCAGATGGGAGCATTGGGTAACGAGAAACTTGTGGAGGAAGCGGGAAGACTTATAGGGCAGGAGTGCCGTATGCTCAAGATTCAGGTGAATTTTTCTCCAGATGTTGATATCAACAATAATCCCAACAACCCTGCCATCAATACCAGATCGTTTGGTGAAGACAAGGAGAAGGTAGCCAAATATAGTGCAGCAATGATGCAAGGTATGAAAAGTGGTGGTGTAGCTGGTTCTGCAAAACATTTTCCTGGTCATGGAGATACCGATGTGGATTCTCACTTGGCATTGCCTGTACTTCCATTCAGTGCAGAGAGACTTGATACCCTTGAGCTTTATCCCTTCAGACATATGATTGCAGAAGGGGTTGATATGATTATGGTAGCACATTTGAATGTGCCTGCTCTTGATTCGTCGGGAACACCTGCCTCCATTTCAAAAATTATTGTTACTGATTTTCTAAAAGAAAAATTGGGTTACAAAGGTATCATCTGTACGGATGCACTTAACATGGATGGTGTGGCAAAGGAGAGTGGTCTGGAGAAGAAAGATATCCCTCTTGCCGCTTATAAGGCTGGAGCAGACATTCTCCTAATGCCTGAAGATGTGGAAAACTCAATCAATGTTATTGAGCAGGCGCTCAAGAGCGGTGAGATTTCTATGGAGGGGTTGGATGAGAGGGTAAAGAAGATGCTTGCCCTTAAGGCCCGTCTTGGGTTATTTGATAAAGGATATGATCCGTATGTGAACATAGATAAACTAGATGCTCTTACAGATCAGGAAAATCCAGGTGTGCATATGCAAGATAAGCTTAAACTTATTAAAGACATTGCAAAGCAGTCAATGACAGTAATTTACAATGACAATTCTGCAGGTTATGGCCTCCCAGTCTCTTTTGAAGGCAAAAAAGTGGCATATGTGGGCTATAAGAACCCACAGTTGGGACATGAGTTTGGTACCCTGGCGAAAAGATATGGACCTATAGATACACTTCTTTTAGGTAATGATGCGTCATTGGCAGACCTAAAGGATGCCCGCAACAAGTTGTGTGACCATGACCTTATCATTATGGGCTTCAATGAGACCGACCAGCGTCCACATAAAAACTATGCAATCAATCATGATGAGGTGAATTTTATCACTGATTGGGCGGCCCAGCAGCCTATGATTGCTGTGTACCTTGGTTCACCTTATGCTTTGACCAGAATCCCAGGATACAAGAATTTTTCTGCATTGGTCCTTGGATATATCAATACCCAGGTGAATAACTTTGCTGCTGCACAGGTTGTTTTTGGTGGTATACCTGCAAAAGGAGTACTTCCAGTAACTGCAGCATCATTTAAAGTAGGAGAGAGCATTATTATTCCCGACAGATATCGTGAGGAATACAATCACTTTATAGGTTCAAAAGCTGATTCCCTTATGAATGTACCTTACAATATGAAGGAGAAAAGTGCCTATATTTCATTGCTTCCACAGGTGGCTGAGTTATTAGCCAGTGGTAAGGTCTCTTTAGACGACACCATTGGAGAACTTCTTGATTCAGATGATATAAATGCTTCACAAACACTAGCAAAAGTGTTCTATGGCTATGAAGACAAAGTGAATACATCTTATCTTCAGGCTATTGTAAACAAATACCGCAAATATGTCAAAATAGAGGATGTAGCACAGAAGCTTTGGTCTGAACTTGGAATGAAATCTACAAAATTTGCAGAAAATAAAGATGATTCTGTAGAAAATAGTATTCCTGAAGTGATTACAACAAAGGCCGATGTGAATAAAATGGAATTCATTGTCAGCAATAAAGGCAGATATGCTGGAAAGCAGATATTGTCTGAAGAGGCGGCAAAGCATATGTCCTGTTTTATAACAATTATTCTTTAATGAGCTTATATGGATATTAGAAATTTTACAAAGATTGTTCTACTGCTATTGTCAGTACCTTTCTGCTTGTCGGCTCAGGACAAGAATATTGGTGTGTATAAGTATCCTTCGCAGGAGAAGATAGACCGTCAGGTGGATTCAGTTTTTCGTATGCTCTCTACCAGAGAGAAGATAGCCCAGATTATGGTAATCGACTTCACCTCTGCCGACAGCAAGAAGATGCAGAAGATTCAGAAGAAGCTTGTAAAGAGAGAGAATATAGGTGGTATTATACCTCTTGGAGAGAAGTCTTATCCCGGTGCAATTGCCAGGATGAACCAGCTTAACAAATGGGCTAAAATCCCTATGCTTGTAACTTTGGATGCAGAGTGGGGTGTTGGCATGCGTTGGGAAGAGGTGCTTGCATATCCTAATTTTATGCAGATGGGTGCTCTTTCAAGCGATTCCTTAGTTTATGAAGTTGGCAAGTCTATTGCTGCAGAGTGCAGGGCTTTGAAAGTTCAGGTGAACTATTCACCTGTTGTTGATATAAATAATAATCCTCAGAAGTACATTGTAAACCATAGAACTTTTGGTGAAGATAAGGAAAAGGTTGCCAAATATGGAGCAGCAATGATGCGCGGTATGAAAGATGGAGGAGTGGCAGGTTCTGCAAAGCACTTCCCTGGTCATGGTGAAACTAACGTAGACTCACATCTTGCACTCCCTTTGCTTCCTTTCAGCTATGAACGCCTTGATTCTTTGGAACTATATCCATTCAAACGCCTGATTGCAGAAGGTGTTGATATGGTTATGGTTGGCCATATGAATGTACCTGCCTTTGATTCGTCGGGAACACCATCTTCAATTTCAAAACCTATTGTTACCGGACTTTTGAGGGAAAAATTGGGATTTGAAGGTATTATCATTACCGATGCTTTGAATATGTATGGTGTATCCAAAGACAGCGGTCTTGAGAAGAAGGATATTCCTTTAGCAGCATATAAGGCAGGTGTGGACATTCTTCTTATGCCAGAGGATGTACAGAAATCTATTACTGTTATTGAAAAGGCTTTGCGTAATGGTGAAATTACCATGGAGAGTCTGGATATGAGGGTTAAGAAGATGCTTGCTCTTAAGGCCCGTCTGGGTGTGCTGGATATAGGATATGATCCAATTGCCAATACAGATGCCATCAATGACTTGAAAGAAGAGAAACTGGCTTTGGTAGATAAACTTTCGGAAGAGACAATGACTTTGGTTTTTAATGATAATTCAGAGGGCTTTGGAATTCCTGTTTCAACTGATGGTAAGAAAGTTGCCTATGTAGGTTTCAGAAATCCTGAGGTTGGAAAGGATTTTGCCTCTGTTGCTTCCAGGTATGGTGAGTTGGATACTGTACTTCTTTGTAACGATGCTACTTTGGATGACCTTAAGGCTGCCAAGGAAAAGTTAGCCGGCTATGATCTTGTAATTTTTGGATTCAACAAGACACTTCAGCAAGTTTATAGAAACTTTGGACTTGTGGATGAGCAAGTGGAATTCATAACTGATTGGGCATCCCAGCAGCCTATGATTGCCGTTTACTTGGGATCACCATATGCTCTTACTAAGATTCCTGATCACAGAAACTTTAAAGCGTATATAGTAGGCTATACAGATACAAAAGCAAATGCCCGAGCAGCTGCAAAACTTGTATTTGGCGCTATTCCACCTAAAGGCGTTTTGCCGGTAACTGCAGGTCCGTTCCCGGTAGGGCACTCCTTTTAATGTAACGTCGTCCTTTTGTACAAACAATTGATTTACAATGATATAAAAAATAAGGGTTTACAGAATTCTGTAAACCCTATTTTATTACAATCTGATTATCAATTGTTTGTACAAAAGGACGACGTTACATTTACAAGTATGTAGGTTAGAAATACTGTAAGTACTATAAGACTCCAGTTAAGTCCCAGAATAGCGATTGCTATGGCAAGTAGTGCAACAATGCCAAGGAATATGAAACGGGCTTTATTGTCAGTCCATTTCATTGATTTGAATTTGAATGAGAACATTGGGATTTCGCATACCAACAAATAGCAAAGTACTAATGAAATCATTGGAACAATGAATGAGTTTGCTGTCAGGTATGCGCTAAGTTGCGGATATGTTTCTGCTGCATAAATCAACGAACCGCATATCAGTGCACATGAAGGGGTTGCAAGTCCTATAAAGTTCTCTGTCTGTCTTGTATCAATATTGAATTTGGCAAGGCGTAATCCGCTGAATACAGCTATCAATAGTGGCAGATACATCAAGAAGCCTGATTCAGCCTGAAATCTGTACATTATCATTGCCGGGGCAACACCAAACGTTACCATATCTGCAAGTGAGTCCAGTTCCTTACCCATTGGTGAATAGGCTTTGAGAGCTCGTGCAGCAAGACCATCGCAAAAATCAAATACAGCACCTGCGATTATACATAGGAATGCAGTTTTAAAATTTCCGTTTACAGCAAAAATTGTTGCAAAACAACCACTCAATAAATTCATTGAGGTGATTGAGTTTGGAATATGTTTAGTTATACCCATTATTCTATATTACTTTTCATAAAAGAGGGTGAACCTCATTTTTGAAGTCACCCTCTGATATTTGCACCTAAATAATTATTTAAGACCCAATTTAGCTCTAATAGCTTTAGGGATTGAGTTCTTGTTTACAAGAATTGAGATAGTTTTTGCTTTAATGTAGTTCTCTGACATATAGTGGTAACCATCAGCATTGCGGGTGAATCCCCAAGAGTTTTTGGTTTTGTAGTATTTTACACCCTCCTGATCTTTAGCAATACCTACAATGTGCTCAAGGTGGTCGTCTACTGTTATGAATGCTTCAAAGTCTTTCTGTCTGCTCTCCTGAGTTACAGGCATCTCTGTTGCTCTGTATTCAATTTGTTTCATACGTTTAAGGGTATCCTTTGTATGAACAGCAATTGAGTGTTGCATAGCGTAACCAGGCTCATTACTCAAGTCTCCATCCCATGCAACTGTATAACCGGTGTTGATGGCGTTGTCAATAATCTGCATCATCTCATCAAGCGGAACATTATACATTAGTGCATGATCCCAGTTATCTGGAACCTCTACTGGAATTAGCTGATAGAATGGATGGTGAGTGAAGCTTGTAATCTCAATGTAGTCACTTGCTTTTAGACCAAGGCTCTCATAGAAACTTTTAGCAGTATACTCTTTTCCTTTGTAGTTGAATTTCTCAGGAACCTCACCAAGATAGAAGTCCAAAAGACCTTCAAGCATTGGCTGAGGAATACGTTTTTTCATCTCAACTGATGTGGCACTCAATGATTTTACCCATGTGCTCAAATCATCGTGGTTATGAGTAGGTGAATCGTAGTTGATACCATCATATACCTCTTCTGGCATAAGACCATACTTAGCCATTGCATTGATATGCATATGAGCGAGTGAACCGGGGTTTACATTACCTCTACCTGCACGGTAGTAGTTATCTGCAATTCTCTTGTTGTAGTTATGGCGAACTATGAACATCTCTGAAAGGTCATACTCACCTTTACCCATTCTAATAAGCTCAGACTCAATAAATGAAGTAGTTGCAAAACACCAGCAAGTACCGGTTTTAGCCTGGTTCTTCACAGGGGTTGCAGGGTTTTCTTTAACTACAGTAAACTCATATTTGTATTGGGCTGTAAGAGCACTACCCATGCAGAACATTGCAGCTGCCAATAAAACTAATTTTTTCATAATGTGTATTTTAAGTGTTTATTACCCAAATTTATTATAGACCCATTTTAGCTTTGATAGCTGCAGGGATAGCATTTTTGTTTACAACTATATTCAAAGTTTTGTACTGTACAAATGGCTCAGAAACGTACCAGATACCTTTGTATTTGCTGTTAGTACCCCATGAGTTTTTAACCATATAGTATTTTGTTCCGTTCTGGTCTTTTGCAATACCGTAGATATGCATACCGTGGTCGTCAGTAGTGGTTTTGTTGTCATAACCAATTTGTCTTAGTTCCTGAGTAATCTCCAACTCTTTACCAGGAGCATCCTGATTGTTCATTGCAGCATTTTTCTCCTCTGGAGACTTGCCAATCCATCTTGCTTCGTCTGAACCTGCCTCTTTCTGGTTAGCCTCTACATCTGGAACGATACCAAGACCGTTGCGGCTGAAACCTTTCTCACTTACGTCTGAAGCCCAAGCTACAGTGTAGCCGTTCTCAATTGCGTAATCAAAAATTTGCATCATCTCATCCAATGGAAGGTTGTACGACATATCCCAACGCCAGTTGTCAGGAACCTCAATTGCAAACTGAGAATAGAATGGATGGTGAGTGAATGAAGTGATTGAAACATAATCGTCTGCATTTAGTTTCAAGTACTCTTTAGCAAATGTCTGTGGAGTGTACTCTTTACCATCTACAGTAAATTTCTCTGGGCACTCGCCAAGGTAAGCATTTAGGATACCGTTAAGACCGTTATGCCATGCTGTAGTAAGATTTGTTCTGTTAGGTTTTGTTTTAATAGCATTTACATATGCTTTAAGTACAGCACATAGCTCGCTATGTTTGTTTAGAGTTTCACCATAGTTCAAACCCTCCATCTCTTTCTGAGGAACCATACCATAGTGTTTTAGAGTGTAAAGTACATCTCCAAATGAGCTTCCCTGCTCATAGTTAAGATGACCGTCCAATCTTACAAACTTAACAGCTTTATCTGAATAGCCGTTCCATACAGGATACATCTCTGCAAGATCGATATCTGCAGGAGCACCTTTTTTAATTGCCTCACTCTCAAGGAATGAAATAGTAGAATAAGACCAGCAAGTACCAGAGCTAGCCTGGTTTTTAACAGGAGTTACAGGGTTCTCTTTAACAACAGTGAACTGATAACCCTCAGGTTGCTCAACAGCTTTTTTACCTTTCTTCTGTGCATATACAGAAGTCATTGCCATTGCAACCACCAACATTGTAGAAAGTGTTTTCTTAAGCATAGTTAATTTATTTTAAGTTGATTTTTAAACAATTTTATCACATCATACAAATATAATATAAATCTTCTTCCCGACAATACATTTTGACATTTTGGCAGAAATATCTGTTTGGTAAATTATTTGAACGGAATACCTGTAGAGATTGTTAAATAATGCACTAAAAAGGAGGATTTTATATGAATGGATTTAATCAGCAGAATGAGCAGGGCAGCGCTTTGAAACGTTATGCTGTCAATTTAGTGGATTTGGCAAAACAAGGTAAACTTGATCCAGTAATTGGCCGAGACGAAGAGATAAGAAGAGTATTGCAGATACTTAGTAGAAGAACCAAGAACAATCCAATTCTTGTAGGTGAGCCCGGTGTAGGTAAAACTGCTATAGCAGAAGGCCTTGCACAGAGAATTGTGCATGGTGATGTTGCCGAAAACCTAAAGAACAAACTTATCTACTCATTGGATATGGGAGCCTTGATTGCAGGAGCAAAATATCAGGGTGAATTTGAAGAGCGCCTAAAGGGTGTTGTTAAGGAGGTAATTGAGAGCCAAGGTGAAATTATTCTATATATTGATGAAATCCATACACTTGTGGGGGCAGGTAAGAGCAGTGGCGCAATGGATGCTGCCAATATCCTAAAACCAGCACTTGCTCGTGGTGAACTCCGTACAGTAGGCTCAACTACATTGGATGAGTATCAGAAATATTTTGAGCAGGATAAAGCCCTTGAACGCAGATTTCAGATGGTAATGGTTGATGAACCAACACCAGCTGAAAGTATTTCAATACTTCGTGGTTTAAAAGAAAAATATGAGAATCATCACAAGGTCCGTATAGAGGATGATGCCATAATAGCAGCTGTAGATCTATCACACAGATATATTACTAACCGTTTTCTTCCCGACAAAGCCATAGACCTTATTGATGAGGCTGCATCCAAACTACGTCTGGAGATGAATTCAGTGCCTGAGAAAATAGATGAGCTGAACAGGAAAATAAAACAGTTGGAGATTGAAAAGGCTGCAATAAAAAGGGAAGGAAAATCTCCAAAACTTACTGAAATAGCCCAGCAATTGGAAACTCTTCAGGCTGAACAGAAAGTCTATGATAAACAATGGAAGGAGGAGAAGGCTTTGCTTGACTCAATACAGAATAACCGTCGGGAAATAGAAAATTTGAAGATTAAGGCAGATGAGGCTGAGAGAAATGGTGATTATGCAAAGGTTGCTGAGATACGTTATGGAAAGATTGGTAATTTGCAGAAAGAAATTGAAGAACTTGAGGCTAAAAAGGCTGCAAATGAGAATCCTCTTATAAATGAGGAGGTTAATCCTGAGGATATTGCTGAGGTTGTTTCAAAATGGACCGGTATTCCTGTAAAGAGGATGCTTCAGAGTGAGAAAGATAAACTTCTTCATCTTGAGGAAGAGTTGCACAAAAGAGTAATAGGTCAGGATGAGGCTATTAAGGCCGTTTCTGATGCAGTAAGACGTTCACGCGCCGGATTACAGAATGAGAAAAGGCCTTTGGGATCGTTTCTTTTCTTGGGTACAACAGGTGTAGGTAAGACTGAGTTGGCAAAAGCTCTTGCAGAGTTCCTTTTCAATGATGAAAATCTTATGACCAGAATAGATATGAGTGAATATCAGGAGAGCTTTGCTGCTACCCGTCTTGTAGGAGCTCCTCCAGGTTATGTGGGGTACGATGAAGGTGGTCAGCTTACCGAAGCTGTACGCAGAAAACCATATTCTGTTGTGTTGTTTGATGAGATAGAAAAAGCCCACCCAGATGTATTCAACGTGTTGCTGCAGGTGCTTGATGACGGACGTCTGACAGACGGTAAAGGTAGAACTGTAAATTTTAAGAATACAATCCTTATCATGACCAGTAATGTAGGTAGTGATATCATTCAGGATTATATGCTTAAGATAAACGATGTAAACAAGGAGCAGGCCTTGACAGACTGTAAAGATGCTGTAATGGAGGTGCTTAAACGAAGTGTCAGACCAGAGTTCCTTAACAGGATAGATGAGGTTATAATGTTTGAGCCTTTAAGCGAACAAAATATCAGGGGTATTCTAATGTTGCAGATTTCTCAGATTACTCATATGTTACAGGAAAAAGGAATAAATCTCTCATTCACCGATTCTGCACTCAATTATTTGGCATCTAAAGGATATGATATGGCATATGGAGCACGTCCAATAAAAAGGTTATTGCAAAAGGAACTGATAAATGAACTTGCTACACAGATTATAGGTGGCACTATATCTAAAGACGGTAATATTACTGTAGATTACGACAGTTCAGATTCAGGGGACAATAAGTTGTTTTTCAAATAATATGAAAGAGGGTGACCCAAAAGTAAAGGGTCACTCTTTTACTTTCATAGGTTTACCCCCTCGCAACAAACCATCTGCGTCACTTTTGTTTCTGGCTGGATTTTTGCTAATTTTGCGGGATATTACGCTGAATATGTTTAGATTTATAAAGAATTTTCTAAGAAAAAGGCTCCTCAAAAAGCTGCCTGCAAGATTGGCCCCAGTTTTTCCTATAATAGAAAACTTGGGTGCTGTGGCAGTTGTATATAAACTTGAGAAAGGGGAGGATGCTGTTCAGCTGATGACAATGGTTGAGAGTCTTGCACTTGATGGAGCACAATTAAAATATGTTGCTGTAGAGGTTGGGAAATGTTTTAAAGAGAGTAAACTTAGAGAAGAATTTGTGCAGTGGTGTAATGATAATGGTGTTGTGTATCAGGGAAAGGAGCATATAAAATGGTCTGGGGCAACTAGAGAAATTCCGCAAACAGATGTTTTTAAAACTCTTCATAACTTGTTGGTAGTACTAAATGACAACAATAACTTTACAACTAATTATCTTGCTCTGAACATAAAAACAAAGTTCAGTGTTGGAATGAAGGACAGCTCAAGTGTCAAGCATAATCTTGTGTTGGATTCTTCAAACAGGGAGGTTACCGCAAAAGAATATATGGAGACTTTGTTCCAGTATTTAAGGATGATGTCAATTAAGGATGGAGAGTAATTTTTATAACGATAGGGAGGGGGAGCAGGAGTACCCACGAGTATATGAGGATTTCCTTAATGCCAAGGCAGAGGGAAATCTTTCTTCTATGGATCTTACAGAAGAGGCATTTGAGTATCTTCTCGACAGGCTTATGGATGAGGGAAATCAGGATGATGTACTTGAACTGTCGGGAGTTGCATTTGAAAAATATCCATATTCCCTACAGCTCCTTACAAGGTATTGCGATACCCTTATCCTTACTGGTAATCCCGACAGGGCGTTGGAGATACTTGCATCATATTCTGATTCGTACACCGAAAATGCATCAATTTACCTTTTGTTTGTAAGGGCAAATATTGCCAAAGGTAAATTCAGACATGCCAGGGACTATTTTTATAAAGTGCTGGAATGCTGTGGAAATGACACTGATATTGCTGATTCAATCTGTGCCGTAGCACAGGATTGTATTGATGCAGGAAACTATAGGGAGGCTATATTTTATTTGGAGAGGGCGCAGCGTATACAGCAGCTTCCTTATGAGTACTATAACGACTTTGCATTTTGCCACGACAGATTGGATGAGCCAGAAAAAGCTGTAGTTTACTACAATAAATATCTCGACAAAAATCCTTTTAATGATACCGTATGGTTTAATATGGGAACTGTACAGGCCCGTCTTAAGGATTTTGATAAAGCTATAGAGGCTTTTGAATATTCAATTGCTCTTAATCCTGGTAATTCATCCTCACTGTACAATTTGGCTGTGGTTTATATGAATCTGCAGAGATATAGGGAGGCAGCTCTTACATTCGAGCAGTTTGTTGTGGTGGATTCAGATATTTTAGGAAGATTGGGTTTGGGCGAGGCATATATCAGACTAGAAAGGGATAATGAGGCAATAGAGCAGTTTGAACTTGTGCTGGCAGATGGAGAGAGGGTAGCAGAAGGTAGGGCCGGTTTGGATACTGTAAGGGCAATACAAAGCTGCAGAAGGGGTGAGAATGAGACATTCAAGGAGCTGTTCCTTAAAATTTTTGCCACCGGTACAGCATGGTTGGGTGTTGTTTATGATATGCTTCCTCACCTTCAGGGAGAAAAATGGTTTTTAGAATTTTTGGAAACAATAAAAAAGGATAATATTTAGATTATGGCTAACTTTTTAAAATATATTTCGGTAGCTTTTAAAGGTGCCTGTATGGGTGCTGCAGATGTAATTCCAGGTGTGAGTGGCGGTACAATAGCATTCCTTATGGGTATATATGGAGAGCTTTTAGATTCAATAAAATCTGTTAATGCAGAAGCATTCAAACTGCTGTTCAAAGGGAAAATAGTTGAGTTTTGGAAACATATCAACGGAACGTTCCTGGTAAGTTTGCTCACAGGTATTCTTGTAAGTGTCTTCTCATTGGCGCGCCTTATGAAATACCTTCTGGAGTTTCATCCTATTCCACTTTGGAGTTTCTTTTTTGGTTTGATTCTAGCATCCGCAATATATATTCTAAAGGGGTTGGATAAATGGAGTGTTCAGAATATATTATCGTTGCTCGTGGGTGTTATAATTGCAGCTTTTATCTGTCTTGCCAGTCCTGCACAGACGCCTGATGAGTTGTGGTTCATTTTCTTAAGTGGAGCGATAGCCATATGTGCAATGATTTTGCCGGGTATATCGGGAAGCTTCATTTTATTATTGTTGGGCAAGTATGCTTTTGTTATGACGGCGGTAACTGAGCTCAATATTCCGGTGCTTGTTGTTTTTGCTGTGGGTTGTGCTATAGGAATTGTATCATTTTCACATCTGCTAAGTTGGCTGCTCAAGAAATATTATATGCTTACAATTGCATTATTGTCGGGATTTATGGTAGGGTCATTGCTTAAGGTTTGGCCATGGAAAACTCCTGGCGCTCAAGAGGGATTTGATTACCCTGCTCTCCCTGGGGCATTTGAGCAGATTACAGGTACAGATGCAATGGTGTTTCAAGCTGTAATATTTGCTCTGATAGGATTATCAATTGTATTTGTTATAGAATTTTTTGCAGGTAAGGAGCAGAATAGATAAAAATATCCCCGTTAGAATTCTCTAAAGGGGATTGTTCGTTAAAATAGTGTGCTATTTTGTACCAAATATCCTGTCTCCAGCATCTCCAAGTCCTGGTAGAATATAATTCTTGTCATTTAGACCTTCATCCAATGATGCAAGGTAAATGTCTATGTCGGGATGTTTTTCCTCTACAGCTTTCAACCCTTGTGGAGAAGCAACAAGACACATCATCTTTATATTTTTAAACCCGTCATTCTTCAGTCTTGTTATTGCATCAATTGCGCTTCCTCCTGTTGCCAGCATAGGATCTGTCAATATTACAAGACGTTCTTTGTTAGCAGGCATTTTATAATAGTAGAATACCGGTTGGCATGTCTGCTCATCTCTGTACATTCCTATATGGCCAATCCTTGCAGATGGAATAAGTTTTGTCAACCCTTCAACCATCCCCAGTCCGGCTCTGAGTATAGGGGCAATAACAACTTTTTTACCCTCTATTTTAGGGGCATTCATTTTCATTAGAGGTGTTTCTATCTCTTCGTATGTCAATGGCAGGTCTTTTGTTATTTCATAGCCCATAAGCATTGCTATTTCTTCAAGAAGACTTCTGAATTTAATGGTTGAAGTTTGTTTGTTACGCAGTATACTCAATTTATGTTGTACTAGCGGATGGTCAATTATGTGTAATGCCATATTTCATTAAATTTTGTTTGTACAAATTTATATAAATTTAGTCCCAAATCATTTAATTTATCAGTAAATTTGTAGAAACTATGTGTATATGAAGAAATTGAACCCTGTGCAAAAAACAATTGTTGGTGCACAATTTCTCTTTGTTGCATTCGGAGCAACAGTTTTGGTGCCACTCCTTGTGGGTATGGATCCATCCGTAGCACTATTCACAGCGGGCTTTGGTACTCTTATTTTTCATGCAGTAACCAAAGGAAAAGTGCCAATTTTTCTAGGCAGCAGTTTTGCTTTTATTGCCCCAATAATTAAAGCAAGTGAGTTATATGGTTTACCTGGTACTCTATGCGGATTAGTTGCAGTTGGAGCAGTTTATGGTGTAATGAGTTCTTTAGTACGTTTACGCGGTATAAGTTTTATAACAAAATTGTTTCCTCCAATAGTTGTTGGACCTGTTATTATGCTGATTGGTTTGTCTTTGGCGCCTACTGGTGTTGATATGGCTAAAAGTAATTGGTCTCTAGCTATCGTTTCTTTAATTACTACAGTTGTTGTCACTCTGTTTGGTAAAGGTCTTCTTAAACTTATTCCAATTTTTGCTGGTATAGTTGTTGGCTATATAGTTGCTGCCTCTTTTGGAATGATAGATTTCAAACCTGTTATTGAGGCTCCTTGGTTTGCATTGCCGGCATTTGTTAGACCCCAACTTAGCTGGGAGGCAATAATTTTTATGATACCAGTAGCAATAGCACCTGTAATAGAGCATATTGGAGATGTATACGCTATAAATGAGGTAACAGGAAATGATTATGTTAAAGATCCTGGTTTGCACCGTACTATGTTAGGAGACGGTTTGGCATGTATTGCTGCATCTTTAATTGGAGGACCTCCAGTTACAACATACTCAGAGGTTACAGGGGCTGTATCATTGACAAAAATATCAGACCCTTCTGTACTTCGCATTGCTGGAATATTTGGAATATTATTCTCGGTGCTTGGTAAAATGAGTGCTTTGTTAAAGACAATTCCAAATGCTGTATTGGGAGGAATTATGTTGCTTTTGTTTGGTACAATTGCTTCTGTAGGTGTAAATACATTAGTAAAGAACAAGATTGATTTGGGCAATACAAAAAATCTTGTGATTGCTTCGCTTATCCTGATATTAGGTATTGGGGGTGCTGAAATGCATATTGGCAGTTTCACCCTAGGAGGAATTGGTTTGGCTGCTTTGGTAGGAGTGATATTGAATCTGATTATTCCTGAAAAATAACATTATAAAAAAGGGGGTTACGCACAACCCCCTTTTTTATAATTAAAATTAAGCTTCTTGTTCTACAAACCAAAATAGAAATTTACGTAAGCTGCATATGAGTTCTCTGCACCATCAACTTTAGGGAATCCAATTCTAAAATTTGGAGCAAGTTTTACATATTTGCCAAGTTTGAACTGTACACCTGCAATGGCAGCCTGCTCATCTTTGAATATATTCCAGTCATCTTTTGAACTCAAATCGTCAAATCTGGCATACAATTCTGCATTTCCCGACAGTTTTATTGTAGTGTAAATAGAATATCCGTTCATATCTGTATCCTCAATATTGGAACTGTTTTTCATAAAATTATACTCTGCCCCAATTGAGAATTTCTCATTTTTATAGCCTGCAAAAGTACTGAGATTTATTTTGTCCTTTTCATTATCTTCTGATGCTTCATTTATACTTCCATATAAACGTAGATGAAAACCTTTTACTGGGGTAACAGTAACTCCAACTCCATAGCACAGACCATCCTTTTTCTGTAGTTTTTTGTAGCCTTCGCCATTCACAATTATTGCATCGGCAGAAATGGCATCATTGAATTTATATGTTAAAGAAAGACCAAGATCTGCACTGCTGCCAAATTTATATACGTCCTGGAATGATGCAAGAATGTATCTGTAACCCCAGAATTTCTCTTGATAGTTGAATTGAACATTCCCTATAAGTCCTCCGTTTAAGATCATCTTGTCTTTCTTCCATGTAATCATTGCATTCTTAACATATGCAAGACGGTTATTGTCTGTAACATCAGAAGATTTGCCCATATCAATTACACTCTTAATGGAGAGCCCATTTCCAAGATTATATTCATATCCAAGATAGCTGCGGTCAAGTTCAAAGCCACGAACATCGTTATCAGCCCCAAAACCTGTATTCAAGCTTCCAAATACTTGAATAATTGCATTTCCTTTTGGCTCTTCAGTGTTGTTGCCTTGTGCCTGTGCACTCAAACCTAAACATGCAAGGATACATGCTAATATTACTTTTCTTTTCATTGTAAATAATTGTTTAGTGTATATTGCAAAACTATCGGGATTATGTTACATAAATATTACCTATCTGTTAATTTTTTCTTTCAATTTCCCTTAAATTCTCCATTTTCTTTTTCTCAAGGAAATCATATACACCGCCAAGGTGCTCAATGACATGTTTGTTGGAGAATTCATAAACTTTGCTTACAAGACCATCCAAAAAATCCCTGTCGTGAGATACCACAATGAGGGTTCCGTCAAAGTTCTTCAGAGCTTCTTTAAGAATATCTTTTGTCTTTATATCCAGGTGGTTTGTTGGCTCATCCAGAATAAGCATATTCACCGGTTCCAACAGCAGTTTAATCATTGCCAGTCTGGTCCTTTCTCCTCCCGACAGAACTTTAACCAATTTCTCAGAATCATCCTTTCCAAACATAAACGCTCCAAGGATATCTCTGAGTTTTGTTCTGATATCTCCAATAGCAACATCATCTACAGTTTTGAATACAGTTTTCTCCTCATCAAGTAAAGATGCTTCATTTTGAGCGAAATATCCTATCTTAAGATTGTGTCCCAGAGCAAGTTCCCCTGTAAAATCAATCTGCCCCATAATAGCCTTGACCATAGTGGATTTACCCTCACCGTTTTTTCCTACAAAGGCAACTTTATCACCTCTTTCAATAGTTATTGATGCATTGTTGAAGACATTGTGATCACCATAAGATTTTGACAGTTCATGTGTGACAACAGGGTAGGAGCCTGAACGTGGAGCTGGTGGAAATCTCAAGTTGAGTGCGCTTCTGTCTTCTGGGTCAACCTCCAGAATTTCCAGTTTCTCCAACATCCTTACCCTTGATTGCACTTGATTGGTCTTAGAATATGTTCCTTTAAACCTTTCAATGAAATCCTTGGTCTCAGCAATCATTTTTTGCTGGTTGTCGTAAGCTGCCTGCTGTTGTTGCCTACGCTCAGCTCTCAGTTCAAGATATTTTGAATAATTGACCTTATAATCATATATCTTTCCCATAGTAATCTCTATGGTACGAGTAGTGATATGATCTACAAATGCTTTGTCATGTGATATGACCATAACTGAATTTGCACTGTTGATAATAAAATCCTCCAGCCATTCAATAGATTCAATATCAAGGTGGTTTGTAGGCTCATCAAGAAGTAGGAGAGTAGGCTTCTGCAAAAGTATCTTTGCCAGCTCAATTCGCATTCTCCATCCGCCTGAGAACTCGGTTGTTTGTCTGTTAAGATCACTTCTTACAAAACCAAGTCCCATAAGAGTTCTCTCAACATCCTCCTGATAGTTAGTAAGGTCAATCCTGTAGAATTTTTCTGAAAGAGCTGTAACCTTTTCAATCAGCCCCATATACTCGTCA
This sequence comes from Candidatus Egerieisoma sp., assembly GCA_045613465.1. Classification (GTDB taxonomy): domain Bacteria; phylum Bacteroidota; class Bacteroidia; order Bacteroidales; family UBA932; genus Egerieousia. The sequence goes on from JAZLBB010000012.1 coordinate 27,236, forward strand.
CTATCGTAATCTGTTCTGGTAGTGAGTTCGTTGTTAATCTGTTCAATCTCCCTTTCAATCTCAAACAGATGCTCAAATGCCAAACAAGCCTCCTCAAATACAGTTCTTCCATTCTCAACCATCAGATGTTGAGGCAGATAACCTATTTTGCCACCATCTGTAACAGTAACTTTGCCCCTGTTAGGAGTCTTTACGCCAGCTAAAATCTTTAGCATAGTAGATTTGCCGGCTCCATTTTTACCCATTAGGGCAATCCTGTCCTTATCGTTAATTACAAATGAAATATCTTTAAAAAGAGTTGTACCGCTGAACTCTACCGTTAATCCGTCTACTGAAACCATTATAAGTTATTTTATGTATGCAAAGATAACACACTCAAGCGGATTCCCGGCATAATTTACTCCCCAACCCCAAAATCGGTATTGTTTAGGAGAATGTCAATTCTTGGATTGTCTTTATATAGAGGATACAGATGCTCCTTAAATGCATTACGCACTTGCTTGTCCGGTTGGAGTTGTGCACTGTTTTCAACCATAATATTCACACAGACACGCTCAAAATGAGCAAGCGCAGTCTCAATATCATAGTGCATTGAGGCAACAGACTGTCCCGGAAGACCAAACAAAAGGCAACACTCATTGAATACCTTTGCAATAGCAGCTGGATCCTCCTCATTTATCCCTTTCTTCATAATTTCTTCCCGATAAGATACATCAAAAGTCTCCACCCCAATTTTCATCTTTACATTTGTCCCAATTGCGGCAAATGCTTCCCTAAGAGCATCAATATGTTTACGGTATAACCAATGGCACTCAAAATGGATTGTGCTGATTTTCTTAGCAACGCATACCCCAAAAATTGCTTTCATTGTACTGCTATCAAGTTCATAAAATGAGCCCGAATTTACCACTTCCAATGTACCATATTTGCCAGTAACATTGCTTAATGCCTCTGTGTTAATCTTTAGATTTGCCAGCTCATCACAAGATGCATCAGAATGGTAATCACAGAACGCACATCGGCGGTAACGGCATCCCTGACCCCTAAGCAGAACAATCTCCCTTGGGTTCTTTTCTGTAATGACTGAATACCTTTGCATAATTTTAGCGCATAACTCTTCTTAAGTACCTGATAGCTGCATATGCCATAGGGGTTCCAAAGATTGCCTCAATGGCAAGTTTCATTATATACTGTGATACAATCATTAGAATTAGGTCTCTGGTTGTAAGTACGCCAAGGAAAGCAATAAGGACAAATGGAACAGTATCAAAAAGATAACCAACAATAGAACTTCCTATTGTCCTCACCCAAAGTCGTCTTCCCTTGGTTTTTTTCCTAATCTTGTCCATAAGCCAGGCATTAGAAATCTCACCAAGGAGAAAGCCTGTAAGAGAACCTACAATTATTCTTGGGACATAAGAAAACACTGTGTCATAAGCAGAAGAAGTTGCATCAAGATACTCCGGTGATGGAAGCCAAACTCCAATCTGTGTACAAATTACCACAAAAAGATTGCAAAGGAAAGCCAGAATAATTGTTTTCTTAGCTGTTTTGTATCCCCAAATCTCCGTGAGGACATCACCGAGCATATATGCCAGAGGAAATGTAATTGTGCCGGCATCAAAATAGAATAATCCCAAAAATCCTATGACCTTAACTGCCATTAGATTGGATACAACGTAGCACATTACAAAAAGAACTGCAACAATAACATAAGGCGACATCTCGCCATCCCGGTTTTTGAAAGGGTTTTCCGATACCTTGTCCATAATTTTAAATTTTATTGCCGCAAAAATAACAAAAATCTCATTCCCTTGAAATCTTATTTGCTTCCGCGCCAAAAAAGGTATCTTTTCCTGCTCGGAAGCCAGCGTGCAAACATTCTGCGCCAGAAAGGGTATCTTTTCCTGCTCGGAAGCCTTTGAAGAACCATTCCGCGCCAGAAAGGGTATCTTTTTCTGCTCGGAAGCCTTCGTGCAACCATTCCGCGCCAGAAAGAGTGTCTTTTCCTGCTCGGAAGCCAGCGTGCAAACATTCTGCGCCAGAAATGGTATCTTTTCCTGCTCGGAAGCCTTCGAAGAACCATTCTGCGCCAGAAAAGGTATCTTTTTCTGCTCGGAAGCCTTCGAAGAACCATTCTGCGCCAGAAAAGGTATCTTTTCCTGCTCGGATGCTTTCGAGGAACCTTTCCGCGCCAGAAAAGGTATCTTTTCCTGCTCGGATGCTTTCGAAGAACCATTCCGCGCCAGAAAAGGTATCTTTTTCTGCTCGGAAGCCTTCGAAGGACCGTTCCGCGCCAGAAAAGGTATCTTTTTCTGCTCGGATTAGCTGTTTCAATATTTCTTACAAATAATAAAGGCGGTTCCAATAAGAACCGCCTTTTGATTTATTCAACGTAAGTCTCAGAGTGAGAACCCAGGTATTTTCTTTCGAGTTCCTTATATTTTTTTGAAAAATTGTGCTCATGTTGTCCGCAAACGCAGCAAGTATAGTTGTTTTTATATACGGTTACATGGTAATGTACATTGTAGTCATCGTATAGATTTGTAGTGGTAGTCTCTTGATGATCTTGGATATTCTCCTTCCAACTTGATTTGCTTCCATCTGAATATGTTTTGGTAACTTGTGTCCATGTCTGCCAGCGACGAGTCTTCTTGTCCAGTGTTTTTGCAAACTGTTTCTCCCTGTTCCATTCTTTATAATCATGATCATATTCAGTGTTTATAAATTCCATACTCTCTATGTTGCGGCAGTTGATACACCTTCCGCTTGGAGCTGACGAAGCAACAGGAGAGCTGGCGAATCCAAAGAGGAACATAGCTGCTAATGGAAGTGGAATGAGGAATAGCCACATGATGCCCCAACCTATAAGTAGTACTCCCCACACATATGTACAAACAAAAGTAAGTATGAGCATTATGGTAAACAAAACTTTATTGCTTAGAGGGTATAATATTTTAGGATTATGCATCAGCACAGCAATCAGTAAAACTGGAACCAATGGTGTAGCATAAAGCCATAAGGCCACGAATAAAAGATATATAACTGATATAAGCAAGCCCAGAATTTTTATTAGTAGCGAAGCTTCCCCCTTAGCCTGAGGTAGCAGCTCATATGTTGTTCCTTGTATTAAACTGTGTAAAAGGGGATTATCTACAGACGATCCTACTAATGGCATTATTTTTAGGAAGAATTTTGCTCTTTTCTTTGAATCCTCATTAATGTAAGATTCTGCCTCTCCTGACTCATTATAAACTACAGTAGGAGCATATCTCATTCCGTTAGATGTGTTCAGAACATACATAGGATAAAATGCATATGTCTGGTTGTCCTTTTTTATGACGTAACGAGCCGGTACCAATCTCTTGTCGTTCTTCTCCAATGTGGAACCGATATATTTTCTCTCAAACTTGTCTTTAGATATATATGAGCTATAAGAATTGGTGCTCAGATAATCAAATTTCCATGAATTGGGCCATTGAGGATAAACATCATCGCATGATAGTTTTTTTATAGTACCATCCTCCAATTCACATACCATTCTATCTCCATCGTACTCCTTTACTTTAACATCAACGAGTCTTTTCTTTTTTTTCAGCTGGGCTTTGTATTCAAGATCAAAATCGGTGCAATAAATATATCCTCTCGATCCATCTTCAAGTTCTACCCATAGTCGTTCAGGTTCAGACATGGATCCCTTTCTCACACCCAGAATCTCAATCTCATGGCCCTTTTTTATCTTTATTTCAAAATCCTCATTGTTTACTCTTCCGTGCAGAGTCGCAGGTTTTTCCAGCTTAACTTTCTCAGGATTGCGTGGAACTGTATTATCATTGAAGAACCAGTTCACCAGATGAATTCCCACAATCACAGCAAGTGCTGCAAGGCAGCCATAAAAATGAATCTTTGCCTCTCTTGAATGGAATTTGGTTTTCATAATATAGTGTTTAAAGATTAGATTCACTGAAATTTGTTCGTATAAAGATATGTAAATTTAATAAGAATTGCAAGATAATGAGAAGATTTAAGTAACAGAATATCAACAGTAACTGATAATTGTAAATTGTAATTAACTATTAAGAATGATAAGGATATGGTCTTATTCCCGTTTGGATAAGATTTTCCTTTTAGGAATTAGTGCAGTTTTTGTAAAGATATCTATCTTTATGGTAAAATCTATTATAGTAACTTATAATGACACGTAAAGAAGAGTTTAAACAAAATCTGGCAAGAGTATTTGACAGTGATTTGCGTACTGCACAATGGCAAAATTTAGTTGATTATCTTATTATTGCCCTTATCATTATCAGTACTGTATCAATATTTATATCAACATTTGATGTGTCTCCATCATGCCAAAGAATTTTGCATATTATTGATTTTGTTACAGTCATAACTTTTACTATTTATTCTTTTGCTGACCGATATAATCAAGAAGAAAATCTCCCTCTTTATATGGAGGATTTAGAGAAACTTTCTTCCCGAGAGGGAGCATGGACTATTACACCATTGGTGGCAAGTGGAGCAAATGAACCTTCATATCCTACAATTTTCCATTTTTCGGCTGGTGGACCAAAAGGAGATGAAACTTTTGAGGGGAAAAATCTTATAGTGGATGATATGGCTGCATATCGAGCTTTTTATGAAGATATTACATCTGAACTGGAAGCAAATTATTTAATGACATCAGATCACCAAAGATATCATAATGTTTCATCTGCAAATCTTTTTGCCCGTAAGTATGAGCAAGGAAAAGGTGCCCGTAATAATATTGTTTTAAGGATAGCATGGAGTGCATGTCTTTGGGATTCCCGCCGTATTGCAATAGCAAAAACTATTGCAGATGTTATTAACAGACATTTTGAAAAAGATGTCGAGAAGAAATTATCGGGAGACTTAAAAATAAAGATGTGTGGGTATTAGTGTGTTTTAGTATAATTATGAATATCAAGAGATAAATTATGAAAAAGAACTTTTATTTAATATCTCTCATTCTATTTTTTGTTTTTGTAGCATGTAATGGTAGTAATGAGAAACAGATTGCTCCAAGCAATGACCTTGTAAAGAGCTACAAAGTTACGAGCGATATACAGTTGCCAATGAGTCTCTTCATTGATAGCATCCCCAATGAGTATGCGGCTTTTAAAGAGCCTTTGACTGCTGCTATTTCTTTGAGAGAAGGTGCTTTGGAACAGTCATTGGCTAAAGATATACAAATTGGATTCCGCAAAATGACATATCTGTATTCCAGTACAGATGTAAAAGGTAAACCTATAACTCTTTCATCAGTAGCTTTTTGGCTTGGATACTATATGGATGAAGTATGGAATGACCTACCACCACAGAACATCTGCCTGATGGAGCACTATACCATTACAAGTGATGCAGAGACTCCTAGCAATACATATGCTTTGGAGATGTTCATCACTGGTAATAGCCTTACCATTATGCCAGATTATATTGGCTATGGTATTACTAAGGAAATGCCACATCCTTACCTTAATCATGATGTATGTGCAATCAATTCTATTGATGCCTTGACTGCTGGATATGAACTTTTTAGTGACAATGTAAAATGCGGCATAGAACAGGGGTGGAAACTCTATCTTGCTGGTGCATCACAAGGAGCGGCTAATGCTATTGCGGTACATAAGTATATGGATACACATACTGAACTTGCTACAAAATGGAACTTTGCAGGAACAAACTGTTCATCTGGCCCTTATAACCCTATAGTAACTATAAACAAATACTTTCTCAATGGTAAAGTAGACTATCCTGTAGCATTACCTTTAGTTATCAAAACCATGTTTGATTCATACCCTGAGATTATGGACAGCTTTACGGAGGATATGGTTTACTCCCAGAACTATCTTTCGGTTAAGGCCGACATTGATAGGATGATTGCCAGTAAGGAGCATAACACTGCAGCCATAAACCAAGTATTTATTGACAAAGTAAGAAAAACAGTAAATGGTACTCTTGCTGATAATGAAATTTACCTCACTGATATTTTTAGCCCAGCAATGCTCGACAAGGAGTCTGCTATTAGCAAAGCATTTTATCGCTGCTTAGAAAAGAATGACCTGAGCAAGGGTTGGAGACCTAAACATCCTATGATGCTTCACTATTCTCCACTCGATTCAGTTGTACCTTATGAAAACAGTCTCTCTATAATAAAAACATTAGGTGCAGATATGGTTACTTTGCAAGAGTCGGTATTCCCTGCCAATCATGCTACAACTTGTAGCCTTTGGATGTTAGAGCTATTGAAGTCAGGATTCTGATATATATTAGAAATCTTTCTAACTCTTTTTATTCTATTGTCATTATTTTGTGTGTGAGAAGAATTCTTTCAAGAGTTCTGGAGTACATTCTATTGCGTCACCACCGTGTTTTTGGTCGGGACAGTATTTATATTTGATGTTCACACCTTGTTTCACAAGTTCGTCCACTCTTGATGTGCAGTCTCCCTCGCTTGCTGTACTGAAAAAATACATTGGAATGCTCACTGGTCGAGGGCTTGAGCATGACATTGATATTCCTGCAGCAAATACATCAGGATGCATTTCGGCATAATCCCAAGCTCCACGACCACCATCAGATGATCCTGTTACGTATACTCTGGTGGTGTCAATAAGTCCCTTATTGGCATAATCATCTATGATGTGCTTCACGTCGTCATAGCAATCTGTCCACTTGATGGTTTCTGACAGGTTTGCTTTATAGCATACAGGGAACAGAGCAATAGCTTTAGTGCCGCTCTCTTTCAAGTATTGTAGAATATATTCGTCGGCATCACAACAATCGAAATGATTGGGGTGATAGAAGATATCGTGTTTGGGACGATCATGCACTCCACCATGAAGCCAGAGCCATAAAATAGCTTTACCAGGTTTGTCGGCATTGACATACACCACTTTGCAAGGCACATTATAAGTAAATTCTCCCTCAGGCAAAATTACTTCACTATTTTTCTCGTTGCATTTGTTGTTGCCACACGCTACCAATAGCAACGCTATAGCCACAAAATAAAGATACCTCATAATATTAAACTAGATTATTTATAATTCCGTTAATGTTATTAAATCTACACAAAAATATAGAATTATTATAAATCCTTAATCACTTTCGAGAAAAATGTCATTTCAGCAAATAATGTATAGAGAAGCTGGCTAAATTGAAATCTGATGGAATTATAGATTGAAAGGGGGCCTGCAAAAGGTTGTATTTATACAACCATATTGTAAACATTTTTATCTTTATGGTGTCTGATAAAAAATTGAAGCTTATGAAATATTTAAATATTTAAATATTAAGAAGGCTTTCGCTGCATGGCAGGCATTACTACCATTGTCTGAAAAGGATAGAGATAGGCTTAGCCGCAGATTTACATTAGACTTCAACTATAATAGTAATCATATTGAGGATAACACCCTTACATATGGTCAGACAGAAATACTATTGCTTTTTGGTAAAGTAATTGGGGAGGCGGATATTCGTGATGTTCAGGAGATGGCGCTCATGCAGATATCAAGGAGATACTGGAGAGTGTTTGTTACATAGTAAAAATTAAGATGGAATCATTATCTTTGCAAATGTAATGGGTAAAGTGTTCAAATATCTGATTTTTTCAGCAATTATTATTGCTTTCTCAGCTGTTGTCCTACAGCGGGATTGTTCTGTTGTGGCAAATCAGACTGACACTTTCAATGAAGTGAAGGAATTGTGCGATGAATGCACGCAGTACCAGCATTCTATATATAGAACACAAAGTGATATTGCAGTTACAGTTCCAAGACAGAGTTTTAGCTCAAATATAAGGCAACAGAGTGGAGGTAAGCGTACTTGGCAGGGCGGCTCAAGATTCAATTCAGACATTACACAACAGGGCAAGTCCATTTCTGAAGAGGTGAGGTTTGTTCAGGCATATTTCAAGTATTCCATTTCTAAAACATTTGCCAAGCACGGTGCTCTTCTTATAAAGCTTGGTAAACTTATCATTTAATAGAGTTACATAAATTTTTTTATGCATCTCCCACATGGGAAAGGTGTATTGTGCCTATATGCACATGTATGACTTATGTAATCAACTTAAAATGATAATATTATTATGGAAAATCAATTCAGCAGAGTACGTTCTGCTAAAGACATCTTTATATCTGTATCTTTTATCGTTGCCGGTTTTGTACTAATGTTCCTCCCATATGGGACAGGTCTGAATATTGGCGGTTTTTTCTTGTTCCTTATTGGAGGCATGTTCCTTTTCTTGTTTAAAAGTGTTTATAAAGAGCTTGGAACCAATGATGTTTATGAGAAGAAGGAATTCTATTTCCCACAGGAGTCAACAAATGTAATTTTAAAGGCAGTCCTTTCAAATCCCAATTCAATTGACCTTTCGTTGGAGGGTAAAGGGAAGACTGTGAAACTGAACATTTACTACAGCAATAAGGCAGGAAAGGCATATTTGCGCCTGTATGAGTATATTCCTTATATGTATGAGCCCATTACTGAGGTACTTGAGTATAACACCAAAGAGATATCTAATTTTATAAAATAATTATATGATTCTTCAACTACTAACTTTATTGGGAGCCTTGGGAATGTTCCTGTTTGGAATGAACATGATGAGTTCCGGGCTTCAGAAAGCAGCAGGTGACAGGCTACGCAATTTCTTGTCTTCAATGACTTCCAGCCCACTGAAGGGGGTTCTGACCGGATTGGGAATAACAACAGTAATCCAGTCTTCAAGTGCCACTACCGTTATGGTTGTTAGCTTTGTGAACGCTGGACTCCTTACCCTTACCCAGGCAATCAGCGTAATTATGGGAGCCAATATTGGCACAACTGTAACTGCATGGCTTGTGTCATGGCTTGGTTTTAAGGCAGATATTTCAATCCTTGCCGTACCGCTAATGGCCCTTGGATTCATATTCTCAATCTCCAAGAAAGACCAGAGAAGAAACATCTCAGAACTTATTGTAGGCTTCTCACTACTTTTCTTGGGACTTTCACTAATGAAAGAGTCTGTTCCAGACCTTCAGAAAACCCCAGAGGTCCTTTCATTCATACAGGGATGGCAGGGATACGGCTTTGCTTCTGTTATCATCTTCCTTATTTTTGGAACACTTCTAACCCTTGTGCTCCAGTCTTCAAGTGCAACAATGGCTCTTACCTTAATCATGCTCAACATGGGCTGGATAAGGTTTGACATGGCCTGCGCAATGGTGTTAGGAGAGAATATTGGAACCACCATCACTGCAAACATTGCGGCAGCAGTAGGAAATACATCAGCCAGAAGGGCAGCTCTTGCCCACACAGTTTTCAATCTGTTTGGTGTAATCTGGGCACTGATATCGTTCCCGCTGTTCCTCAAACTTACGGGATTCATAACCTCTTCAATCTTTGCAGTACCAAACCCTGCTGCAGAAGGCTTTACAGTTGAAGCCCTTAAGGCTGCCGACGGCACCATGCTCCAAAGCCCTTCGCAGACAGCAGCATTGTTCGGACTCTCAATGCTCCATACCTTGTTCAATACCATCAATACCATGATTCTCATCTGGTTTATTCCAGCAATTGAGAAACTGGTATGCTCTGTAATCAAAGGTTCGGAGAAACAGGAAAAGGAGGCATACAAACTCATGTATATCAATGCTGGCCCTATCGGGACACCAGAACTTGCAACAGAACAGGCATTCAAGGAGATCATCCATTTTGCAAATATCTCAAGGAATGGCCTTCAGTATGCAAAAAGTGCTGTTGCAGAGCTTAATCCCGACAAATTTGAAGAGCTTCGCACCAAACTGGTAAAATACGAGGAGATTGCCGACAGGATAGAACTTGAGATAGCCAACTTCCTCAACTCTGTCTCAGCCGGAGACATCAGTGAGGAAACTTCAATGAAGATAAAAGCAATGTACAAGATCATTGGCGAATTGGAGTCACTTGGCGATTCAGGCGAGACAATCAGCAGAATCCTTCAGAGAAGAAATGCACACAATAAGACTTTCGACCAGGAGACAATTGCAAATCTTTTAAAACTTGCAGATTGCGTAGATGCAGCATATGCACATATGATTTCCAACCTTAATGCTGCGCATGAAGGGGCCCTAAGCAATATTGTGAATGCATACAAAGCTGAGGATGATATCAACGCACTGAGAAACCACTTGCGCGACTCCGAAATTGAGTCTATTGAGAGCGGCTCAAAGAACTATCAGAGTAGCGTCTACTACATGGATGCAGTAAGCGAACTTGAGAAAATGGGAGACTTCCTAATCAACATTTCCCAAGACCTTGAGCGAGCATTTATAAGAAAATAAAGTAAGTCCTACTATATATGGTGCCCATAAGCAGTGGAAGTTAAGTTGCCATGATCCATTGCTTATGGGCTTTGTTGATTAGTGCAATCCATTGAAATATAAAGTGTTATAAACAATTATATTACAATCTTTTGTAAATAAATTAGTTAACGGATTGATATATAGAATGTTAAGAAAGAATTTATGGGAAAAGTGCGGAAATTTTTCGAAAACAAAAAATCGCAACCACTTGGTAATTAAGTGATTGCGAATATCCTTGGTGACCCGCCAGGGGATCGAACCCTGGACCCCAACATTAAGAGTGTCGTGCTCTACCAGCTGAGCTAGCGAGTCTTTAGTGATCCAGAAGGGATTCGAACCCCTGACCCACAGATTAGAAATCTGTTGCTCTATCCAACTGAGCTACTGGACCAGTCCCGCCGTGGCTGATTGCCTTAGCGGATGCAAAGGTAGTAATTATTTTCATATGCAAAAATTTTTTTTCATAAATCTTGTTATCTTTACGCCACTTTTTATGGATTTTGTGAGAAATTTTGCGTTCATACTGATATTTGCTTTGTTTTTGGCTATACCTTTTTCTTCTAATGCAGGAGAAATGGGAGATAACGCATTTTCTCAGCCTTCTCAGATTGATTCAATTTTAAATAATCTTCGTTATGCAGCGCTGAAATTTTCGGCAAAAACACCTGATTACGATGCTCAGGTTTATATTCAGGGTAATGTGGATGTTCAAAAAGTTGGTAAGTTTCTTACATTTATCCCTTATTTCAATCACATAGAGAGGGTAGTAAAGAACTATTCTTCAGATTATATTGGAGCAATTTCGTTTACCAATCCCAATATTTACAATCAGTCTCTTTACAGTATCAGTGTTAAAAAGAGCAGTTTTATTAACGAGTATGTTGATGTACTCACCCAGATGACTACAAAGATGAACGTTTATTCCCAGTACCTTATGGGAAATCTTTACTCACCTTTGGCATATTTGTCGGGAAAATACTATACTTTTAAAATTGATGATTCAGGAGATTCGTTGTGTGACGAGTATATTAAGATTTTTTTTGAGCCCAAGATGAACAATAATAAGTTCATTGATGGCTATATGGTTGTCTCCAGCAGGAACTGGTCTGTCAGGGAATTGAAATTTTCTGGAAATATGGAGTTTGTAAATTATAACAGCCATATTATTATGGGTAAGGAGTTTTCTCCCGACGAATTTCTTCCATCCCATATTTCAATTTCATCTCAGGGGAATATTTTGGGTACCCAATTTACGAGTGGATATGTTTCAAAATTAAAGTATGTTGCCATTAAAGAGCATGCAATTAAGGAAGGTATAGAGATAGATAAGAATAAGTACGATCTTACTTTACGCTATAACACTGATTCCGATACCCTCTCAATGGCTGCAGATTATATTAGGAAATACCGTGATTCCCTTAAAGTTAAAGATACTTTGGTTGTTATTAAAAAGCATCAGTCTCTCAAAAGAGTAGGGCAGTTTATGGTTAATGATTATTCTATTGACCTTAAAAATAATGGAGAGCTTAATATGATGCCGTTGGTGAGTCCAATTTTATTTGATTACAGTACTTCTAAAGGACTTTCATATAATCAGAGCCTCAAATATAAGAGACCAATTAAGGAAGATAGAATTGTATTTTTGGAACCTCATGTAGGTTATAATTTCAAATATAAGGAGTTTTATGCAGGTCTCAACGGAGAATATTTGTATAAACCAAGGAATATGGGAAGTTTTTATCTCGATCTTGGGAATGGTAATAAATTCTTTCTCAAACATAATGGAGAGGACCCTTCTCTGCCAAATCCTATAACCTACAGGGAGCTTCATGCAACTGTTGGTCATAAAATTGAGATAGCCAACGGGTTGTTGTTTAAGATAGATACCAAATTCATACATTATAAAAATGTAGACAATTCAACTGCTTCTTATAGCAATTTTGTACCCGAAGTTGAACTTATGTACACTCCTGGGCAATATTATTATATGGATGGAAATAGGAAGGTTTATCTTTATTCCCGATATCCTACTTTTACCCTAAATTATGCCACAGCATTAAGAGGGGTAATGAACAGTTCTTTCAAGTACAACAAACTTGAATTTGACATCCAGCAAAAGTTACAGGTTGGACCTATGCACACTTTCAATTATAGGATTGGCTTTGGATTGTATTATGATTACAATAATCTGTATTTTTCTGAGTTCAATAATCTTAGAAGAAACCATCTTCCACAAGGCTGGAATGATGATGTTGGAGGTACTTTCCATCTGCTGCCACCGGCAAGATACAATGAGATAGATAAGTACATAAGGGCAAGCTTAAAATACGATGCTCCATTGTTCTTGGTGCCAACACTGTTCAAGAGGGTTAAATACATTACAAAAGAGCGACTTTACAGTAGTCTTTTACTTGTTGATACAATGGATCCATATCTTGAAATGGGTTATGGACTGGGTTCCACATTCTGTAATATAGTCCTGTTCTGGGGTGGGGAAATTACCAAGCTAGATATGTTTGGAATTAAATTCACATTTGAGGCGTTCCACTGATTTATTCAGTGAATTATTTTTAAATTTGTAAAAATACATATTTGAATTAAGATGAGAAACCTTATTCTAACCATTTTGGCTGTACTCATTACAGCCCCATTTACCCTAAATGCACAGAGTGTTAAAGAGGGAAACATGTCTGACGAAACTGTAGCCAAATACAGCAATATTTCTAAGGAACTCCTTGCAAATAAAGATAAGAGTGTACCTGAACTTATGATTATTGCTGCAAAGATGATGCTTGGTACAGAGTATGTTGCAGGTTCTCTAGAGCAAGTTCCTGAAAAATTGAAAGTTTCCCTTGTAGAGACCGACTGCATCCTGTTTGTTGAGAGTTGTCTTGCAATGGCCCTTAATGCAAAAAAAGGTTTGGATAATCCCGACAGTCTTTGTGCTACCGTACAGAGCCTTCGCTACCGTAATGGTAAAGTTGACGGTTATGCCAGCAGAATCCATTATACCAGTGAGTGGATCAGACAGGGGGAGGAGAGAGGAATCTTTACTGAAATTACAGATGTGTTGAGTGCAGACAACTTGTCGGGACAAAGATTTTCATATATGAGCGAGCACTCAGGTGCATATAAGCAGTTGAAGGATAATCCTACTGAGATAGAGAGAATTGCAAAGATGGAGAACTGGCTTAACAGTTTTTCAGATTATTATGTAATTCCAAAAGCTGGTGTGAATAAAATGGAGCACTTGCTTAAAGATGGTGATATTCTTGGTTTCAATTCAACTGTAAAAGGATTGGATATTGCTCACGTTGCTTTAGTTTACCATAAAGAGAACGGCCAGGTGGGGTTCATTCATGCCTCTCAGGTAGACGGTAAAGTTGTAATTGATGAAAAGAGCATTCACGACTATGTAAATTCAAGAAAAAGTAATAATGGTATTAGAATAATTAGAGTTAACAGATAATGGAAAAATCAAAGGTATATTACACAAATCTCCGTTGTAAACCAGGTTTGAATCTGCTTAAAAAATTACGAAACCTTGTAAAAGCCGCAGGTATAGAAACCATAGATTTCAAAGATCAGTATACTGCTGTAAAAGTTCATTTTGGTGAACCGGGAAATATGGCCTATATAAGACCTAATTATGTAGCTACAGTTGTAGATTTTCTTAATTCTTTGGGTGCAAAGACTTTCCTTACAGATGCAAATACTTTGTACAAGGGTAGGAGAGATAACGCAGTAGATCATTTACGCAGTGCTATGGTTAATGGTTTTAATCCAATAACTGTAAACGCCAATGTAATTATAGCAGATGGACTGAAAGGTACCAATTATGCAGCAATTCCAATTGATGGGGCCAAATACTGCCCTGCACCAAAAATTGGTCAGGCAGTTGCAGATGCCGACATCATAATTTCAATCAGTCACTTTAAAGGACATGAACAGGCAGGTTTTGGAGGTACACTCAAAAATCTTGGAATGGGATGTGCATCAATAGCAGGAAAACTTGAACTTCATTCATCATCACAGCCAAAAGTAAATACTGACAATTGTATTGGTTGCAAGATATGTGAGAAGAACTGTAACCATGGAGCAATTTCAGTAGGTCCCGACAGAAAAGCGGTTATAGATTACAACAAGTGTGTAGGTTGTGGCCAGTGTGTTGCCCTTTGCCAGTATGCTGCCGCAGTCTTGGCAGAGTGGGATACCTCAGAGGTACTTAATTGCAAGATTGCAGAATACACAAAAGCAGTACTTCAAGGAAAACCAAACTTCCATATTAATATTATTATGAATGTTTCGCCTGAGTGTGACTGCTGGGGACATAACGATGTGGCAATAGTACCAGATTTGGGTATGATGGCATCATTCGATCCTGTAGCTCTCGACCAGGCATGTGCTGATCTTGTAAATAAAGCCCCTGTAATAAATGGTTGGAGACCTTCTTCAGGATACTCTTACTCGGCTGGGGAGTGTGCATGTGGTTGTAAAGAACACGAGCATAAAGAACTGTTCAAGCATATTCATCCCGATACAGATTGGGAAAGCGGATTACAGTATGCTCAGGAAATTGGACTCGGTAACAGAGAATACGAATTGGTGGAGATATAAAAATTTCTCTGTCCAAAATAAACAATCCCCCGACAATGCGATTTAAATTGCTTTGGCGGGGGTGTTTTTGTGATATTTATCTTTTATAAAAGTTCATAAATCTCCCAACGGTGGGTATTATTCAACTGATTATTGTTATTGACTTTAACATATTCCACTTTAGAACTGTTTAAATCGTATTTCCAGTAAAAGTTATTGCGTGTAATAACAAAGTAACCGTTGGTACTATCGTTTAAGTTTATGTTGAATGGAGCCGCATATCCCTGATAAGTTGTGGTAATTGTAAGTGTTCCATTATTTCCGTTAGTTGATGCTTGCACATATTGTTGTGTATCAACATTCCTTATTTGGAACACTCCTGCTTGGCCATAATATAGAGGCAACCTGAAAGTTGTAGTGTTGTCTATATTTGCCTTTGCTTTAACATCTGTACCACCATCATAAACATACCTTCCTGTTGCAACATTTTTTATCACATACTGTTTATCCGCACTTATTTCTCCTACAGTGGTTATCTTTTTAATTCCTTTTACAATGAATTCTTTTGTCTCACTCTCTTTTGTGGCTCCACCTTCATAAGTTACTTGGAATTTCACTGCATAGGTACCTGCTGTAGTGAATGAGAGTTTTCCATTTGTTGTACAGTACCAGTTATTTATGTAAGGAGCACCCTCTACACCACTATTGATATCTGCCAGATTATTGCTTATATCTATAGGCTGTCCATAACTGATTGCATTTGTTGCATCACTATCAACATACATCATTACCTTAACTGGTTTTGAATCTCCGTAAAGTTTCAATACCCTATTGATTTGCTCTTCAGTAAATACGGTATTGTTTTCATCCCACTCCTCAAAACCTATATAATTTGTGGAAGAGACAACAATTGTTGTAGAAGACATTTTTTGTACATTACTTCGGTTTTTAACATTAAGTACAAACCTCAGCTCACCTGTATTATTTGATAAATCTATCTTATGAGTATTTATAAAGTCTGCAAAACTGAACTGATATGCTAGATTCCATATGTAACCCTCACCATTTGTGGTGTTTGCTCTTATGGCCTCTTCATTCCAACTTGCAATGATAATATCATTATGTTCCTCCGGATTATCTTTAAAGTGATATCCCAGAACTAGTGAAGCCTCTGTAATAGGTACACCAAAAGACTCTGCATGTAAGGTAAACGTAATGTTGGAAGTGACTGTATTTGGAACTGAAGTTGTATTAGGTGTGATGAACGCCATTATACGGTTCAGCTCAACATTTTTTACGCATCTTACAGGAGCAGCAGTCTTCCTGTTTGTATGATCCTCTATCTGATGTCCTGTATAGTTGCCAACTCCAGTCTCAGACCATGTTCTGCTTTTAGACAAATATATTCTTGTCCTATGCATAAAATACTCAGGATCATCTGCATGAGTACTTACTGTTGCAGACTGGTAATCTGCCTTTTCACCTACATACCTCCATGAGCATACCAATGAATTCAAACCTCTGTCAACCCCCTTGTACCCGGTATAAGGGAAATAAAAGTCTGATTTAACATTTTGATCGTTTGAATTTGTAGGCACACTTACCTTTTGTCCATAATCAGATAATGTAAAAGCATTGTTTATTTTGGATGCATAATTAAACAAATCTGCAAGTTCACCACCAGAAACTCTGTATCCGTATGGGCAAGGATCATAAATTGTTTTTGTTGTTTTTCCCGACGAAGAATTGTATCCCCATAGAAAATCAATCTTCTCATATAACCAGTTATAGTAATATGTCTGGGTATGGCCAGTTGGCATAATCAGATACATTGGGTTCTCCACTGCATCTTTTAGCTCTGGAGCAGCAACCCTTACAACCTCAGCAGCATTGTAAGTGTCTGATGAATAATCGTAGTATGGGGCTGTAATCATATTTATTGGAGAATAGTTCCACTGTGGAGGACCCATTGACGGGTCTTTCCTTCCCCATTGATAATAAAGGCCATAAGTTTCAAGGGCATTTCCAAAAGCAGCTCCTGCGACATCCCAATTGGCTGCTGTTGCGCCAAGGTTCCTGTCAAGTAATGTAATGGTTGTTGTGCCCTCAGTATATGAGACTTCCTGTGGCATATCTGTAATCCATATATGCCAGCTCCACAAAACATTCCTGTTTTCGTCATATACTGCAATCACCGCATTTCCTTCCATAAATTTATTGGGGTCAGTAGGATCCTTTGCAACCTTGAACCTTACATATCCCATTATAAGTTCCACTTGTGTAATCAGTCTTGGAGCTGTTTCCCAAACTATATCAGCACTTATTGGTTTAAGATGCACATCTTCCGGATATAACTTTTGTGCACCAATCGATATCATACCTTTTTCCCCGTTTCCAGCTATTGTGGCATCAAAACAGAACCCGTCATACATGGGATCTTGCTCATTTCCTGCAGGATTGGATTTTATGATATAACAATTGGCATACTTGTAGTTAAATGTATGAGATTCACTGCTGGGATCATCTATATAAACTTCTCCTGTTGTCAGATCATAGAATTTATTTTCTCCTTCATTTCCAAGGAATGTATAAATAGTACCATCAGTCCTAAAGTTAAGATGTATCTCGTATATATATCCGGCATTAAACAGTTGTATATCGTTTTTTACCGCTGGAACATTAACGTCATAAACACCGGCTGTAGTATGTATCTGAATTCTTAATGGTTTGTTAGGTTGTACCAGCATATAACCCAAATAGTGGTCTGCAGCATGGCCTCCCAATGATATTGGATATTTCTCTGCTACATCATTCCCGGCACTGTTGTCCTTATCACCAAAAATAGCGGTTGTAATTATATCGAGTTTTGCATTTTCATTACCCCAAATTACATGATTAGCTGTACTGTCTTGTTCTTTAGGCAAAGCTACGGTACATGATGTAGGTTGGCCTAAAACAACAACTTTTTCAATCTCACCCCACATGCCAACATCTTGAGAAGAGCCCTCAGCCTTAGCATATATTTTAATGGCAGAAAGATAATGTTTGAAAGTAAAAAACTTGCTGTTGGAATTGAACGGATATGTAAAAGATGCATCTTTTACATCAGTTACCATAATGTCTTTAGACCCATCCAAACCGGTAAATTTCACACCAACATAATTTTCCTCTCCAATAGTCATATCGGTATAGGTGCTGAAATTTTGTTCAGTGTATTGTGTAGTTGAAGTGTTTCCCTGTGCATCCACGGGAAGATCACAAGTCCTCGGATACCAACCAATCATCCTTATCTTCTGAATTCCGTTATTGTAAGGCTGTACAGGATGCAGGGATACAGTTCTCATATATGCACCATTATGGCTATGTGCAGATGAAACGGTACCCTCAGAAATATAAGCCTCATTCCATGAAGTGAAAGATGAATCATTCTTCTGGTCTAGCCTCAAGAAATTGCATAACAGGTCACCAGTATTTGTTGTCTGGTTTATAAGGGATTTTGTCCCCAATTTTCCCGATGAATATTTGTTATATCCATTCTCCTCAATCTTACAATAAGGTGTGATCAGACCATCCGAAACTACCTCATTATAATCAAAATCATCCTCCATTTTATTGCACCCGGCAAAAAATGAAATACCTGTCAAAAATAAAAATATGTATAATATATTTCTCTTCATCTCGCTATTCTTTCATACATCTTATCATCTTTCCAAATGCCGTTCCGTGGCGTCCGGCATATTGTCCGGTACCCAATGTACTATTGTAACTTCCGTACCAGAAAGATCTTGTATTATACTGCCCCATAGGCATACCGGTATTCATATATCCGTTTGTACCAACATTTTTGTGTGCACCTGTAAGAGGATCCCTGTAACCGGCATAAGGGAACCACATCTTCTCAAAATGGGTTTTATTTGTCACAAATCCTTCCCCATTTGAAAAGCCTGTCTCTGCGGTACCAATAGTGGTAATGGCCTCTCCATCATCACCCTCTGCATATTTTTCAGAGGCATTGTATCTCCATGAGAAGTGGAATGGGGTACGGTATCCCGGAGGACAAGGATCGTGCATAGTTTTTGAAAAAGTTTGTCCTATAGCAGAGTAGTCTGCTACAGCATATCCCCACAATGCCACATTGGTATAACCGTCAGCGAATGATTCAGGAAACCATTGGCTTGATTTTTGCCCTTGCTCGGTTTTACTTTTATAAAAAGCCGTAGGATCCTTTACTACATCAGGGATAAGGGCAGCATCCTTTACACGTATTGTTTTACGGTACTGCCATTTTCCGGTATTTTTGTCTTTCAGCCACCAACCTGCAGACTCTACTGTAGTGCCACTTGAAGTGCTGCTGCCTGATATGGCTGGAGGACCAATTATAGGGTCTTTTTTACCCCATTGGTAATAGAATCCGAATGTTGCCTGAATTCCACCTGCAGGCCAAGAAATCTTGGTATTGTTAGTACCTGGTATAGAAGGTGCATATGTTGCTCCAAGAAACCTGTCCATCTTAGTATAGTTGCCCGATATTTTATCCTTAGGCTTGTCTGTAAGCCATATATGCCATGTCCATAGAATATTTCCTGCATTGTCATATGCGGCAAGAATTGTGTTTCCTTTCTTAAAATTCTTTATTTGGAAAGCAACATAGCCGTCACTGGTTATAATACCATCATCAAGCAAGTTTATGCACATATTTTCAGGAGCTGCGTCCTGGCTCGCTATTTCATTTGCCGGGAAATCTGTTGTACCATTAGTAAAATCACCTTGCCACCACAATATATCAACTTTTGAAGGTGAAATTGTTGTGGAAAGACCTCCGTTGATTTCAGCCGTTGTCTGGCCACCTAAAGGCAAAAGACTGCCCACACCATTTCCTCTGACTGTAGTCTTGAACTTGTAAAAACCATTCTCGTGCACCATATAGCAGTTTGCTGTCTGTGACGCACTCAAATCTTTAACCACATCAGCTGTATTGTCACTTACACATCTCACTGCCAAACCTCTGGTCCTGTTAGTATATTCTCCATCCTCTGACAACTTTGCAAGATAATCTCTTGTAAACTGTAACCTATATGGAGAATCGTTTATTCTCTCATCTATTCCAGACGGTAAGTTTGCATCGTCGGCATCGTGCCTGTTTATCAGTGAAGACCAGTTCTCAACAATTGGGATATCTGTATGTTCGTAGTTGCCATTGTCATGTTTATGCACATGGCCCAGTTTATATTCTCCAGTTATATTTATATATCCCTGGAATGGGTACCATATACTGTTCCCCTCAATTACAAACTCAATACCTTGCAACCCGTTCCAATATGCAGCTTTATCAGGTGCATTACTAAACTCTTCAGCTTTGCTCCAGAATTGTTCCAGAGATTCCCAACTTCTGTGGTATGGCACGTGATATCCTACAGGACAAGGGTCATATATTGTTTTAACAGGCTGCGAGTGCTCAACTTCACGGTATCCCCAAAGGTTGTTTATTTTTTGAAATACGCTTCTGTCAACCCAGTCGTGGGTACGGTGCTGATCATGTGAATGGAATGTACCATAAAAAGTTTTAGGATCTGCAACAGCACTGTCGGGAGTAACATGTGATTGACTGTCAACAGCATCTACTTTTAATTCGCCATTTTCATTTTTTAGTCTGAATGGTGTTGGTCTTCCCCATTGGTAGAACAGACCATTCATTGTACCAGTACCTGTTGGTGATGCTGCAGTTGCACCTAGGTTACGGTCCAGTGCAATGTAACCTTTGGTGTAGTTCTGCTTCTGCGGTTTGTCAGTTATCCATATATGCCAGGTCCATAACATCTTGCCTGCTTCATCACGTACACCTAAAAGTACATTTCCCTCATTTTTCAGACTTTTGTCAGATTTAATTACTTCACCTGTTTCTGGATTTTTGGCACCAATAACTCTAAAAAGTACCTTACCCTCTACAATTCTTCCTATAGTTACACCATCAACTACGGAAGCAGTTTCAAGTACAAAATCATTTTTTACTGCTTCATCAATCCATATAATTTCAACAGTCTTGGGTGCTAAGGTTGTTTCTATTCCTCCACCAAGGGCTACAGTATTTCCGTTACCTTTAACAGTGGCGTTGAAACAATATGCAAAATTGGCAGAAGATACTATATAACAGTTTGCAGTACCTGTTGCACTGAGGTCGTAAAATGTACCGGAAGCAGAAATGTCAGAGCTGATATCTCCACCATTATTCCAATCTGCAATCTTAACCTCTGCATTAACAGTACCTGAATCTGAAAATCTGAGAACTATATCGTATACATACCCCGGAAGGAAGTTTTGGGCAATTGCCAAATTGTGTGTACCATCTGTATTTCCATCTCCTCCTTCTGTAACAACTGCAACAGAGAGCATCTTTAGACCGTTGTTTTCAGGTGCCGCTGCAGCCATCCACTCCTTTACAAGTTTTTTATTATCTATACCTTGAACTATTGGTACATAACACGTGTGTTGCATAGTATTGGCTGTTCCATCAACAGAATGCACAACTGAACAAGTGTTGTTTTCAAGATCTTGAGGAAGAGTTACGGTACAGACGTTAGGCATATTTGAAAGTGTAACAGATGTAACGTTTCCCCATTCCAAAGATGTATTCTTGTAAACATGAATTCTGAAAAGTGACAGTGCGTGATTAAACTCCATTACATCAAATCCAGCACCCATTTTCCCTTTTACAGGCTCTGCATACATAATGTCCATATCACCCTCTGCAGGAATGTTGAACGTAATTGTAGTATTGTCTGCTGTAGTGTTGAAATCACCTGTACTTGGATACCATGCTGCATAACGTACAGAGTCCTTCGAGTTCATAAAGAATTGTGGGGCATCAACGTTCCCGTTCTTGAAATCTGATACAATCCTTATGTTGTTTTCATCTGTGTCCGGAACTCCAAGCTCTGCAGTGAGAGGTTCAAGAGATGGATCTTCATTTCTGAAATAGGGCCAACTTTCATGCACTTTTTCATCTATCCTCACAATACCAATTGTCAACGATTCATTTGTGCCGTTGCCAATAATTCCGCCAACAGTAGCTTTTGTCTGTTCCAAAGAGGAGAGATGGACTCCCATACTTGCAAAAATCTTCACCTCCCTGGCATTATAACTGCCAGGTGTTTCATCTTTCTCGCAACCTGTACAAATTGCAATTATAACAAGTAATAAATATATTTTATAATATCTCATTTCCCCGTATTCTCAGTTTATTGGTTTTGTGGTATAATTATACCCTCTGTATAACCTCCCTCTTTCCATTCCGCAATAGAAGCCTCCAAATGGACACCTGTGTTTATATTAAGAGTATATTTTATCTTATGACCAGATTCCCATACATATGGCACATAATCTTTTAGATAGAATGTCTGATTATACGTCTTTAATCCACTTGGTTCATTAACAGTATATTCTACAGACAATTCTGTGTTGTTTGTAATCTGCTGCGGTATTGCCATAACCCTCATATATCCCAGTTTAGTAACTTTATCCTCAGGTTTGTCAAATGGCCCAACAGTATAAATTTGGTCATTATTTCCCGATAACTGAACTGCCCATATATTCTTCTCCCCGGAACCGGCTACAGCCTGGAAATCGCACTGCATTACGGCAGAGCGGTATATATTACTCAATTTAATCTCTTTAAGTTGTATGTCATGATTCTCCTGCTCTTTCCAAACCTCAATCTCTACCCAAGCCATAGCGTGCTGCATATACAACATAACCGTACGGTAATTGGCACCATCAGCAACTTTGAATGAATGGGATAGCATGTAGTCAATCATATCTGTTTCGGAATAAGCATCAGGTTGGGAGACTGTAAGTTTAAGACCGGATGTATTTATGCTGAAAGAAGCTCCAGTTCCAGGGGATTGGGGAGAATATGTATAACCATGGAATGAATAACTGTTACTTGCTTTCCACTGCTCTTGCTCCTGTTGAGATGTTTTCCAGTTAGAGCTGTTACTCTCTTTGTATATTTGGGAGCCATTTAATATAATATCATCATTGTTCATTACACCATACACTCGTACTATAGGATTTGCATTGGATGTAAAATCATTGTTTGTAATAAGACCTTTAGTCTCTAATGAAACGCCGGATACACCAAAAGTGATATCTGGCAAATCGTTTGTATTGCCAATATCCTCTTTAGTGCAAGCACAAAGAAGGGCTGTAAAAATTGATAATATTATTATATAAAGTCTGTAACTCACCTTATGTCTGTTTTATAATTCAACTTCATGTTCTATCCATGGAACTTCAATTACCTGGAATAAAATGTCCTTACTGCTTATAGTAATGTTGTATCTGTATTTCTTTCCTTTATCCCAGCTGGCAATATTGTCAATATTGCCCAGGTTGCCTGTATATGTTACTGTGGATCCCGAGGTGTATCTTATTGTAAATTTTACAGTTATATCTTTCCCATAAACTATTTGAGGGATAACGGTAAGATCATTGCACTCAAACAGGTATTTATAATCTTTTTCAGACATTCCTTTAGGGAGGAATGGTGTACTTTCGCCAGTTACAGGTCTGTCAGATCCTGCAAAATATGTATCTGACGTACCAACAACATCCTCAGTTGCATTGATTGTTGCGTCAGATAAGCTTATATTTATGGTCCCCTTATATTTGAGACCTGTCAGTTTAATATCGTAAACGCTTTCAATATCGTTGTTTGTAGCGTTCCTGATGTAGAATGTCAAACAAGAGAGCAAATGGTTGAATTGTAGGGGAACGGCAGAATAGTCGTTGGAAGAAGTATTGTCCCTTAAATGAGTAGCAAAAAGGAGATCCTCACTTCTCGCATCAAATTGTGGAGATCCGGTTGAATCTTTTCCCGATATGTAATTGGCAATGGTAATTGCCGGGGCAGTTCCAGTACCTGTAGTAGAAACAGTTCCGTTAGAGATATTCTTGGATGCTCTTGTGTTGCTTGCATACGGCGCAAATGCCGCAAAAGTATACTTTGCTCCCGGAATCCAATACTTGGTTATATCATAATTCCAGGCGCCATTGTTGAATTTTAATTCTTCATTATAGAATACAGGGTAAGTATTCTCCTCTTGAGTTGCTGCTGCAAAAAGAGATATTCCATACTGTTGCAGATCTGTGGCGTCATTTATCAATCCCTTTGTGCGGTTGTTTGTAGCATCGCCTTGTACAATGGTAGGCCAATCTGCAGTAGGGGAGAAAATGACAGGAATATCAGATAATAAACCCCCTTCCTGCTCCAAAGAGGATTTGGAGCAGGAGAAAAGGGCTGTTGTTATAGCCAATATATATATAAGGCTTTTTTTCATTTTTAGAATGTTACACCAGTACCAGTGTTGAAACCATCATGGTTTTCATCCCAAGGAGTTACCGTTGCGCTAAATTTCACCTCATTCATTCCAATAGAGATAATGAATTTATATGCTTTACCGGCCTCAAAGGTAAATGTGTTATCTGGATTTACTACTTTTGTTATCTCTACAGGAGTAGATGTGGAACCAATAATCTGATTATATGAAATTGACATAGACAATGCACTCTGTGCAAACTCCTGAGGAATAATCATAATATATTCTGTGTTGCCGTCTGCTGTAGGTTGTACAGTTCTTTCTGTAGTTGTAACATTTCTTGTATCACCTGTTTCATCGATTGTAAAAGTTTTATCTACAGCAGTTGCTTCATTCCAATCTATATTTGATCCACCTAAATTTAATGTTCCTGATGGATAGAATTTTCCTTTTAATGATACAGAGTTAAGTGTAATAGTTGCTGTTCCTGAATAATCAGCTGTTGTTTTAACTTCAAACTCAATTCTTGAGAGCGCATGTGAGAATTGCATAGCTATAGTTCCATTCTTGCTTGTTTTTGTTGAGTCCTCTTGTGCAGGGGTGAACAGAACATCCATGTGTTTGGTAATATCTTCGTATACTGTATATTCAAGCACAGGTTTTTGTCTTACTGCAGTTGTGACTGTAATTGCATTTGATGCACCAGCTGTTGGATCATCATACGGACCATATGCATAAAAACTGATTTTCTCAGCATCAGTATTAGGCCAATATTTTGTATTATCATATTTCCATGCAGAACCTTGATAATATACCTTAATGTTGTTCATAAAGTTAGGAGTAGCAGGGAATTCATAGTCTTCTGCTGCAGTTGACCCTGTATAATATGCAAGTACACCAAAGCCATGTTTTTTAAGCGAATCTGCTTCTACTATTGCTCCTTTTACCTGTGCGTCTCTTCCAAGGTAAGTGTTGAAAGAAATCTCATTGTCCTGAGGTAGTTGGCTAAGAACCTCATCTTTCTGACAAGCTGTAAATGTAACAGCTGCAGCGGCTAGCAAGCCAAAAAATAGTTTTCTTTTCATAATTTTTTGTATGTAAGTTGTTTATTGTTTAATTTAAAATTCTATTTTGTGTTCAATTTCTTCTCCCCAATCATCTACGTCAGCATCAAATCCACCATCTTCTCCACCATCCGGTTGGACATGGGGAAGAGGTTCCTGTAGAGATATGTTCAAGTTCAGGGTAAGGTATTTGGTAATATCTTCTACAAACTGGTCACCCACTTCAAATGTGTAGTCCAAAATGGTTTTATTGTCTACCAGCAGCAATGAGAGTGTGAAGATGTTCTCTTTTGGGGTTGCTTTATGGCCGTCGGGAAGACCAAAACAAAGGATTTTTGCATGAATTGCTCCTTGTGTTGGGTCTGAAGGGTCTTTGGTAAGGCTCCAGCCTTCTACCAGATGGGTTACCTGGTTAGTGCTTCTTTTTCCTGCTCCAAGCATGTATCCCTCAGCTATTCCACCTAATGCACCTCTGGCTGATTTGAGGTTTTGTACATTTTTAATGTTTACAGTTATATTTACTGTATGTATTACGTTTTGTGCCGTAAGGTTCATCAGCTCTATTCCGCTTTTTGCAGATCTGGATGAATTAATGTTCTCTGTGTATTCAAGAGTACTCTGTTCAAGCATCTGTGGAGTTACCTTTACATTTTCTTCATTGTCTGTTCCAAGCCACTCAGGTTCGTGTACTATTCTTTCCTCCTGGTTTTTTGTAGTATACCATTTGGTAGGTGCTTGTACTGCCATTACCTCAGCTTCCTGGTAATTATCCAAATTTTTGAACTTCAACGAGCCAAACTCTGTCTCGCTCTGGTTGAATACTATTGAGTTGTAGTCTCCTTCAGGCAAACTTACAAGTACATGCGATATGTCGTTTGTTTTTGCGGTAATTGGAGTGCTGCCATCTTGAGGATATACAATTACAGTCATTCCTGTAGGTGTTTCGTATTCAAGGAAGTTGCTCCAGTCTACATCTATCCTCATTGGTGCAGCATGTGGGTGCATCAGACATATAGCTTTATGGTCGCATGAAACTAATGCCATAAGCATTATAGCTGCGAAAAGCAACATTTTAGAATATATGAGTCTTCTTCTTACCATCTTCCCAAAAGCCATACAAGTGAGACCTCTGCTTTTGTCGGGCCAATCCAGTTCCTGTTTTTGGTTGCACGCCATACATAGCAGTTGTCTATTGGTTCATACTCTATATATTCTCCTGTGAGATATCCAACTCCCAGGGTAAAGTCGAGATTAAGTCGTGATGCTAATTTTTTGGACCAGCCTACTGCCAAACCTCCGCCATAGGTCCATTTCTCTCCAAGTACACCTTTATTGCCCAATTCAAAATCGTATGTCAGCATTTGGGCATAAGCTCCAATATGCCAGCCGGTAAGGTCCGATTGTCCACCCAACCATCTGCGGATCTCTAAATCTCCTCCATAAATGCGGTGATACCAGCTGTTTGGATCTGCTTTCCACCACGCATACATCCAGTTGCCGGCTACAGACCAGTTGCTTAGTACCGGTATTTCAATACCTATATTTGGAGTTAGAAGCAGGTCGTACAGTGTGTTGGTTTTTACAGCAATGCGTAAATTACCCTTTTCTTTGGTACTGTTGGTGTGAGCATTTGCAGTATACTCATATTCTTTTATTGCAGGTGGAGCCGGTAGATAACTTTCTGCTTTTACAATTTGCAATTGCTTCATTGCAGGCAACTTAGGCTCCTTTGATATTCTCAGATAATCAACAATAATTCTGGTGTTCCTCAATTCTGCCCACTCTCTGTAGTTGGCGCCCAAGTTTAATTTTATGTTGTCTTTTTGTACAATCTGTTGATAACTAGGGTATTTGTTTTTGAGGTATTTTATAATTGCATCGGCCCTGCGATTTGCAAGGATAGTATTCCAACGTTGTTTACCCTCTGGAGATGCGCTTCCTTGCAGTGTTATTCCGTTTAGTGTGTAGTTGAAACGGGTCTTATTGTAATCTGTAAGGAATTTGTCAAATGTTTTGAGAGTGTTGTTGTTGCCGGCAAAAGAGGTGTCTATTGCTGTCTTGCCAACTTTAAAATAAACGTGTAGAGTATCAGAGACATGAGACTGCGCGGTCGCAATTGTAATTGCAACTACTTGTGCAAGTAGCAGTACTATAATGAATCTGCTTAGTCTCATTTAAATTTTTATTTTAATATCGCTTTTTGAAGCCGCTAATTTAATAATTTTTTATTTTCATTATTCTAAAAAGTATACATTTTGGCTACAACAGTTTATTTATTACAGTTAACAGTTACATTCTGTAATTTGATATAAATAAAATAGGGTAGTACTCGGTTAGCACTACCCTGAATATATATGGTATATATTTTACCACTCAAACTGCTCACTTACTGGGAATAATCCAAACATTCCACCTGTGTGGATAAATAGGATATTCTTACAGCCAACAAGTGCACCACCCTCTTTAAGTTCATTATATACTCCGTACATTGCTTTGCCTGTGTATACGGGATCCAAGATAACAGCCTCGGTACGGGCAACGTGTTTAATGAACTCAAGTTCCTCAGGTCTGCTGATTGCATACCCTAGTCCAACGTATTTGTCAATAACTTCAATATTTTCACGTTTAAGTTCAGTGCCTTTATACTCTGGAAGATACTCCAATGCTCCTGTAGAAATATTAGAAATTATATTTGTAAAATACTCAATATCATCGCATACAGCCATGCTTACAACACGTTTGCCGTATCCGTGCAGTTCATTTGCAAGGTAAAGGCCGGCAGCTGTTCCACCTGAGCCGGTTGCTACAACAACAGTGTCAAAAGTAATACCCATCTCTTTCTCCTGAGCTACAATCTCATTCATACAATTATAGTAACCCAAAGTACCAAGCTCATTTGATGCTCCTTCCGGAATTACATAAGGTTTGTATCCTTGTTTGCGGTACTCCTCGGCCATAGCCTCCATAATCTCACCGCGACTGTTGCTGTATTCAGGTCTGGTACAGAATTTTACATCTGCTCCCATAAGTTTGTCAAGGAAATAGTTGCCTTTTACAGGTGGCTCCTCCGATATGCGTAGCAATACAGCACTCTTCATGCCCAATTTTGTAGCTACTGCTACCGTAGCCCTACAGTGGTTAGACTGAATACCACCGCAAGTAATTAAAAGGTTATATCCTTTGTCTTGAGCATCTTTGGCAAGGTACTCAAGTTTTCTAACTTTATTTCCAGATATCTCAGATCCTGTGTGGTCATCTCTTTTTATATAGATATTTGTACCAAACTCAGCTGAAAGTCTCTCGAGTTTTTCAATTTTGGTAGGCAAATTTGCCAGTGTAAGTTTTTCCATATTTTCAGTATTTTAATGTTCTATTATTTTATCTTTGCACAAATTTAAGATTATAAATGATGTTTCTAAAAAAATTTTTCCCATTTGCAGCTGCAATGCTTCTAATGTTTAATGTAGGACATTCGCAGATTGTTGTAAAAGACACTGAAGCTTTTGCAAAACTTTCAGATTCTCTTGATGCATATCTTGCACCAGTTGCATCTATTGTTGTTAAAGTGCAGGTTGATTCTGCAATTATCAACGGTAAAAAGATAGATATCCATCTTAACAAGATGACCAGTGACTATTTCTTTAGAGATAACACTGTAAAGGATATGTACAGTATTGCAAATGAACTTCTTCCCGACAATTATAAAGGAATGCAAGTTACCCTTCATGCAAATGGATCAACATTGCAGGAGTTGGCATCAAAATTCTATTCAGAGAGCTATAAAACTCCTGTGAAACCTAAAAAAATTAAAAAATCAAAGAATCCTGCACCTGTTCTAGTGCAGAATCTTTCACGTCCATATGATATAAATTATGGCTTGAACGGACGCCATTTGGCAGTTTGGCAGAGTCATGGTTGGTACTACGACCAGCCTCTTCAGAGATGGGAGTGGCAAAGAGCACGTATTCTTGAGACTGTAGAGGATTTGTACACCCAGAGTTATGTTGTTCCTTTCCTTGTTCCTATGTTGGAGAATGCTGGTGCAAATGTGCTTATGCCAAGGGAGAGGGATATAAATACCTATGAGTATATTGTAGATAATGACAAATTGATGGGCGGTTTTGATGAGCTGTCGGGAGCAAAACAATGGAAAAAAGGTGATGTGGGTTTTGCAAATCCTCAGAAGAGCTATGTGCATGGGGAGAATCCATTTACTATGGGTACTTACAGAGTAGTTGAAGGAGTTGTTGCAAAAGGAAAGAAACAGCCTGTAGAGAGCATTGCAAAATGGATTCCTAACAGACAGTTTATGAATAATGCTTGCGCTGTATATATTTCATATAAGACATTGCCTAATAGTACAGATGCGGCACTTTATACTGTAAAGCATAAAGGTGGTGAGACTCAGTTTAAGGTAAATCAGAAAATGGGTGGCAGTACCTGGATTTATCTAGGAACCTTTGAATTCTCAGACTGGAGTAAAGATGAAGGTGTTTACCTTACTAACCTTAGCCCTAAAGAGGGTGTAGTTGTAACAGCCGATGCTGTTAAATTTGGTGGTGGAAAAGGTAATATTGCCAGAAGTCCAAAAGAGCAGCCTTCTTATAATGTAGCCCCTATTACCAGTGGTTATCCAAGATTTACAGAGGGCGCAAGATATTGGTTGCAATGGGCTGGTTTTGCAGATTCTATCTATTCTTATACCGATCAGAAGAACGATTATACAGATGATTATATGAGCCGTGGCCGTTGGGTTAATGCACTTGTAGGTGGTAGTAGCAAAAAACCTGATGCTGAGGGGTATAACATCCCAGTGGATATGTCTTTTGCATTCCATACAGATGCTGGTACTTTCCCAGATGACTCTATTGTAGGTATCCTTGCAATCTATACCCGTTATTCAAACGGTTCTGACAAATATCCTAATGGAAAGAGCAGAATGGGTGCACGTGAGATGACTGATATTATCCAAACGGAGATAACCAACGATATCCGTGCCCAGTTTGAGCCAAATTGGAGCCGTAGAGGTTTGTGGGACCGTTCTTATGCAGAGGCACGTACTCCTGATGTACCTTCTATGTTGTTGGAACTTCTTTCTCATCAGAACTTTGCTGATATGAGATATGGTTTGGATCCTAATTTCCGTTTTACTGTCAGCCGTGCAATCTATAAAGGTATACTTAAATATTTAAGTATGGAGAGTGGTGTGGCTTATACTGTACAGCCTCTTCCTGTTAAGAACTTCGCAGCTGAGCTAGATGGAGAGGCTTCAGTTAAATTGTCGTGGAGTCCAGTTTCGGATCCAGCTGAGCCAACAGCAGAGCCTACTTCATATGTAGTTTATACAAAGAAAAATGATGGTGGTTTTGACAACGGTGTTGTTGTGAAAGATACTTCTATAGTGCTTCCAATTTCACCTGATTGTATCTACAGCTTCAAAGTTGCTGCGTTGAATGATGGTGGAGTTTCTTTCCCTTCTGAGCAGTTGTCAGTTGGTGTGGTTTCCACTGCTCCAGCCACCAAACTTGCTCTTGTAGTTAATGGCTTTGAGAGAATTTCCGGTCCTGCGGTATTTGAGAAGAACGATTCTACTTTTGCTGGTTTCAATAACCAGAGAGAGAATGGTGTAGCTTATATGGCCGACTGGTCTTTTATTGGTGAGCAGCACGAGTTCCGCAGAGAGATTCCTTGGATGGATGATGATGCTCCTGGTTTTGGTGCTTCTTATGCGAATTTTGAAGATAAGGTAATTGCCGGTAATACTTTCAATTATCCTTATGTTCATGGAAAAGCTTTAATGAAACTTGGTTATAGTTTCGTATCATCATCTGTTGGTGCTGTAAAAGCCGGTAAAGTTGATATGAACAACTATAAGATGGTTGATATGATTATGGGTAAACAGGGTAAGACTGTTGTAGGTCGTGGAGTTTACGGTTACAAATATGAGGTGTTCCCTGAGGCTCTTCAGAAAGAGATTGCCGAGTACTGTGCTGCAGGCGGAAATCTTTTGATATCGGGAAGCAATATTTCAAATGATTTGTTTGATGCTCCAGGTGTTACTGAAGAGGACAAGAAGTTTGCTAAAGATGTGTTGAAATTCAAACATATGACTACATATGCCAACCGTGAAGGGCGTGTAGTAAGTGTTGCTAATCCATTTGGATTTAAAGGATTTATAGATTATAACACAAAATTAGGCAATAATAATGTTTATGCAGTGCAGTCTGCTGATGCATTGGTTCCTTCATGCAAGGAAGCCTTTACAATCTTCAGATATAAAGAGAATAATATTTCTGCTGCAGTAGCATATAAGGGAGATTACAAGGTTGTATGTTTCGGATTCCCTATTGAAACCATTTATGGTTTCCATGTATCTCCACTTATGAAGGATATAGTCAATTTCTTTGAACAGGAGTAATATTATGGATATTAAGAGAGAACTTGAAATTATTGAATTGATAAATAAAGAGGTGAAACCTGCGTTAGGCTGTACTGAGCCTATTGCAGTTTCACTTGCAGTTGCACGCTCTTGTGAGGCGTTGCGCGAGATTGGCTGTGAGACTGAAAGTGTTACGGTAGAGGTAAGTGCAAATATCCTTAAAAACGGAATGGGAGTGGGAATACCCGGAACAGGAATGATAGGATTGCATATTGCTTCGGCTTTGGCTGTAACTTGCGGTAAGAGTTCCTACGGTCTTGAGGTTTTGAAAGATTTGTCGGGAGATTCAATTGCAGCAGCAAAATCAATGGTGGATGCTGGCAAAGTGAAGATTACTTTGGCCGATACCCCTTTGAAGTTGTACATAAAAGCTTGGACTTATTCAGGTGACCATGCTGCTGCTACTGAGATAGCCAATAATCATGATTCTATAATTTCTGTAGTAAGGGATGGTGTTTCTTTATTGGATCATTCTCATATTGCCCCTTTCAACTGTGCAGGTTCTGCTTGTACTGCTGTTTCAGGTAGTGCAGAGGCTCCTGTAGCAACAGCTGAAAAGACCACGTTAGATTATAAATTGTCGGTGAAGGAGATTCTTCAATTTGCACAGGAGGCATCTTTTGAGAATATCAAATTTATTTTGGATTCTGTGAAGTTAAATAAAGCTCTTGCAGAAGCAGGTCTTAAAAATGACTACGGCCTTAAGGTGGGTAAAACTATTTTGGCTAAAGAGCATACTTCTGTTTTTGGTGATTCTGTGATGACATATGCTATGGCGGCAACAGCAGCTGCTTCTGATGCAAGAATGGCTGGATGTACACTTCCTGCTATGAGTAATTCAGGTAGCGGTAATCAGGGAATTACTGTTACAATGCCTGTGATTGCAGTTGCTGAGAAAATGGGAGTGGGAGAGGAGCAGTTGGCAAGGGCATTAGTGCTTAGCCACTTGGTTGCCATTCATATAAAGGGCTACTTGGGCAAACTTTCTGCTTTGTGCGGTTGTGTAATTGCTTCTACAGGTTCTTCTTGTGGTATTGTATATCTTAAAGGCGGTGGATATGACCAGGTTTGTGCGGCTATCAAGAATATGATTGGAAATATTACCGGTATGGTGTGTGACGGTGCAAAAGTTGGATGTGCCCTAAAAGTTGCATCAGGAGTTTCATCTTCAATTCAGGCAGCTATCCTGGCTATGGATAACATCTGTATCTCCTCTAATGATGGTATTATAGAAGAGAGCATAGAAAAGACAATCTGCAATCTTGGACGCATTGGCGCCGAAGGAATGCAGGTTACAGATAAGATGATTTTGGATATAATGGTTTGCAAGTAGAATTTCTGCTTCGATCCACATATAAGGCGCCATTTTCTGGCGCCTTTTTTTTCTGCGAACAGTTCTGCGCCGGAAAGAGTGCTTTTTTCTGCTCGGAAGCCTTCGAAGAACCGTTCCGCGCCAGAAAAGGTATCTTTTTCAGCTCGGAAGCCTGCGAAGAACCATTCCGCGCCGGAAAAGGTATCTTTTTCAGCTCGGAAGCCCACGAAGAACCGTTCTGCGCCGGAAATGGTATCTTTATCAGCTCGGAAGCCTTCGAAGAACCATTCCGCGCCAGAAAAGGTATCTTTTTCTGTTCGGAAGCCTTCGAAGAACCATTCCGCGCCGGAAAGGGTATCTTTTTCTGCTCGGAAGGCTTCGAAGAACCATTCTGCGCCAGAAAGAGTGTCTTTTTCTGCTCGGATGCCCACGAAGAACCGTTCCGCGCAAGAAAGAGTGTCTTTTCCTGCTCGGAAGCCTTCTGCAAACCGTTCCGCGCCAGAAAAGGTATTTGCGTAAATTTATGCCAAAATCAACAAAATTTTCTGAAAAGATAAATCACCCGAAAATTTTTCTTTTTCTGGTATAAATATTTACGCTTATTCTTTTTTATCCAGCTATTTGCATTTAGTATTGCATGGTCATAAATACCGTAAAAATGAATGCACTGGAGTATGAATTTTATGAATTGGGAGAGGTGTGGCATTTGTGTACACCGGGTGATAATCAATGTCTGATTTTTAGGGATAGGGATGATTATGTGTATGGTATGAACTTAATAGCTTTAGCTGCCTATAAGTTTAAAGATCAGTTGAAAATCCTTACTTTTCAAATTATGAGCAATCATTTGCATTTTGTCCTTGCTTGTAATGAACAATGCTTGCGTGAGTTCTTTATGTTTTTTAGAAAAAGACTTCGCAGGTATCTAGCCAATTTGATGAGAGCATCTGATTTGGATAAATTTTCATATAATGTTTTCAAAGTATCTGATCTTAAATATCTTCAAACACTTATTACTTATGTGAATAGGAACGGATATCTCATTGATTCAAATTCAACACCTTTTACTTACGAGTGGGGACCTAACAGATACTTTTTCAATGAATTATATAAATGTAATGAGAGATCTGTGCAGCTCCATAAAATAGGTTCTGGTGTAAAGAGACAAATGTTTAAGTCGAGAAATTTTGAAGTATCAGAAGAGTATTCTGCTATCAGTGGATATGTTACTCCATTGTCATATTGTGCGGTAAAACTTGTAGAAAGTTTCTATCGGGATGCAAATCATTATTTTTATTTTTCTTCCCGACAGGTTGAGTCTTATACACACATTGCCAGGGAGTTGGGAGATGTTATTTCATACACCGACGAAGAAATGCATTCTATTGTTTATGGTATAATAAATAAGAAGTATGATATTAAAAATCCAGTACTTTTGGGTAAAAATGAAAAGATTGAGGTTGCTAAAATTATGAAGTTCCAATATAATGCTTCCAACAAACAGATTAAAAGGATATTAAAGTTGGAAAGTCATTTATTGGATACGTTATTTCCATATTCCGCACATCAAGGTGTGAAAGGTGCGGAGTGAATATGTTTTTTTAATATCTTTGCAGCGGCGGGTCGTCCTATCGCTCAAGTAATTGGGAGGAAAGTCCGGGCAGGGTAGAGCACTGCACTGTGGAAAGCACAGATAGGCGATGAGTTTATGCAAGGGTAACAGAGAATTACCGCCGTAGTAGCGTCCGGTTTTCCGGCAATAGGACATCGTCCTTGCGCGCAGCAGAAGGCCTTGGGCTGTCAGACTGCATCACTACGGTAAGGGTGAAAATGTGGGGTAAGAGCCCACGGATTATAATGGTGACATTATAGTGGTATCCTACTGCATCCTGCAAGGCCATGTATACCAGCAATTAAGGGTTGCTCGTCCGTTGCTGGGGGGTAGGCTGCGACAGATAAATGATAGGAGCTTCTTAGGGTGCCTTTTGGCGCCAGTTTGAAGTACAGAACTCGGCTTATAGATCCGCCCTCAATTTAGAATCCCTGCTACTGCAGGGATTTTTTTTTACTCTGAATCTTCATCAAACCATTCCGCGTCAGAAAAGGTGTCTATTTCTGCTCGGAAGCCCACGAAGAACCTTTCTGCGCCAGAAAAGGTATCTATTTCTGCTCGGAAGCTGCCTAAGAACCTTTCCGCGCCGGAAAAGGTGTCTTTTTCTGCTCGGAAGCCCACGAAGAACCGTTCTGCGCCAGAAAGAGTGCCTTTTCCTGCTCGGAAGCCACCGAAGAACCGTTCCGCGCCAGAAATTGTATCTGTTTCTGCCCGGAAGCTACCGAAGAACCGTTCTGCGCCAGAAAGAGTATCTTTTTCTGCCCGGAAGCTGCCGAAGAACCGTTCCGCGCCAGAAAAGGTATCTTTTCCTGCCCGGAAGCTGCTGAAGAACCGTTCCGCGCCAGAAAGAGTGTCTTTTCTTGCTCGGAAGCCTTCTGCAAACTATTCCGCGCCGGAAAGAGTGCCTTTTCCTGCCCGGAAGCCTTCTGCAAACTATTCCGCGCCAGAAAAGGTATCTTTTCCTGCCCGGAAGCTGTCGAAGAACCGTTCTGCGCCAGAAATTGTATCTTTTTCTGCCCGTAACCTACTGAAGAACCGTTCCGCGCC
Source organism: Candidatus Egerieisoma sp. (assembly GCA_045613465.1). Lineage (GTDB taxonomy): Bacteria > Bacteroidota > Bacteroidia > Bacteroidales > UBA932 > Egerieousia. The sequence continues at coordinate 62,963 of JAZLBB010000012.1, forward strand.
AGAAAGAGTGTCTTTTCCTGCCCGGAAGCCACCGAAGAACCTTTCTGCGCCAGGAAAGGTGTCTTTTTCTGCCGGAAGCCACCGAAGAACCGTTCCGCGCCAGAAAGAGTGTCTATTTCTGCCCGGAAGCCCACGAAGAACCGTTCCGCGCCAGAAAAGGTGTCTTTTTCTGCCCGGAAGCCACAGTAGAACCGTTCCGCGCCAGAAAAGGTATCTTTTCCTGCTCGGAAGCCTTCTGCAAACCGTTCTGCGCCAGAAAGAGTGCCTTTTCCTGCTCGGAAGCCATCGAAGAACCGTTCTGCGTCAGAAAAGGTATCTTTTTCTGCCCGGAAGCTGCTGAAGAACCGTTCTGCGCCAGAAAGAGTGCCTTTTTCTGCCCGGAAGCTGTCGAAGAACCATTCCGCGCCAGAAAAGATGCCTTTTTCTGCCCGGAAGTCTGCGAGTGAAAGGTTGGCTGGATTTTTGTCGGGAGGAATAATAGTTTAACTTTGTGGCTAAATTTTTTGTGTAATGAAGATTCTGAGATATTTAGTTTTGGCATGTATGGTGGTTTTGCCACTTGTGGGATGTGCTCAGGGGCAGAAGGTGAAAGAGTATAAGTTGCAGATAGTGGAGACCCTTCCTCACGACAGGGGCGCTTATACCCAAGGCCTTTTCTTCCATAATGGGGAATTGTTTGAGAGTTGCGGACAGTATGGAAGTTCTTCTTTTAGAAAAGTTGATCTTAAATCCGGCAAAGATTTGAGGAGGTTGAATTTTGATGCAAGATATTTTGTTGAGGGTTCTTGTGTTCACAATGGTTTGCTTTATATCCTTACATGGCAGGAACACAAGTGTTTTGTGTATGATATAAATTCTTTTAAGTATTTGGGTGAATTGTACAATCCGAGAGAGGGGTGGGGGCTTACAACTAATGGTAAGGATCTGATACTTTCAGATGGTACTTCTAATATTTATTTTCTTGATCCCCAAACTTTTGCTGTTCGTTCCTCTAAGGAGGTACGTTTGGGGGGCAAAGCTGTTCCGTTTATAAATGAACTTGAGTGGATAAATGGAGATATTTGGGCTAATGTTTATACTCAGGATATAATTCTTATTATTGATCCTGCTACAGGTATTGTTAAGGGTAAGATAGATTGTAAAGGACTTCTCCCTGCTTCACTTAGAAAACCTACAACCGACGTTCTTAATGGTATTGCCTATAATCCTGTTTCCGGTGATATTTATCTTACTGGTAAATACTGGCCTAAAATGTATAAAGTAAAACTCATTCAAAAATAATACGGCTATGTTTTTGGAACTCTTTGGCGTAATTTGTGGCTTTATATATCTCTATCTTGAGATTAAGCATAAGCAGGGAATGTGGCTTGTTGGGTTGCTGATGGCTATAGTTTATGCTATTGTATATTTTCAGCAGGGAGTATATGCCTCAATGAGTTTTCAGATTTATTATGTCATTATGAGCATTTATGGGTTCTTCCAGTGGAAGAAAGATGTGACTCCAGCAACAAATCAAATCTATTATAGAAGTATCCCGACAGCTGTTCTTTTATACAGCATTGTAATTTATTGTGCCGTAACAGCTTTTATGGTATTGGTCCTAAATAAATTCACACAAGATCCTATGCCATTTGCAGACAGTTCAATTACTGTTATTAGTGCTATTGCAACATTTTGGCTTTCAAAATCTTATAGGGAGCAATGGCTCGCGTGGCTTCTAGTTAACAGCTTTACTGTAATTATGTCATTCAATCTGCATTTATATCCTACTGCTATCCTTTATTCTGTAAATGCCATTGCATCTTTGTATGGCTATTTTCATTGGAAAAATAAAGGTGAACAATTGTGCTGATTTTCTTAAGAGATATAATTTTAGCTTATAATTTCCACTAAAAAGTGATATATGGGCAAGAATGTTTAAATTATGTGCTATTTATAGCATAATTTTTTGTAATTTTGCACGTTATATAACTTGAAAAACTAAAATTATGTTACTTATTGCCGATTGCGGTTCTACTAAAGTTGATTGGCGTGCCATTGCAGCTGATGGTACAGTAAAATCAGTTAATACAGAGGGTATCAACCCAGTATTCCTGTCTTCAGAGGACATTTCTAAAATTCTTGAGGAGAAAGTTGTTCCAGCTATTGGAAACAATGTTAAAGAGATCTACTTCTACGGTGCAGGTATTCTTGCTCCTGAACTTGCTAAGGTTCTAAGTGATGCTTTTGACAAAGTATTCCCTGGAAACAAATCTTTTGTTGCATCTGACCTTCTTGCTGCAGCAAGAGCTCTTTGTGGTCATAGTGCAGGTATCGCTTGTATTATGGGTACTGGTGCAAATACTTGCTTCTATGATGGTAACGAGATTGTAAACAATGTTCGTGCAGGTGGTTTTATCCTTGGTGATGAGGCTTCAGGTGGAGTACTTGGTAAAAAACTTATGGCAGATTTCATTAAAGGTCTTTTACCAAAAGAGATTGAGGAGGAGTTTGTTAAGAGATATGACCTTGATTACATGAAAATTGTACAGAAAGTTTACCGCGAACCGCTTCCAAGCAAATGGTTGGCATCTTTCTCACCTTTTATTTCTGAGTTTAGAGACAATCCTCATATCAATAACCTTATTAGAACAAGCTTTGATGAGTTCTTTAAAAGAAATATAGTTCACTACGATTACAAGAACTATCCTGTAAATCTTGTAGGTTCTATTGCACACTACTATGAGGATATTCTAAAAGATGTAGCTGCTCAGAATGGTGCAATAATTGGTAAGATTATCAAATCTCCAATTGACGGACTAGTTGAGTACCATACTAATGCCATTTAATCATTAGATTTTTTATCCCGACAGAACATAATGAACAACATATAATTACCATACAATTATGACTAAAGTAACAGAGCAATCTTCAAATTACGCTAATTTGGATCAGATGACAACTGCAGAGTTGTTGATGAACATGAACAAAGAGGACAAATCAGTTCCAGTTGCAGTTGAGAAATGTATTCCTGAAATTGAGAAATTGGTTGACGGTATTGTTGAGAGAATGAAGAAAGGTGGTAGACTTTTCTATCTTGGAGCAGGTACCAGCGGTAGACTTGGTATCCTTGATGCTTCTGAGATTCCTCCTACATACGGTGCACCATTCGATTTGATCATTGGTCTTATAGCAGGTGGTGATACAGCTATCCGTAAAGCTGTTGAGAATGCTGAGGATGATTGGGATGGCGGTTGGAGAGATATGCAGCCTTACAATGTAAACGAGAACGACGTTGTTGTAGGTATTGCTGCAAGTGGTAGTACTCCATACGTTATTGGTGCAGTTAAAGAGGCTAGAAAACGTGGTATCCTTACCGGATGTATCACTTGTAACCCTGGTGCTGCAGTTGCTGCTGAGGTAGACGTTCCAATCGTAGCTGTTGTAGGTCCTGAGTTTGTAACTGGTTCAACTCGTATGAAATCAGGTACTGCTCAGAAACTTATCCTTAACATGATCTCTACTTCTACCATGATTAAGATGGGTCACGTTAAAGGTAACAAGATGGTTGATATGCAGCTTTCAAATGCTAAACTTGTTGACAGAGGTACAAGAATGATTATGGGTGAGACAGATATTACAGATTACGAGTATGCTAAATCACTATTGTTGGAGCACGGTTCTGTAAGAAATGCTGTTGATTTCTATAACTCACAGAAATAATTTGAAATTTTGGCTCAAAGGGGAAACTTCCGGGGGGAGTTTCCTCTTTTTGGGTCTTTTTTAATTTTAACAATGTTCAAGCAGAAATATTCGTCTCAGTTATTGGAAAAGGCGGTTGATGAGTTTGCTTCTCTTCCTGGTATTGGAAGAAAAAGCGCTTTGAGACTTGCACTGCATTTGCTAAAACAACCTGTAGAGAATATTGAAAGGTTTGGAATGTCATTTATAGCCTTACGTAAAGGTGTGAAGTATTGCAATACATGCAATATGATTACTGACGACAACCATTGCTCCATTTGCTCTGATACCAGGAGAGATAAAACTGTAATTTGCGTGGTAGAGAGCATCAGAGATGTATTGAGCATTGAGAATACTGAGCAATATAATGGACTTTATCATGTGTTGGGTGGAATCATTTCCCCAATGGATGGTATTGGTCCTGCCGATTTGCCTATCGGGAAACTGATAGAGAGGGTGCAGGAAGGAGAAGTTAAAGAGGTTATTCTTGCTCTCAGTACAAGTATGGAAGGTGAGACCACTTCTTTCTTTCTATACAAAAAATTAAGTGCGTTGGATATTAAAATAAGTACTATAGCACGTGGTGTAGGTTTTGGTGATGACCTTGAGTATACAGATGAACTTACTCTTGGAAAGTCTATACAGAACAGACACCTGTTTAAACTTTAAAAAACTATTATGAATTCAACTATTCTTTTGGTCACTTTTGTGCTGTATACACTTTTGCTGTTTACAATTGCATGGCTTACCAGCCGTAATGCCGACAGCAAAACATACTTTACAGGTAACAAAAGTTCAAACTGGTTCCTTGTTGCATTTGGTATGATTGGCTCTTCTATGAGTGGAGTATCATTCATGTCATTGCCAGGTAATGTTATTAACGAGAACTTCTACTATATGCCTATGGTATTTGGTATGTTCTTTGGTTATGCAATCATTGCGGGGCTTCTTTTGCCATTGTATTTCAAGTTGAACCTTACTTCTATTTACACTTATCTTGAGCAGCGTTTTGGAACACACAGTTACAAGACAGGAGCTTCTTTCTTTATCATTTCAAGACTTTTGGGTGCTACAGTTAGAACTTTCCTAGTAATCTTTGTTCTTTACAACTTTGTACTTCAGCCACTTGGAGTTCCTTTTGTAGTAGCTGCCATTGTGTTTGTAGGTTTGGCTATCCTTTATACTATGAAAGGTGGCGTTAAAACTATTATCTACACAGATACTATTCAGACTACCTTTATGATTCTTGCCATTGTATTCTCTGTAGGTGTAATCTGCAAACAGCTTGACTGGAATCTCCTTGATATGCTTAAAAACGTTCATGAGAGCAAGTTCTCAAATATGTTCAATACAGATTCTGCTGCAGCAACCAACTGGATTAAGAGATTCCTTAGCGGTGTGCTTATTCCTATTGCAATGACCGGATTGGATCAGGCAATGATGCAGAAGAGCTTGAGCTGTAAGAATATTAAGGAGGCTCAGAAGAACGTTATGACATCAATTCTTATGATGATTCCTATTAACTTGTTGTTTGTTACTCTTGGTGCAGTTTTGGCTATTTTCATGCAGAGTCATCCTGAGCTTATCCAGGCTGTTACTACAACAGCAGGCAAACTTGAGGCAGATAAGATCTTCCCTACAGTTGCCCTTACACTAGGACCTGTAGTTGGTGTGATCTTCTTTGTTGGTCTTATTTCTGCGGCTTATCCTACATGTGCAAATGCCCTTACTTCACTTACAACTTCAACTTGTATTGACTTGGTAGGTATTGAGAAACACGGTTGGGACGACGAGAAGAAGAAAAAAGTTAGAATGAATGTAACATACGTAATGGCGGCTTTGTTCGTTGTTATGATTTGTGTATTCAACGTGCTTAAGAATGATGCGGTTATTAACATGGTATATCAAATTGCTTCATATACTTATGGTCCGCTACTTGGATTGTTCATGTTGGGTATTCTTACTAAAGTAAACATTAAAGATAAAGTGGTTCCTTATGTTTGCGTTCTTGCACCGGTAATCTGTTTCTTTATTGAGAACTATGTATTCAGCTTTGGTTTCTCACTTATTGCAGTTTGTGCAGGTATCACAATGTTAGGATTGCTAATATTTAAAAAGAAATAAGGAATGACATACTTTGAGCTTATCATCCTGGCTCTAAGCCTTACCTTTGATACTTTTGCAGTATCTGTAGGGGGCGGTATATCACTTCCAAATTTAGAAAGATCAAGGAAGGCTATGATTATAGCCTTCTTTGGCTTTTTACAGGCTGCTTACCTTTTTGTCGGTTGGTTTGTAGGGGGTAAGTTTGCAAATATAATTTCTCAGTGGGATCATTGGATTGCATTTGCTATACTTGCATATCTGGGTGGCAAGATGGTTTTTGGTGCAATTTCAAATAAAGACGAGGATGAACATATCCCAGATTTTCTCCGTTGGAAAAAACTTTTTATTCTTGCTACAGCCACCAGTATAGATGCTATTGCTGTTGGTGCATCTTTGGCTTTGATACAAATTTCTTTTATAAAGATTTCTGTAACTGTATTCTTTACTTTTATTCTCACTGCTCTTGCTTCTTTAACAGGTCTTCAGGGCGGTAAAAAACTTGGTGATAAAGTTGGTAAAAAAGCCGAAATTTGGGGTGGAGTCATTCTTATTCTCATTGGTATGAGAATTCTTATTGAGCATGTAATTATATTTTAATAGCTTATTGTAGTATTATATTGCAATTTTTTTATTAAATTTGTAGGATAATTGTGTCCAATCTCCTAAATAATTAACTATGATAGAGATTTTCTACAAATCAAAAGGACAGATCATAACATCTCAGGATATAGCCTATTTGGACGAATTGGGCTTTGACGATGTTCTATGGATTGATCTCTTTGAGCCTACAGGCGATGAGAAAAGAGGTGTAGAGAGTTTCCTTGAAACTACCCTTCAGAGTAGGGCTCAGGCAGAGGAGATTGAGAGTTCTTCTCGCTATTCAGAGACTGACACAACAATTTTTGCAAATACAAACTTCCTTATTCCAGGTCCCGACAATTATAATATGGAGGCAGTATCCTTCATTATATCTGAGGGTATCCTTGTTACAATAAGGCAAGTTCCTCTCCGTACATTTACTGATTTGCAGAGAAGAATTGGAGTTTCTCCAAAGCTGTATCCTACCGGCTACCATATTCTTGTATCTATCTTGGAGAATAGGATTGATTTGGATGCAGATATGATTGAGCTTATGGCCAAAGAAATTGCCCAGTTTAGCAAGAGTGTAAGTGCCGGTGAAACTGTTAGTGAAGATTTCCTTTTGGATATCAATCAGTTGCAGGAAAATACGATGATGGTTAGGGAGAATATCATTGATAAACAAAGAATGATTTCTTCTATACTTAAAAGTGATAAATTCCCTAGAGACGTTCACTCTAAACTGAATGTTCTTGTTAAGGATATAGCTTCACTTCTAAACCATACAAACTTCAATTTTGAGAGATTGGAATATCTTCAGAATACTGTACTGGGTCTTATTAACTTAGACCAGAACAAAATTATGAAGATACTTACTTATGTTTCTTTGCTGTTCATGCCTCCTACACTTATTTCAGGTATTTTTGGTATGAACATAGGTCTCCCAATTTTTGATTCAAAATGGGATTTCATCTGGGTAATAGGCATAATGCTGATTTCCGTAGGAATAGCTTCTATACTTTTCCGTCGCAGGAAAATGTTCTAGATAAGACAATTGCAAATGTCCATCCATACAGAGAATACAAAAAGGATTGCTAAAAATACAATAATGCTTTACATTAGAATGATGTTCAGCATGGTTGTATCCCTTTTTACAACACGACTCGTTCTTGATATACTTGGAGTTGATGATTATGGAATCTATAATCTGGTTGCTGGAGTAGTTGGAATGATGGGAGTTGTTACGGGGCTACTTTCTCAGGGAACTTCCAGGTTTATTACTATTGCATTAGGTAGAAATGACAATCAGTCTGTAAAGAATACCTTTACTGCATGTTTTACAATTCATCTTATTCTGGCCCTTTTAATTTTTATAGTAGGCGAGGCTGTTGGACCACAATTTATCAGGACACTTAATATCCCTGCACATCGTCTGAATGCTGCAATTTTCACTTTTCATTTCTCTCTTTTGACAGCAGTGCTCAATGTTGCTTATACACCATTTAATGCAACTGTTATAGCACATGAGAAGATGAATATTTATGCATATATTGCAATATGGGAATCTGTAGCTAAATTGCTTGTAGTTTATTTGTTGCTTATAATTCATGTAGATAAACTGAAATTGTTTTCAGTTTCATATTTTGCTATTGGTGTAATTACTGCCTGCATGTATTATTTGTATTGTAAAAAACACTTTGATGAATGTAGCAAACTTAATGTAAAACCAGATTTTAAGTTATATAAAGAGATATTCACATATATAGGTTGGAATACAATAGGTGTGTGTGCGTATACAATGAATACACAAGGTATTACTATTTTGATGAATATATTTGGAACCGCTGTTAATGCGGCCAGAGGTATTGCTACTACTGCAGGTGGAGCTATATATAATTTTGCCAATAATTTTATGGTTGCCTCAAGGCCTCAGATAGTAAAGTTGTGTGCTGTTGGTGATTATCAGGGTATGAATGCTCTTGTAGACAGAACATCCAAATTCGCAGGATACCTTATAGGTTTTATTGGAATTCCATTATTTATTGAGATGGAGTATGTTCTGGGTTTATGGCTTAAAGAGGTTCCTGCTTATACAGTTATCTTTACAAGGCTTACTATTATCCAAGGATTGATACAGGCTATTGACGCACCTTTGGGTATGGGTATTCATGCTTATGGCAGAATGAAGCTTTTAAATATTACAACCTCAATAGTTTATATGCTTGTATTGCCAATCAGTTATTTATTTATAAAATTGGGAATACAGCCTCAAACGGTTTATGTTGTAATATTATGTTCATATCCAATAGTACTATTGATAAATCTCTATATACTTAATAAATATACAGGATTTAAAATTTTGAGATATTTGTTTGGAAATGTTTTGATTTCTATTTCAATCATTGTCTTAACTGCAGTATCTGCAGGAGTGCTTTCTACTAATGTGATTTCTCCAGGTTTTATGAGATTATGTTTTACTGCAGCAATATCATGGATAATATTTATCCCTGCTATATACTTTTTAGGGTTAAATAATGATGAGCGTTCTTTTATAAAAAACATTGTAATGAAGCCTTTTATTGGAAGGAGATAATAAGGTCCCTTATAAATGGCTTAATTCCTGCATGGTATTTTTTATAGTATCCTTTAAAAAATAGATTAAGAACAATTGCAGGTCTTTTAATTGCATTATTATTTTTCAGATAGTGCAGTTTTTCCCAGAAGGAAACACAATTATCCAACTCTTTCCTTTGGCATTCATCCATTTGGTCTCCCCATTTCTCCTGTACATGCAGATATCTGTAGTATTTTATTCTACGGTTATTTATAATCTGCATTTTATCTATACCTCTCCATTCCATTAATCTCTTAATGAAGTTTTTAGGACGCAAACCAACTACGTTTGATTCATGCTGTCTGTATTTTATGAGTTTCTCATTACATGGTATCAATCCGTTTTGAATTACTGCAGCCCATGCTAACCAGCCATCATGCAGCCACTCTTGAGGAATCTGATGAATATCTTGGAGCAGTGATTTCCTAAATGACATGGTTGCACCTGTTATTAGAGGTGATTTCAGCAGATATTCATGCCATTTGCCCTCAGAACATTTTTTTTCTGTAATACCAATTGAACTCCAGATATCGTGTCCAATAGGGTTCAATTTGTCATCTGTAAGTTCACCATTAGAGAATACCAGTTTGCCATTGGGATTATTCTTGAAGATTTGTAGGATAACTTCTGCTTTTTGAGGCATCCAGTAATCATCCTGATCAGAGGTGAATATTATATCCTCCGTGCAGAGTTTCATTGCATTCAAAAAATTATTTGAAACTCCACGTTGTAATTGATTACACGTAACTATATGATTTATCCCTTTGTCAGACAGGTATTCCTTTACAATATCAACAGTTCCATCTGTTGATCCGTCATCGCTCACAACTATCTGAGTTGGCTTTATACTTTGATTTATTATACTATGGAGTTGTTCTATAACGTATTTTCTTCCGTTATATGTACAAAGAGCTACACTGTATTTTCTCATATAATATAAGCTGTTATAGAAATGCTCCGTTACATTCTTTTCCTATCCTTACATTTTTCATAATCTTGCCCCAGTTTATAAATATTTTAAGCATATTTATGTAAGGTTTCAATGATTTGCTCCTATATGCAGCAGTTGTGGCATACGCACATGTGTATCCTATTTTTTTTAGTGTAGACATGCTTGGATCACTGCAACATACCAGAGACTTTGTGTAGCCAATATGTATTTTTTTTGCTTTTGTGTACTCCCTTTGCTCTCTGTCATGTACTGCAACGGCAGAGGGTACTATTCCTACTTTAAAATTGTGATATTTTGCCCTATGGATATAGTTGTCATCTTCTCCATAATGTTCAAATGTGCTGGAGAATCCACCAACTTTACAGAAACATTCTCTGGAAACCATCCAATGTGCAGCCATCACATTTTCTACTTCGTATACCCTCTCCCTGTCATTGAAGAATAGGGAACTTAGAATTTGAGGATTGGATTTATAACTACATGCAAATCGTAAGAAGTTGCTGTCTAGCTTCTTCATATTTGCCTCTGCCTGAAAAGGACTGAGAATTCCAAAAGCAGGATTTTCTGTATGCGCTTTTACAAGCTCATCTATAGTGTCAGGTAAAAGCCATGCATCCTGATTTAATAGATATACATAGTTATAGTTGTTATCTGCAGCATATTTGATTCCCAAATTATTGGCTTTCCCAAAGCCCAGATTTACTGGAGATTGATAAAAGTTTATGCTTTTATAGTTTGATGTTATGAAATCTTGGGTGCCGTCAGTTGAGCCGTTGTCAACGATGAACAAATCCAGCGCAGTATTTGATTTTACCACACTGTCCAAACACCTCTTAATCCACTTCATTCCATTATATGTAACAACTATAACCAGTATCTTCATAGTCTGAAATTTATTTTTTCTTCCCGATAAATTTGTTGTAAAGCAGTAGTCCCACAATGCTGATGATACCTATCCCGGTAAAGATTAGCCATAGCAACTGAGGTTTTCCCATCTCCTCAACAATACTTACATAGAGACTTGCTCCAAGGAATGAACCTATTGAACTGCCAATTACTCCGTAAAGGAATGAATATCCCATGTAAAGTGCTTTTTTGTCGGGAGGAGCAATGATACCTATGTATGAAAGGAATTTTGGATGGGTTGTCATCTCACCAAGGGTAAACACCATTAGTCCAACGATAAAGATCCAAGGTGATCCCCCAATGCTGAGTATTGCCATACCAAGTGTTCCGCATCCTATACCCATGATCATTGTTGGAAGTGCAGGCCAGTTCTGTACCAGTTTTGATACAATTAGCTGAAGACATATAATAACTCCAGCATTGATTACTGTAACATGCTCAGTATCAAATTTCCAGTTTGGATTATCTACAAAGATTCCAAGGAATGAGTTTACAGCATTGTCAATAGGAGTCATGTCTACATATTCCTTCAAGTACCAAAGCACAGTTCCGTACATCTGAAAATAAAGGATCCAGAAGCCAGAGTAAAGGAAGATAAGCAGAATGAACTTATAATCTTTAAGAACTTGTACAATTCCTATGAACAGTTCTTTTATGCTCTTGCTCTGTTTTGGATTATTAAGATTTGCTGCCGGCTCCCTGTAAAAGAAAGTATTTATAAGCATAAGGATACATCCCACAGCTGCTGCCATGTAAAAAATATTGTGGTATCCTTTTGCTTTTAGCATAGGAACAAGGATAAGCGGTACAAGGAATGCACCAAGATTTATTGACCAGTAGAATATTCCAAATCCAAGGGTTGAATTCTCTTCGGTTGTTGACTTTGCAATTGTTCCAGATATTACTGGTTTAAAGAATCCTGCACCTACTGCCATAAGTAACAATGATGCAAATACTGGGATATATGATTCTGTTATGGATGTTAGAAAGTATCCTCCTGTAATGCAGGTGAATGCAAAGAACAGAATTCTTCTATAGCCGTATCTGTCGGCTATTCCTCCAGCTATGATTGGTAGGAAATATAGCAGTGGTTGTATTGTTCCCATTATTGTTCCTGCCTGTGCTTTGGAGAATCCCAGTCCTCCCTCTTCTCCGCTGAGCACCAAATATACTGAGAGTACAGAAAGTACACCGTAGTAGGCACCTCTCTCAAAAAACTCCATTATAATTGCTACCCAAAAATTTTTTTCAAATCCTTTTTTGCTCATATTTTTTTCTGTTAGGTTTTATTTGTTATCCCGACAATTGTTCATCTGTCGGCAACAGATCTGTCGGGAAGATTCATTTCCAAGTTTTTCTTTGTTTGTCCCGTATTTTTATTGCGGGTAATTTTTATTTAAGTTCTTTTATAATCCAGTCCCATAGTGCGGACATCTGCTCAGGGTAGGTCCAGTGTCCTATATTTTCACCTATGATCAGCTGTTTGGGTGCTGTAATTGCATTGTATGTGGCCCTTGTGCTGGTTGGTGCACATGTTATATCATTGTATCCGTATAGAAAATGGATAGGATTCTGCAGATGTCTGGCAAAGTTGGATACGTCGTAGTATCTCATCATTTCAATGTTCTCCTTTGTGCGGTTGCTCTCCGCTTTGAATGTGTGGGGCCATCCGCCGGCTCTGCCGTTGCAATATCCTTCAATGTCGCATAGGGCGGGGAAATATGCAACAGATGCTTTAATTCTATTGTCCAATGCTGATGTTACAATTGAAAGTGCACCTCCCTGGCTGCCGCCAAAGGTGCCAATATTACCGTTACATTGTGGAAGTGACAATAGGAAATCTATACCTTTTACACATCCAAGATATACCTTTTTGTAATAGTAGGTGTCTCTGTTGCCAAGGTTGATGCTCGGATAGTCGTTCAATATGCCGTTTCCCAAGTCTGAGTATACGTTTGAAGGGAGATTAACCGCTATGCCGTGAATACCCATCTCGAGGATGATTGCACCTTGTGCAGCATGTGTGATATCTCCACCTTTTTCACCTACACCGGCTCCTGGGAATCTCAAGATTGCAGGATATTTTCCCTCTTTGGTTGGAACTGTGAGGATTCCATACATTTTGGTCCCTCCAATATTCCTATATGAAATATGGTAAACATTTACTTGTGGAGTACATCTGTCGGGAAGAAGCTCCATGGTTGGTTTGAGGTCAACTTTTTTAAGTTTCTCAAGGTTGTTGCTCCAGAACTCCATAAAATCTTTAGGGAGCTTTACTGTTGGCTGCAGTTTCTCAGGTGAGAAGCCCACAGTGCTTGTGGTGGAGTATTTTTTTTCCCCGTAAGAACAGGTCGCCTTAATACGCAGGTAACCTGGTTTTTTCATTGTGCCTGCCTCTATTGTTCCCTCTGTGCCATTCAAGGTAATTTCTTTGCTGATATGTGGTGTCATAAGGTCTTCACTTATCTCGTAGCTGATGGTAGGATTTTCCATTGCTACTCCCTGGTGGAGTGCCATTACTTTCAGCTTTACCTTTTGTCCGGTTTCATACACAGCATCAGAATCGTCGGGAATAAGAATTATCTGAATCTTCTGCTGACGTGGTTGGGCGGTAGTTGGAGTGGCGGTTGCTATGAATAAAGTTACCGCTGCAATAATAAATGCAACAAATATTTTACTTGAATTTTTCATTTTCATAGTTTTTTGTCTTGTCAGTTGTGCAGTTGAATCCGCCACACATTTCTGGCATTATAAACTACAAAAATAAGGGTAATTTTTCTTTGGCGCAACGCCGTGTACTATATTTCTCTGACACAACAGTTATGCTCTTATCAGATTTGTTGCTTTGCCTGTTTTTGTTGCATTCCTTTAACTTTCAGAGAATAGACTTTGAGTATTTGACTTACGGATAATAACTTAAAAGGATGACTCCAGCAATGGAACCATCCTTTTATACAGTGATCACTATTTATTAACTATTTTGATTTATTTAATATTCAGCGTCATTAGATGTGGACATAGCCATTGACATTGCAAGCAATAAGAAACTTAGTACTACAACTGCGAATAATTTCAAGTATATCAGATAGCTAAATAATGCTACCCAAAATATTGTAATAAGGATAGGGAGTATTTTCTTTTTCATTTCTTGAAGTATTTGGTTTGTTTAATAACAAATTCAACTTATTAAAGTTTGTTTTAGATAAGGTATTGCCGCAATTCTGCTTGGAGAGGTTTCTAGCAGTATTCCGCGCATAAAAAGCTATCTTTTCTTGCTCGGAGTGGTGTTTTTTAGCAATCCGCGCATAAATAGGCACTTTTTCCTGCTCGGAGTGGTTTCTAGCAGTATTCCGCGCATAAAAAGCTATCTTTTCCTGCTCGGAGAGGTGTTTTTCAGCAATCCGCGCATAAAAAGGCACTCTTTCCTGCTCGGAAGGGTTTCTAGCAGTATTCCGCGCATAAAAAGCTATCTTTTCCTGCTCGGAGTGGTGTTTTGCTGCAATCCGCGCATAAAAAGGCACTCTTTTCTGCTCGGAGTGGTGTTTTTCAGCAATCCGCGCATAAAAAGGTACTCTTTCCTGCTCGGAAGTATAATTTGCAGCAATCCGCGCAAAAAAAGGTACTCTTTTCTGCTCGAATATTGGCAAGTGCTGATTTTCAGTAAAATTATTTGGTGGACTGAGTAATAATTCTTAATTTCGCGCGCTCAAATTTTTTGAGATTATAAATAATGTTTAACCACTTATTAGTTATTTAGTTAAAATGAGTAAAGAAACAGTAATGGCTGAGGAGCAGGTAGTAGCTCCAGTAGCACAGGAGACTGCAGCTTCTTATGCTGATGAGGCTCCAGTAGTCGTAGAGACTAAAAAACGCAAAAGCAACGCATCTGTTGCAGTTGACAAATTTGATTGGGATGCATTTGAGTCAGATACTGACTATGGTGTATCTAAAGAGGAAGTTGAGGCTAAATATTCAGAGACCCTTTCTTCAGTTATCGAGAACGAGGTAGTAGAGGGTACTGTAGTAGCCGTTAATAAAAGAGAGGTTCTTGTAAACATCGGTTACAAGAGCGAGGGTATCATTCCTGTAAGCGAGTTCAGATACAACCCAGAGCTTGCAGTTGGTGATAAAGTAGAGGTATATGTAGAGAACGCTGAGGACAAAAAAGGTCAGCTTGTTCTTTCACACAAAAAAGCTCGTTCACTTAGATCTTGGGATAGAGTTAACGAGGCATTTGACAAAGATGAGATCGTTAAGGGTTACATCAAATGTCGTACTAAGGGCGGTATGATCGTTGACGTATTTGGAATTGAGGCA
>JAZLBB010000013.1:0-2301 GCA_045613465.1 Candidatus Egerieisoma sp.
CTTATCGTTGAGTTGTACTCTAAGTAATAGCTTGCTTATAGCGTAACACTAATAAAAATTAAAGAAAATGGCAATTTTAGCATTTCAAAAACCGGATAAGGTAATAATGCTCGACTCAACCGAGACCTTTGGTAAATTCGAATTCAGACCTCTTGAGCCTGGATATGGTATTACAATTGGTAACGCGTTGCGTAGAATATTGTTATCTTCACTTGAGGGTTTTGCTATCACTTCAATTAAAATTCAGGGCGTTGATCACGAGTTTGCAACTATCCCTGGTGTAATTGAGAGTGTTATCGACATCGTCCTTAATCTTAAACAAGTACGTTTCAAGAGAATGATTGAGGGTGAGGATAGCGAAGTGATAACTGTAACTGTTAGTGGTAAGCAAGATTTTACTGCTGAGGATATTTCTAAGCATCTATCTTCATTTAAAGTTCTTAACCCTGAGCTTCACATCTGCTCTATGGAGCCTTCTGTAAAGCTTTCTATAGATATGAGAATTGGCAAGGGTAGAGGATTTGTTCCTGCAGACGAGAACAAAGTTGAGGGAGCACCTTTTGGAACTATTCCAGTTGATTCAATCTACACTCCTATCAAAAACGTTATGTTCAATGTTGAGAACTGGCGTGTAGAGCAGAAAACAGATTATGAGAAATTGAATTTGGAGATTACTACAGATGGTTCTATCCATCCAAAAGATGCCCTTAAAGAGGCTGCTAAGATCCTAATTCACCACTTCATGTTGTTCTCTGATGAGAAGATCAGCCTGGAGGCAGCTCCAGAGGTTGTAAGCAACGAGCTTGACGAGGAGTCATTGCGTATGCGTCACCTTCTTCTTACAAAATTGTCTGATATGGAGCTTTCGGTAAGAGCACTAAACTGCCTTAAAGCTGCAGAGATTGAAACCTTTGCAGACTTGGTTTCACACCAGAGAGCTGAGCTTATGAAATTCAGAAACTTTGGTAAGAAATCTCTAACCGAAATTGATATGTTGATTGATAGACTTAAATTATCATTCGGCATGGACGTTACCAAGTATAATATTGAAAAAAAGTAATATAAAATGAGACACAATAAGGCAATCAACCATTTGGGTAGAAAAAGTGGCCATCGTAAAGCTATGCTTGCAAATATGGCATCGTCTCTATTGCTACACAAACGCATTGAGACTACTGTAGCTAAGGCTAAAGCTTTGCGTATGTACGTTGAGCCACTTATCACCAAGTCTAAAGATGACAGCACTCACTCAAGACGTACTGTATTCAGCTACTTGAAACAGAAAGAGGCTGTTACCGAGCTTTTCAGAGTAATTGCTCCTAAAATTGCAGAGCGTCCAGGTGGATATACCAGAATTCTAAAAACTGGTTTCCGTGTAGGTGATGCTGCAGATATGGCAATTATCGAGTTGGTAGATTTCAACGAGGCAGCACTTGCTTCAGCTCCTAAAAAAGAGGCTAAGAAAGCAACTACTCGTAGAAGTCGCTCTAAAAAAGCTGCTGCTGAGGCACCAGCTGCTGAGGAGAAAGCTGAGTAATTTCTACACACCAATAAATAAAAGAGAGGTACCAGCTGGTATCTCTCTTTTATATTGTAAATACATAAACGGATTACAAAATGAAAGCATATGAATATATTCCGCAAGGAGTATGCTCCCGACAGATACATGTTGAGATAGATGACCAGGGAAGAATTGCTGAAGCATATTTTGTTTCTGGTTGTTCAGGAAATACACAAGGTGTGTGTTCTTTGGCAAAAGGAATGAAGGTAGAGGAGGTGATAGAAAGACTGAAAGGAATAAAATGTGGAGGTAAGTCTACATCATGTCCCGACCAACTTGCAGTAATGTTAGAGATGATTCTTAAACAGGCTGAAAATTTATAATAATTTCTCACTAGTATAAGATTCAGAATATCAGATAGGTAATAAAGGAGTGAGGAAAAAATCTTTAAAAAAGATTAAAATAAATTTGGAGATTAAAAAATAATACCTACCTTTGCAACCCGTTTGAGAAACGAAGCACTCAA
Organism: Candidatus Egerieisoma sp.; assembly: GCA_045613465.1. Taxonomy (GTDB): domain Bacteria; phylum Bacteroidota; class Bacteroidia; order Bacteroidales; family UBA932; genus Egerieousia. The sequence continues at coordinate 2,028 of JAZLBB010000013.1, forward strand.
ACAGACAAACAAAGTTCATTGAAAATACTGAAAAGACAAGCAGCATAATAACAGAGTTATTATGACAGAGCGTAAATTCCTTTATAAATAAATAATAGGAGCAATAGAGCAGGAGCAAGCAATATAATAAGAAAATATATACAATGAAGAGTTTGATCCTGGCTCAGGATGAACGCTAGCGGCAGGCTTAACACATGCAAGTCGAGGGGCAGCGAGATGTAGCAATACATTGTCGGCGACCGGCGCAAGGGTGCGTAACGCGTGAGCAACATGC
>JAZLBB010000014.1:0-1090 GCA_045613465.1 Candidatus Egerieisoma sp.
ATGAGTATAACTGCCAGGATGAATGATACTGCGGTAAGGATAAATGCCTCTTTAATATATCGGGAAGAGATTTCCCATTTCTGTTCTCCCAATAGTCTGCGGGTTGCCATCTCCTTTGCCCTGAAGCCAATTTGGGCAACCGTGAGTGAGATGTAATTGAGCAACGCAAATACCAGCAGCAAGATTCCTGCTGCAGCAAACAGCATCACAAAATCCTTGTTAATTCTCCCTATAAACGGATAATGCTGGCGACAAACTCCGTAATGGATCTGCGAAAAAGGAGAAAAGAAAAATTTTGAGAACAATCCGCACTCATACAATATATCTCTTGTTTTCAACTTCTCAGCCACAGCATTCCCCAATTCTTCAATATCCGTTCCTGGAGCCAATCTATAGAAATGGGTTGCAGTACCGTTACCCTCCCTTAAAAGTGATGGATATAGTGTTTTGAGCTGTTCTACATTGTAGATGATATCCACGTTTGGAAAAACTGAACGCTCAATATCTTTATATACACCTTTAATGATAAGGTCAGCCCTGTTGCCTGCAACATTTATTGCAAGCGTATGCCCTATTGGAGATGCATCAGGAAAATGTCTGTTGGCAAAACTTTCAGATATAACAGCTGCATTCTGTTCCAACAAGACATTCTCCCGCACCCCATCTATGAATGGAAAAGTAAAGAATTCAAAGAAATTGCTTCTAGCCATTATTGCATTCTGCGGCAAGGTTTCTTCCCCTACAATAACTTCCATCTGCAAGCCACTGATAACATTGGTAGAAAGGAAACTGCACACATCCTCTATCTGTGGATATGACTCTTTTAGTATATCCCCAACAGTATAGCTCATTATGGTAAACTCCTCCTCATGCCCTACATAAATGTTCTCTATCTCTTTCAGATCCTTGTCATACCCCAATTCTCCCGTTACAAAAGTTGCAATGAACAGCACAAACGCCAACGCAACAGCTAAGCCAACCACCTCAATGGCAGTATACATCTTATTTCTCCCTATAAATCTCAAATAGCTTTTCATATATCAGTTAAATCCTGTGTGTAAAGTTACTTTACAATTTTTACATAATTTAC
>JAZLBB010000015.1:0-54167 GCA_045613465.1 Candidatus Egerieisoma sp.
AAAATTGTTGGGCCTGTATTTGCGTGCCGATACTATAAATTTCTCCATAATCTACAAAAATAAGAATAATTTCTAATTTTGCAGTGTTTTTTAAATGGCAATGGAGAGCAAGAAAAAGGATATACTAAGATTTGCATACAAGAAGACTTCATCCCCTGTGGCATATTGTGCACTATCTGCAAAATGCGGCACCAGAGATGAAGATCCTGCATATAACGGACTGGCACATTTTACTGAGCATATGTTCTTTAAAGGGACACTCAAAAAGAAGGCCAACAGCATAAATAACACCCTGGAAAAGGTTGGAGGTGAACTGAATGCATATACCACCAAAGAGGAGACTGTACTCCACACAACCGTACTTGAGGAAGACCTTCCAAAGGCAATAGACCTGCTCATGGAACTGGCCTTTACCTCAACATTCCCTCAAAAGGAACTTGAAAAGGAGAGGGATGTAATTCTTGAGGAGATAGTTTCATATAAAGATATCCCGGCAGACTGCATTTATGAACACTTTGAGCAGCTGCTTTTTGAGGGGCATCCTCTACAGATGCAAATTCTGGGAGAGAAGAAAACCCTGCAAAAGATTAACTCGCATATTATGCAGGAGTATAACAAACGCCACTTTACTCCACAAAACATAGTTTTTACCGTTGTAGCATCCACCCCTGAAAAAAAAATCGCAGCACTTATAAATAAGTCTGCTGCAAAACATTACGGAAGTAACGTACAGGTAGAACTTATAAAAGAGGGTACTCCCGACAATCCATCGGTCCCTACTCCAGCAAGAGTTACAGAATCTATCCCTCTTGATGCAACCAACGGCACATTCCACAAGATTGTGGCAAAAAAGAGCCATCAGGGTCACTGCATAGTAGGCTGCAGAGCATACAACACTTACGAAGTAAAAAGGATACAACTCTCACTTCTTGCAAATATTCTTGGAGGTCCGGCATCAGGGTCCCGACTAAACATGTCCTTAAGGGAAAGAAACGGCCTTGTATACAACGTTGAGGCAGTATATACACCTTACGCCGACACAGGTATATTCAGCATATATTTTGGATGCGACAAGGAAGATTTAGAGAGATGTCTTGCTCTTATCAAGAAAGAACTCGACAGACTGGTTGAAACCCCTCTTTCATCTACCGCACTCAAAGCTGCAAAAAAACAGCTTATTGGACAGTTATCAATAGCACAGGATAATGCAGAGGCGCAATGCCTCTCTATGGGCAAATCATTGCTCGTATATGGCAGAATAAGCACTTTTGAGCAGTTGAGACAAAAAATTGAATCTATTACGGCAGAAGAACTGCAACTTGTGGCACGCGAAATACTCTCGTGGGAGAGGATGAGCACCCTCATTTACAACTAATAATCCGGAACCATGAATTTGAACGAATACCTACTGAACTATTCACAGGAGCAGGATCCTGTACTGCAGTGGCTACAAAAACAGACAAATCTGAGGACCAATCATGCCCGTATGCTTTGCGGACCTGTAGAGGGAAAGCTTATGGAATTTATCTCCAGAATGATACAGCCTTCCAATATTCTGGAATTGGGGGCCTTTACCGGTTACTCCGCAATCTGTCTTGCCAGAGGTCTCAAAGAGGGTGGTAAGCTTGATTCCCTTGAACTTAATGACGAGTTGGAAGACCTTATCCTTGAGGCCCATCAGAAAGCAGGCCTGGAGGATAAAATCACTCTCCATATTGGGGATGCAAAAGAAACTATCGGGAAGCTGAAAGCAGAAGGAAAAATGTACGACCTCGTATTCATTGATGCCAACAAGAGGGAGTACCCCCAATATTACAAGCTGGTATTTGACCTGATACGTCCTGGAGGATACATCTTGGCAGACAATGTATTATGGGATGGCAAAGTTTTTCAGGACCCAATACCTTCTGATGCACAGACACAGGGTATCCACAATTTCAACCAGCTTGTAAAAGATGATCCAAGGGTAGAAAATGTAATTGTCCCTTTGCGTGACGGAATGAACCTTATCCGAAAGAAGTGATTTATTTGAGTATATCCAGATAACGGTACACGTGCCCCATTGCCCCAAGACTGTCCATCTGGAACGCATACTTTTCCATTTGGGCTGTAAATTCAGGCATTTTATCCTTTGACACAGGTTCCACACTCGGACTCTCCATTTTTAGAGGGTCTATAGGCTTGCCGTTCTTGTATACTCTAAAATCCAGGTGAGGGCCTGTTGAAAGCCCAGTACTTCCAACATATCCAATCAATTGTCCGCGAGTTACCCGGCTACCTTTCACAATTCCTTTGGCATATCCTTTAAGGTGCATGTATGACGTTACATAATTGCCTGGATGCTTGATTTTTATAGTGTTTCCACCGCCACCTGCCCAGCCTCTATGTGTAACTACGCCATCTCCCAAAGCCACCACAGGTGTACCGCTTGGAGCGGCATAATCAACACCCGTATGAGGTCGTACAATCCTCAACACCGGATGCTTCCTGGCGTATGTAAATCTTGAACTTATCCTGGTAAAGTTAAGCGGAGCTTTCAAAAATGCCTTTTTTAGACTTTCGCCTTTTTCATTCCAATAAAGGCTGCTGTTCTCCCCCGCCTTAAATCTTACAGCATTATACTGCTTGCCGGCATGAATAAACTCTGCATAATATATATTTCCCAACCCCATATATTCGCCATTGTGCTGCAGTTCTTCATACATCACCTCAAATGAATCTCCACTCTGCAACCCAAAGAAGTCAATAGAACAGTCATAGATATCGGAGAGTTTTAAAGCCATCATTACAGGAATTCCCGCTTTCTGCACATCATTCCACAGAGATGTAGAGATAGAAACAGATGCTTTTTTCAAAACTGGTGCAACTTGTTTACGGTAAACGTACGCATATAATGAATCCTTGAGTGATACCACTACAGAGTTCAAATTATCCAGTTCATACACAAAAAAAGCAGATGCCCCCACAGAGTCTTTTTCCCTAAGAATTTCATACTGGTTTCCAAGTTTGATTTTCTTTAGATCAAACACCTTTTCACTGGCTTTAAGAATCCTTTGAACCTGATTGGCTCCAACCCCACAATCCTCCATAATTGTACCAAAATAATCGCCTTTTTTTACCACTCCCGGCTCCACATCATACTTCTCAATTTCCAATCCGTATTCCAACGTCTGCACGTTTGGCTCAGAGCATTCCTGCACAGAATGATTACTTCTTGAATTAGAACAACTTATAAAATAAAACGCCAACGATAAAATTAAATAAATTCTCATAATAACAATGTTTTAAAATCCTTCACAAAACCTCATCTTCTCCCTTTCAGAATGTAAAGATACGGCTCATTTTTAAATTGTTGATAAGTTTGTGGAAAATTGTGGAATTTTTTGGAAGAAAATGTAAAAAGAATTGTAATTTTGCATCAACCGTCATTGCATAAAAAAGCAAAGGAAATTATGGCAAAATTTATAGGAGAATACAGTGTAAAAATTGATGACAAAGGGAGAATGATTTTCCCTTCTGCCTTCAAGTCCGTGCTTTCTTCTGAGCAAACAATGGCTTTGGTGGTAAAGAAAGATATGTTTGAGTGCTGCCTTGAGATGTACACCTATAGCCAGTGGGAAGCTGAGTCCAATGAGGTTAAGGCAAAGCTTAACTTTTTCAGGAAAGAGCATGCCGAGTTCTGGAGAGAGTATATGAGAGATAGGGCTATTGTTGAACCTGATGAAAAAATTGGAAGAATTACTATCCCTAAAAAAATATTGGACAGCATTGGTGCACAGAAGGAGATGATTTTTGTAGGTAATGACCACAAGATTGAAATCTGGACAAAAGAACAGTACAACAAAAAACAGATGAGTTCAGATGAGTTCATAACGCTTGCCCAAAACATTTTGGGATAACAATAACTTTTAGAACCTGCGCCATGTCTGAGTATCATATTCCCGTATTGTTGAATGAAAGCGTTTCTGCTCTGAATATTGAGGAGAATAGAAACGGCATATTTGTAGATGCAACCTTTGGAGGTGGCGGACACAGCCGCGAGATACTTGAAAGATTGGGGCCAAAAGGGAAGCTTATTGCATTCGACAGAGATAGTGACGCTATCCAGAATGCTCCAAAAGACAAAAGACTGATTCTTGTACACAACAATTTCAGATTTGTACAAAATTTTGTGAGGGCACTTGGATTTATCGGGAAGATAGATGGAATTCTTGCAGATTTGGGTGTTTCATCACATCAGTTTGATACAGGAGAGAGAGGGTTTTCTTTCAGATTTGATGCCCCTCTGGATATGAGAATGAACCAGCTTGGTGGAAAAAGTGCTGCAGATGTGGTAAACACATATTCACAAGAAGAGCTAACAAATATATTTAAAATTTACGGGGAGTTGGATAAGCCACGGAAGGCTGCAGAAATGATTTGTAAATCCAGAGAGATTGCCCCTATTGAAACAACTGGCGACTTAAGCAAGGCTGTATCCAAACTTTACAACAGTTTTAATGAGCATAAGTTTTTGGCCAAACTTTATCAGGCCTTAAGGATAGAGGTAAATATGGAGATGAGGGCACTTGAAGATTTTCTCAATGGAACCCTTGCATGCCTAAGACCAGAAGGAAGACTGTCAGTGATAACCTACCATTCACTTGAAGACAGAATGGTAAAGAATTTTATCAAGACTGGAAATATACAAGGAAACGAGGATAAGGATTTTTACGGCAGAAGCCTTTCTCCATTTGAGCAGGTAACCAGGAAGCCAGTCCTCCCTACAGAAGATGAGATTGCTTCAAATACCAGAAGCAGAAGCGCAAAACTAAGAATTGCAGAACTAATAAAAACGAAATAATGAGCGACGGACAACATAACCGCAAATTCAATTTTGCAAGTGATATATTGGGCGGCCAGATTTTAGGGAGACTAAAGACGGTTGACCAATATTTCATTATATATCTGTTCGCTCTGGTGATTGCATTCATCTCAATAACACTGAGTGTAGAAAAAACTCAGATAACGATGAGACGCAATCAAAAGGAGATAAAAAACCTTAAGGCAGATTACACAGCAAAGGCTGCCAGATTGCAGTATTTAAGCAAAAGAAATGAGGTAGAGGATAGACTGATTAAACACAATTCACCCCTAAGCAAACCTGTGAACCCAGCAAAAGCAGTAAAACTGGCGAAAAGACATAACTGATAAATGGAGCAGATAAACAACATATTCAAGAAAATGGCTTTAATGTATAAGCTATTTGTTCTCATAGCCGTTGCGGTTGTGGGAAAGATTGTTTATTTGCAGTTTATCAACCCAACAGACACAACTGCTCTTGACATAGCTTATAAGGAGGAGACTATTGAGGCTATTAGGGGAGACATCCTTGCACGTGATGGAAGGCCCATGGCAACTTCTGTTCCATATTACCAAATAAGGATGGACTGTACAGTATCCAATCAGGACACTTTCAACAAATACATTGACGAGCTAAGCCAATCACTTGCTGCGTTCTATAAAAACAAGAAGGCAAGTGTGTACAAGAAAGAACTCATTAAGGCCAGAAAAGATGGAAAAAGGTACAAAGCCATTGGAAACAGACTTGTAGATTATGCCGAACTTGCTCAGATCAAGAAATTTCCAATTTTCAGACTTGGAGCTAATAGAGGAGGTATCATTGTTGAACAAAAATATAAAAGGAACAATCCTTACGGCAGACTTGCCTACAGAACAATAGGTTTTATAAATACAGAAGGAGTTGGTGTAGGAATTGAGGGAAGTTGTGATTATTACCTTAAAGGAACTCCTGGCAAACAGACTATCCAGAAAATGTTGGGAGGAGAGTGGAGACCTGTAACAGGTGTAGAGGGAGTTGCTCCAAGAGACGGATATGACATCCAGACCACAATTGACATAGAAATTCAAGAGGCAGCAGAAAGAGCCCTAAGGGAGCAGTTGGCACAAGGAATGAATATTGAAGGAGGTACAGCAATTGTAATGGAAGTTTCAACAGGAGCTGTAAGGGCAATTGCCAACATGAAAAAAATGGGAAACGGGTATGACGAGTCATATAACTACGCCATTGGAGATGCAACTGAGCCTGGCTCTGTATTTAAACTTATGACCTTGGTCTCTTTACTTGAAGATGGTCACGTAACCCTGGAAGATCCTATAGATGGAGGAAATGGAAAGTGGAGTTATGGTGGACATACATACTCAGATACACACGCCTACGGAATGATGGACGTAAAGACTGCTTTGGCAAAATCTTCAAATGTTGCTTTTGCAAAGCTTGCTGTAACATACTATGAAGGAAAGGAGCAGCAGTATGTAGACCGTCTGAACAGCATGAAAGTTGGAGAAAGATTCAATCTGGATATTCAAGGTGAAGCAAGAGCTTCAATTTACGGTCCGGGAGATGCAATGTGGAGCAGATCAAGCTTATCATCAATGGCTATTGGATATGCAACCCTACTGACTCCGTTGCATACGCTCACATTTTATAATGCCATTGCCAACGACGGCAAAATGATGAAACCCTATTTTATTGAGAACTATCAGGAGAACGGTGAGATAATAAAGAATTTTGGTCCTCAGGAAATAAGTGGATCTATCTGTTCAAAGGAAACAGCAAGGGAAGCAAGAAAGGCTCTTATACACGTTGTTGAAGTTGGTACTGGAAAGTTCATGAAGAACGACAAATACCAGATAGGTGGAAAAACGGGTACAGCCCGTATAGCTTATGGAGGCAAAATCGGCTACGAAAAAAACGGATACAGAAGATATCAGGCATCATTTGCCGGTTTCTTCCCTGCTGATAACCCCAAATACTCTGCAATTGTAATCTTGTATTCAGGAGACACAAAAGGAAACTTTTACGGAGGAAGCTGGGCTGGTCCAGTATTCAAACAGATTGCAGATCATATCTACTCAACCAGTAACGACTGGCAGCCAGTTCTTAAGGGAGATAAGAAATCTGCTAAAAATCCACTGATAGCTACCGGAAGGCTTGATGCACAGAACAGGGTAATGTCGGAACTTGGCATACATTATGATAAAATAGACATAAGGGAAAACAACACCACAGGATGGGCCGAATTTACCAGAGATACAACCGGCAGACTTTTGGCAAGAAATTTCTCTACAGACAATGACTCACTTGTAAATGTAGTGAATATGGGACTGAAAGATGCTGTATACCTTTTGGAGAATAACGGCTATAAAGTAACATTCCAGGGATATGGTAAAGTTGTAAGCCAGAACCCAACCGCAGGAAGCAAACCACAAAAAGGTTCAACTATAAATTTAATATTGAAAGAAAATGAAAATCAGTAGAATTGACGCAGACATAACCCATTTGACATGTGATTCGCGCACATGTAAAGAGGGGTCACTCTTTATTGCTGTCCGTGGAGCAGATACTGATGGACATTCCTATATAGGCAAAGCAATAGAGAATGGAGCAAAATACATAGTATGCGAAGAGATCCCTTCTCAAGTTAAAGATAAGGATGTACAGTTCATACTTGTAGAGGAAAGCAGAAAAGCCTGCGCCCAGATTGCCGCTGAATTCTACGGCAATCCTTCGCAGAAGCTAAGAGTTGTTGCAGTAACAGGCACTAACGGGAAAACCTCAATTGCAACAATGCTATACAATCTCTTTACAATGCTGGGCTACTCGTGCGGTCTGTTATCAACAATAGCCAACTATGTAGGTAATAAAAGATATGAAACTCTCAACACCACACCAGGTCCTATTGAACTGAACAGACTTTTGGCACAAATGGCTGATGAGGGTTGTGAGTTTTGTTTCATGGAGGCAAGTTCCCATGCAATAGACCAGCAAAGGATAGAGGGAATTCATTTTGCAGGTGCAGTATTCACAAATCTGACACACGACCATCTGGATTACCACAAAACATTTGCAAACTATCTTGCCTGCAAAAAGAGATTATTTGACACACTTGCTGCGGATGCATTTGCACTTACAAACATAGACGACCGCAACGGTGAAGTGATGGTACAAAATACCAAAGCCGCAATAAGCACTTACTCATGCCGTAATTGGGCAGATTTTAGAGTAAAAATCCTTGAAAAGACCATTGAAGGAATGCTCCTTAACATAAACAACACCGAAGTATGGTGCAGATTCATAGGAGCCCACAATGCGGCCAACCTTACTGCCGTATACGGAACTGCAATATTGCTTGGTGCAAAAGAGGAAGAGACAATAACAGCCATGAGCAGACTGCAATCGGTAGCAGGCAGACTGGAATATTTCAAAGGAGAGGATGATATTATAGCCGCAGTGGACTATGCACATACTCCCGATGCTCTGGAAAATGTGCTCAAAACGCTTCAGGAACTGGAGCCATGCGGAGATCTTATCTGCGTGTTCGGCTGCGGAGGAAACAGGGACAAGACCAAAAGACCAGAAATGGGAGAGATTGCTGCAAAATACTCTAACAGAGTGGTTGTAACATCGGATAATCCACGCTTTGAGGACCCAATGGAAATCATTGCAGACATCAAAGGAGGAATGGATATAAAAGGAAAAGCAAAATCCCTATTTATTCCCGACAGAACAGAAGCCATCCGCACAGCAATCCTTACAGCAAAACCTAGCTCAATAGTACTTGTAGCAGGAAAAGGACACGAAGACTACCAGATAATCAACGGTGTTAAACACCATTTGGACGATAAAGAAATTATTAAAGAGGCCTTTGAAATGCAGAGAGAGGCCAAAAACTGTTAAAACGCAAATAAGAAATGATATACCATCTGTTTGAATACTTGAATAATGCCGGAATAGATTTTCCAGGAATAGGATTGATGCAGTACATCACCTTCAGATCACTTGTTGCCCTTATGACAGCATTGCTGGTTGCACTATATGCAGGTCCAAGGGTTATAAGAAAACTGCAGAAAAAACAGATTGGAGAGGAGATCAGAGATCTTGGACTAGAAGGCCAGATGCAGAAAAAAGGGACTCCAACAATGGGTGGAATCATTATCATCATGTCTATCATCATCCCTGCGCTGCTATTTGGCAACCTTACCAATATTTATGTGCAACTACTGATAATATCGGCAATATGGCTAGGACTGATTGGTTTCCTTGATGACTCCATTAAAGTATTCAAGAAAAACAAGGATGGCCTGAGTGGCAAATATAAAATTATAGGACAAGTTACACTTGGTCTTGTAGTAGGTCTTGCACTTTGTATGAGCGACCAGACTGGCATAGACACTACCCTTACAACCATCCCATTTGTAAAGGACAACCAATTTGACTACGCATGGCTGAATCCGTTCGGGGGAGAGTTGTTCACAAGAATAATCTACGTATTTGTAATAATTTTTGTAATTACTGCAGTATCCAACGGTTCAAACCTTACAGATGGAATGGACGGACTTGCAACAGGTGTATCGGCCTTTATTGGAATTACTATTGCAATATTGGCATACCTGTCGGGAAACACAATTTACGCATCATACCTGGATATTATGTATATACCTCATAGTGGAGAGGTTGTAATCTTTATGTCGGCATTCATAGGTGCCCTTGTAGGATTCCTTTGGTACAACACCTACCCTGCTCAAATCTTTATGGGTGACACAGGCAGTCTTGCCCTTGGAGGTATCATTGCAGTTGCTGCAATCATCCTTAAAAAAGAGTTGCTTATTCCGGTAATGTGTGGAATATTTTTAGTTGAAAGCCTCTCTGTAATTATGCAGAGATACTACTTCAAATACACAAAAAAGAAATATGGTGAGGGACATAGAATATTCAAGATGAGTCCGCTGCACCATCATTTCCAGAAAGAGGGTATACCTGCAATCATCCAAAAGCCTGTTAAGGCATGGCCTGAGGCAAAGATTGTAGTAAGGTTTTGGATTATAACCATTTTGCTTTGTGCAATAACAATAATAACACTTAAAATACGTTAGTCATGCAAAGAGTTGTTGTTCTTGGTGGCGGAGAGAGCGGTGCAGGTTCAGCCGTTCTTGCTAAAGTAAAAGGATTTGAAGTATTCCTAAGCGACAATGGTATGCTTAAGGAAGAGGTGAAGGCTACCCTTGCCAAATGGGACATTGAATGGGAAGAGGGTGGTCATACTACAGAGAAAATCCTAAACGCCAATGAGATCATAAAGAGTCCGGGTATTCCCGACAACGTTCCACTGCTTGTAGCAGCAAGAGAGAAGGGGATCAGTATCATCTCTGAGATTGAATTTGCAGGAAGATACGATTCTGCAAAAAAGATCTGCATCACAGGAAGCAACGGCAAGACCACAACTACATCGCTTATCTACTTTATGTTAAAAAATGCCGGACTGAATGTAGGTTTGGCAGGCAACATAGGACAAAGTTACGCATACCAAGTAGCAACATGCAACTATGACTACTACGTATTGGAGCTCAGCAGTTTCCAGCTGGATGGAATGTATGATTTCAAAGCCGATATTGCTATCCTGATGAACATTACTCCAGACCACTTAGACCGCTACGACTTTAAAATGCAGAATTATGTGAACTCAAAATTCCGCATTACCAGAAATATGAATGATGAAGACTGCTTCATCTTCTGTCAGGACGACCCTGTAACCATTGGAGAGCTTGAAAAGATTGTAACACGTGCCAAGATGCTCCCATTCTCACAGAAACAAAGCGTAGAACAAGGTGCTTACATAGAGGATGACAAAATGTGCGTAAGCTTAAACGGGGATGTAGACTACATGTACCTTAAAGAGCTTGCACTTCAGGGAAAACACAATGTATACAACTCAATGGCAGCAGCTATAGCCGCTAAAGCCATTAAAATTGACAAAAAAGTTATCCGCGAGAGTCTGATGACCTTTACCGGAGTTGAGCATAGGATGGAAAAAGTTCTTAAAATAAAGAATGTAATGTACATCAACGACTCAAAAGCTACCAACGTAGATTCGGCATGGTATGCTTTGGACAGCATGACAACCCCTGTGGTATGGATTGCCGGCGGCAAAGACAAAGGCAATGATTACTCACCACTTTACAACCTTGTAAAGGATAAAGTAAGGGTACTTATATGTATGGGACTACATAACGAAAAGCTGCATGAGAACTTTGCAGACAAAGTGGATATCATTGTAGATGTACAATCTGCAAAAGATGCCGTAGCCAAAGCATACGAGTTTGCACAACCGGGCGAGACTGTACTCCTTTCACCATGCTGTGCAAGTTTCGACCTTTTCAAAAGCTATGAAGACAGAGGCAGACAATTTAAAGATGCCGTAAGAGAACTATAACATTATGGAGAACGCAACAGAAAACAAACGTGAGTCTATGTTGAGCAGACTCAATGGAGACAAAGTTATCTGGACAGTGGTATTTCTGCTGTCACTTTTCTCCATTGCCCTAATCTACTCATCAAGCAGCTCCTTGGCATACAAGGAGAAAACCACAAACTTTGCGTTCCTTATCAAACAGATACAATTTGTATTCATGGGACTTGTGGCACTTTACATCTGCTACAAGATACCTTTGGGGTGGTACAGAGGTTTGGCCTATATAACTCTGGGGATAAGTATTGTGCTGCTCACCCTCACCCCTATCATAGGCGTTGAGATAAATGGTGCAAAAAGGTGGATAGACCTGGGATTTACCACTTTCCAGCCAACCGAGATGGCCAAGATAGCCATTGTGCTCTACCTTGCCAGAGCCTTGGAAGTCTCCAGGCTGGAGACCTTCAAAGAATTCCTTATAAGGATAATAATACCAATTGGCGTCACATGCGTACTTATCCTTATTGGTAGTGTATCTGCCGCACTGTTTGTTGGAATGATCAGTCTGATGATGCTGATTATTGCAGGTGTCAAGTGGAACTATATATTCAAGGCTGGAGGAATTGCTGCAGGAGCATTGCTAGTAATTGTTATACTTCACTTGTGCGGTCTCACCCTATTCTCAAGATTGGATACAGCCATTAGCCGTGTAGTGAAATTTGTAGACAAAACTGAGATTGCAGAAGATCTGAGTGCCGAAGAGAAACAGAAAGAGGCAGACAAAACCTATCAGGCAGATATGGCAAAAGTGGCAATCTCATCTGTAGGAATAATTGGAAAAGGACCTGGAAAAAGCACCCAGCGATACTTCCTCCCTCACCCATACTCAGATTATATTTTCACCATTATTATTGAAGAGTACGGACTTGCTGGAGGAATAGGAGTCATCCTACTATACCTATGGTTTTTGTTCCGGTGTATCATATTGGTAAAAAACTGTTCAAAAGTATTTACTGCCCTCACTGTTGCAGGACTTGGAATGCTCATTACGGTACAGGCCACACTCCATATCCTGGTTAATGTAGGCTACTTGCCTGTAACAGGCCATACCCTTCCATTACTTAGTTTGGGAGGAACATCTCTGATTATCTTGAGCTGTGCATTTGGAATAATCCTCTCGGTAAGCAGAACTATAGATGTAAGCTCTCAGAAGAAGAGACTTGCAACAGCAAATGTTCCACAGGAAACAACTGCTCTCCCTAATGAGCAGGAACAGGAAACTGAAAAAGAATACGAAATAATGGGTCCTGGAGACCAATTCAAATAAGAAAGATGAAAAAAGATTTGAAAGTTATAATAAGCGGAGGTGGCACTGGGGGCCATATCTTCCCTGCCATATCCATAGCCAATGCTATAAAGGAGGCCAGACCCGATGCTCAGATACTCTTTGTTGGTGCCAAAGGCAAAATGGAGATGGAGAAAGTACCTGCTGCAGGATACGAAATAAAAGGAATACCTGCCAGAGGACTAAAACGTCCGCTGTATTCACTTTCAAATATAGCTGTGGCACTGGACTACCTTAAATGCAAAGCTATTGCCAAAGGGATAATAAAAGAATTCAAACCCAACCTGGTTGTTGGTGTAGGAGGATATGCAAGTGCAGCTATTGTGGGAAGTGCAGGCAAAATGGGAATTCCAGTATTATTACAGGAGCAGAACTCTTTTGCAGGACTTGTAAACCGTAAGAATGCCAAAAATGCAGATAAGATATGTGTAGCTTACGACGGCATGGAGAGATTCTTCCCCAAAGACAGAATAATAAACACTGGCAACCCTATCAGAAAAGATATAGAAAAAGCAACTCCAGAACTAAAGAGAGAAGGTTATGAATATTACAACCTTTCTCCACAGAAGAAAACCATCTTTGTAGTTGGAGGAAGCCTTGGTTGCCGCACACTGAATGAGTGTATGAAGAAAGCTGTAGAGGAGGGTAAACTTTTTGGCCCCGACAGCAATTGCCAGGTAATATGGCAACATGGAAAAATATACAAAGACGAGATAGATTCTTTCATGAAAGACAAAGAGACTCCTGGAGTATATTTTTCAGACTTCATACAAAGAATGGACCTCGCATACGCTGTAGCTGATGTAGTTATAAGCCGTGCTGGTGCAGGTACAATTTCGGAGCTTTGCGTAGCTGCAAAATGTACAATCTTTGTACCTTCTCCTGTTGTTGCGGAAGATCATCAGACCCATAACGCCATGGCTCTTGTAAATAAAGATGCAGCACTGATAGTAAAAGATGCCTCTGCCAAAGAGGAGTTGTTGCCAACTCTAGAAAACCTTCTTAATGACGAGGCAAAAATAAAGAGACTTGAAGCAAACATTGAGAAGCTTGCTAAAAAAGATGCGGCTACAGTTATTGCTCAAGAATGTTTGAAACTTGCATATAAATAAGATGAAGAACGTATATTTCATAGGAATAGGTGGTATAGGAATGAGCGCTATTGCCCGTTACTACAACCATGCAGGATATAAAGTGAGCGGTTACGACCGCACACCAAGCAAACTTACAGCCAATCTTGAGAAGGAAGGTATTCAGATACACTTTACTCCAAGCATTGAATCTATCCCTGCAGAGATAGATGAGACGTTGGTAATATATACACCAGCCATTCCTAAAGATATGGAAGAACTAATATACGTTCAGGAGAAAGGTTACAGACTTATCAAACGCTCAAGGGCGCTTGGTGAGATAGCATCAACGCAAAAATGTATTGGTGTTGCAGGCACACACGGCAAGACTACAACCAGTACCCTCCTTTCACATTTGTACACCCACTCAGGCGAGAGTTGTTCAGCATTTCTTGGAGGTATCTCAAAGAACTATCACACCAATCTTCTGTTAAGCAAGAATCCGGTACTGGTAGCCGAAGCTGATGAGTTTGACCGCTCTTTCCTACAGCTGTATCCAGATGTGGCAATCATCACATCCACTGATGCAGACCATCTTGATATTTACGGAGACGTAAACACAATCAGAGAAGCATTTACAGAGTTTGCAGGTCAGATTAAAGAAGATGGAGCCCTAATCCTTAAGAAAGGTGTAGAGATAGATTTGAGCAAAGTAAAAGCTAACACATACAGTTACTCTTTTAAAGAGGAAGCTGACTTTTCTCCACGCAATGTAGAACTGCTACAAGGGGGATACTTTAAGTTCGACCTTGCGTATCCTCAGTTTACTACAATAAAGGGAGGAACTGTATCGGCTGGTATCCTTAAAGATTGCACTGTTGGAATTCCAGGTTGGGTAAATGTGGAGAACGGAATTGCTGCTGCAGCCGCTGCAATGTTGGGAGGAGTTGATCCTCAAAAAGTAAAAGAGGCTCTTGCTGCATTCCAAGGGGTAGAAAGGAGATTTGACATACATATCAATACTCCTCAGATTGCCTACATAGATGACTATGCGCACCATCCGGAGGAGATAAGCTCAGCCATTACCTCTATAAGGAACATGTTCCCTGGAAGAAAGCTTACAGCAATGTTCCAACCACATTTATATACCAGAACCAGAGATTTTGCAACTGAGTTTGCCCAGAGCCTCAGTATGCTTGACGAACTTATTCTTTTGGATATCTATCCTGCAAGGGAACTCCCTATAGAAGGTGTTACCTCCGAGATAATTTTCAACAAGGTAACTATCGGGGAAAAAGTACTTCTAAAAAAAGAAGAAGCTTTGGATTACCTTAAGGGTAAGGATATTGATATTATGATTACATTTGGTGCCGGAGATATTGACAGGCTTATTGTACCTATTGAAAATATGTTGAAAGAGAGAATAGGATAAAATGCTGAAGAAAATACTCATATATTTGTTTGTTGCGCTGGTAGTTGGTGCAATGGGGTGCTATTTCTTCTTTGCAGGGGAACTTTACAAGAAAAATATGCCTGCCCAGCTTTGCAAGGAGATAAACATCACCCTGCTCGACAGCGCAAGCAACAGATTTGTGAGTAAAAATGAGGTATTGGAGATAGTTGAAAGCTTTTCTGGGAAAAGTATTGGTCAGCCAGTGGAAAAGATAAATCTCCATATGATAGAAAAGCTGCTGGATCAGAGGAGTGCCATAAAAAAATCACAGGTAAGCATTACCCGTGGAGGCTCTCTGAATATAGATATTACCCAACGTAAACCTATTTTGAGAATCCAAAGTGAGAATGGAGGTTTTTATGTAGATGAGACACAGTATATTTTTCCACTTGTATCTTCATTCACATCTTATGTACCAATTGTAAGCGGACATATCCCGTTCACCCTAAACGCAGAACATAGGGGTATGGCACTCGAAGACCATA
This sequence comes from Candidatus Egerieisoma sp., assembly GCA_045613465.1. Lineage (GTDB taxonomy): Bacteria > Bacteroidota > Bacteroidia > Bacteroidales > UBA932 > Egerieousia. The sequence continues at coordinate 15,603 of JAZLBB010000015.1, forward strand.
ACAACTGGATGGGCAAGATCCTTGAGCTGGGAAACTATATGAGCAGCGACCCTTTCTGGAGCGCCCAGATAGAGCAGATTTATGTAGATTCCAAAGGGGAAATAATACTTTCTCCAAGGGTAGGAAATCACAAAATAATATTTGGAGAACTCTCGGATATAGATACCAAGTTTAACAAGCTGTATACTTTTTACAAACATATTGTACCGGCAGAGGGGTGGGATAAGTACAGCTCAATAAACTTGAAATATAAAGACCAGATCATTTGTAAATTAAACAAGAAACAAAACAATAAATAATCTCTTGGAGTTATGAGAAAACTAATAGCAGCCATAGATTTGGGAACTTCAAAGGTTGTGTGTCTCGTAGGAGAGAAGACAGATGCCGGAATTAAGATCATTACCCTTAGCGAAGCCCCAACCAAAGGTGTAAGCAGAGGAGAAGTGGTAAATATCCAGTCTGCCCTTGATTCAATGTTGCCAGTTATCCAGAACGTGGAGAACGCAATTGGAGAAAAGATCAATGATGTATTCATTGGAATAGCAGGTCAAAATATAAAATGCATCCAGGGAACAAACCAGACCACAAGAGTTAATCCCGACGAACTTATAACTCTATCTGAGATTGAGGATATTACCCGAAAAATGCACAGCATCTCCTGTCAGGAGGGAGAAGAGGTTCTTCATGCCATCCCACAATCATACAACATTGATGATTTTATGGGAATCACAGAGCCAAAAGGTATGACAGGTAAAGACATTTTTTCAAACTTCAAGCTTGTACTTGGCAAAAAAAGTTCTTCACAACAGAGAAAAAATGTCCTTAACAGATCTGGACTTAAGTTGAACGGCATTTTCCTTGAACCTCTGGCAACTGCAAAGGCTGTACTTGAAGATGATGAAAAAGAGGTTGGAGTAGCACTGCTTGATATTGGAGGAGGTACAACCGATCTTCTTATAATACACGAGAATGTAGTTAGACATGCTGCTGTAATCCCATTTGGAGGTAACTGCATTACAGAAGATATAAAATATGGTTGCGGCGTATCTACCAAAGTGGCTGAACAGTTGAAGACCATTCACGGCTCATGTATGAGTTCTATAGCACCAGATAAGAGTGTACGCATAAACGGTATTGGAGGAAGAGAGGATAAGGAGATTGCATTCAGAACCATTGCAGAAATCATTGAATCCAGAGTGGAAGAGATATTGGAGGCTGCAATGTATGAGATTGAGAAATCAGGCTATAAAGAGAAGTTAAATGCAGGACTTGTAATAACTGGTGGAACATCCCAATTGACAAATCTCAAACCATTTGCACGCCTTGTAACAGGTATGGAGACCAGACTTGCCAATCCAAACAAACTGTATGCTCTTCTTGAGACTCCTCTTAACAGACCGTCGCTTTCTACTGGTGTAGGTTTGGTAGTTATGGGTTTTGAGGAGTTGGAAAAACTGGAAAAACAGGGTAAAACACAGAATGGCACCGCACCTTCAAATTACAAAAAAGATGACGACAAAGCTGCCGCAAACAAAGTTAAGGATGAGGTAAAAGAAAAAACAAAAGAGCAGCCAAAGAAAAAGAAATGGTGGGAGACATTTTCAACAGATAACGTATTCAAAGATAACGAGGCATAATTATGGAAGATCTTAATTGTTTGGTTCCCGACGGATGGGACATGAGCCAGAGCATCATAAAAGTAATTGGTGTTGGTGGAGGCGGATGCAACGCGGTATCTGAGATGTACCGTCAAGGCATTAAAGATGTGGACTTTATGGTCTGCAATACAGATATCCAATCTCTTAAGATCAGCCAGGTTCCCGAGACACTGCGCTTGGGATCAGACCTCACACGTGGTCTTGGAGCCGGTTGCGATCCAGAGAAAGGACGTAAGGCTGCAACCGAATCTATAGAAGATATCCGCAAATCATTGCAAGGCAATACAGAGATGGTTTTCATCACTGCCGGAATGGGCGGTGGTACAGGAACCGGTGCAGCACCGGTAATTGCCCAGGTTGCAAAAGAAATGGGCAAACTTACTGTGGCTGTTGTAACCCTTCCTTTCCGCGACGAAGGTCCTGAATTCGTAAATCGTGCCATACGAGGCATACGCGAATTGAAAAAACACGTGGACAGTCTTCTTATCATTGATAACCAAAAACTCTACAACGTATTTGGAGACCTCACAATATTTGATGCATTTCCAAGAGCCGATGAGGTATTGGGCACAGCTGTAAGAAGTATCGCAGATATCATCAACCGCCCAGGTTTTATCAACGTGGATTTTGCCGATGTGAGGATGGTTATGAACAACAGCGGTATGGCAATCATGGGTATGGGTGAGGCTGAGGGTCCCGACAGGGCAATCGATGCCGTACAGAAAGCTCTTGACTCCCCTCTTTTGAACGACTGTGACCTCACTACTGCAAAAGGTGTACTTGTAAACATCACTTCAAGTAAAGAGGATGGCGGACTTACAATGGCTGAGCTATCTCAAATTATGGATCAGGTACGAAGCTACACAGGTGGCGCTTTCAACAAATTCAAACGAGGAGTGGTATACGATCCAAGTATTGGCAAGAAGATAAGTGTAACCATTGTGGCTACAGGATTTGAAATCAACAATCTCCCTCAGATTGACCTTGACGATGACCCTGATGCACCTGTAAGGCTGGACCCTACAGATATCTGGGACGAGCCGGAAGATGAAACACCTCAGCAGGAAAATATACAGATAACTGAGATGCAGAAACAGGTGTACATCAAACCTGAAGGCAAGCCTGCTCTTATCCTTGAGCCAACCGATGACATCAGTGAGTTGGAAAGAGTTCCTGCATACATCAGAAGAAATAAGAAGCTGTCGGGAATAATGACAGAAATTTAGTAAGTTTGCACCCTAATTGATATCAAATAATTATGAGTGAGAGAAAAAGAAGAGTAAGGTTCGCACCAAGTCCAACAGGTCCATTACACATGGGTGGTGTAAGAACTGCATTATACAACTACTTGTACGCAAAACAGGCAGGTGGAGATTTCATAATCCGTATTGAGGATACCGATTCACAGAGATTTGTACCTGGAGCAGAAAAATATATCATAGATTCATTGAACTGGTGTGGCATTATTCCCGACGAGGGAGTGGATGCACAGGGTAATGTTGTTGAAACTCCATCTGAGAGACACCCTCATGCCCCATACCGCCAGTCTCAGAGAAAACCTATCTACAGAGCATATGCAGAGCAGCTGATTGAGAACGGTTACGCATACTATGCATTTGACACTGCAGAAGAGCTTGATGCAAAAAGAAAAGAGGCAGAAGCAAACAAACAGAACTTCATCTACAACTACCAGACACGTAAAGAGCTTAAAAACTCCCTTACCCTACCTGCAGATGAGGTAAAGACTTTACTTGAGACAACTACCAACTGGACAATACGTTTCAAGAACCCTGAGAACGAGATTGTTGCAATGGATGACCTTATCAGAGGACACATTGAAGTAAACACAAATACTATAGATGACAAAGTGCTATGGAAAAGAGCTGATGAGCTCCCTACATACCACCTTGCAAACATCGTTGACGACCACTTGATGGAGATTACTGAAGTAATCCGCGGTGAGGAGTGGTTACCATCTCTCCCTTTGCACTACATGCTTTACAAGGCATTCGGATGGACTGGGACACAACCACGTTTTGCACACCTTTCATTGCTTTTGAAACCCGATGGAAAAGGCAAATTGAGCAAACGCGACGGAGACCGACTTGGATTCCCTGTATTCCCTTTAAAATGGGTTAATCCGGAGGGTGAGGTGAGCCGCGGCTACAGAGAGGATGGCTACTATCCAGAGGCATTCGTTAATCTACTTGCCCTACTTGGCTGGAATCCAGGTACAGAGCAAGAGCTTTTCACTATTGATGAACTTGTACAGGCATTTTCATTGGAAAGAGTAATCAAATCAGGTGCAAGATTCAATGCAGACAAGGCAAAATGGTTCAACCAGGAGTATTTGAGAAAACAGACAGACGCTCAGCTTGCCCAGCAGTTCATCCCTATTCTACAAGAGAAAGGTGTAGACACAAGCAAATACCCTGTGGCATTTGTTGAGCAGCTATGCGGCCTTATTAAAGAGAGAGCACACTTTGTTGCCGATTTCTGGGATATATGCAGCTATTTCTTTGTTGCCCCTACTGCTTATGCAGAGGCCGATGTGAAGAAATTCTGTACCCCAGAGACAATGGAAATCATTGAGAAGGTGAAAGCTTTCATAGCAGCTATGGAGATTAAAGAGTTTGCCACAGCAGGTAACACTCCTAAAGCTGAGTGCGTACACGCAATTGAGGAGAAACTTACAGGATATATTAAAGAGAATGAGTGGAAAATGGGTGCAGTAATGAATACCCTCCGTCTATTCTTTGTTGGTCAGGCTAAAGGATTGGGCATTGCAGATATCATCTACTTTGTAGGTAAGGAGGAAGCCCTTCGCAGAATTGAAGCTGGCCAGAAAGCAGTATAAATACACACACTACTTGAAAAACTTTTCACTCGGGGCGGTCTGCAAGGGCTGCCCTATTTTTTATGTTTTTACTGCGCTATGAAGCGATATACAATCTCGCCAACCTGTTTGTCGGGAGCGGTGGATGAGGCGGTAAAACGGCTTCTTTTGGCCGCTGCGAGAGCTGATTTAACAATGCACTCGTCTGCAACATTGCCAATCACTGCAGCTGCTGTTACGTATCCTTTTCTGTTTACAGTGATACGGATGCTTACATCGCCTCCACCCTGGCATTTGTAGGCCGGTACTGGAAGTGACATTGCTTTTCGGCCGTCGAGAGAATATGAAATTACTGAGGGGCCTTTGTATTGTGGAGCATTGCTGTCGGGAAGATTATCATTACCTGTCTCTACAGCATCTTCGCCTTGCTGTTCTCTAAGGGCTGCTGCACGGGAAGCATCCAGTTTGCGCTGAAGTTCGCGAGCTTCGTCATATACCTGATTTGGGTTTTTAAAGCGATCATCCTTAAGGGCCTGACTACTTCTGTCAACTGCCACATTGCGGTACTGGTTGGCAACAGTCTTGCCACTCAACAGATCATCAAGTTCTTTGCTGGCTTTGGCCTTAAGCTCTTCCTGCTTTGCAATCTGCTCAAGTTCTTCAAGCTTAGAAAAATCCAATACAAAAGAAGTCTCCTCACTCACAACCCCATGGATTGCAGTGAGGAGAAATATTATAAGTACCACCAAATGAAAAATAATGGTGGCATAAAATCCTGTTTTCTTTTCTTTTGAATCCAGGAAACCCATTTCTAGAATTCAGCTGATTTAGGAGTTCTTGGGAATGGGATAACGTCTCTGATGTTCTGCATACCTGTTACGAACAAAAGAAGTCTCTCAAATCCCAAACCAAATCCACTGTGAGGAGCTGAGCCAAAACGACGGGTATCCATATACCACCACAAGTTAGTAGTATCCATACCCAACTCATCAATACGTGCTTTAAGCTTCTCGTAGCTCTCCTCTCTCTGAGAACCGCCAATGATCTCTCCAATCTTAGGGAACAATACATCCATAGCCCTAACAGTCTTGCCATCCTCATTCTGTTTCATGTAGAATGCCTTGATATCTTTAGGGTAGTCTGTAAGGATAACCGGTTTCTTGAAGTGTTTCTCAACAAGGTATCTCTCATGCTCACTCTGAAGGTCAACACCCCAAGCAACTGGGAACTCAAATTTCTCACCACTCTTAAGAAGGATATCAATACCGTCAGTGTATGACAATCTTACAAATTCAGTTGAAATTACACTCTCAAGACGGCTGATAAGCTCTTTGTCAAACATATCGTTCAAGAACTTAAGGTCGTCCATACAGTTGTCCAAAGCGTATTTCACACAATATTTGATAAAGTCCTCAGCCAAATCCATATTATCCTGAATTTCATAGAATGCCATCTCAGGCTCCACCATCCAGAACTCTGCCAAGTGTCTTGGAGTATTTGAGTTCTCGGCACGGAAAGTAGGTCCGAATGTATAAATCTGACCAAGAGCCATAGCACCAAGCTCACCCTCTAGCTGACCACTTACAGTAAGAGCAGTCTGCCTGCCAAAGAAATCTCCAGAGAAATCAACCTCACCATTCTCAGTCTTAGGGATATTATTAAGGTCCATAGTAGTTACCTGGAACATTGCACCAGCACCCTCACAGTCACTTGCTGTGATAAGTGGAGTATGCAAGTAGCAGAAACCTCTATCATTAAAATATTTATGAATAGCAAACGCCATTGCATGTCTGATTCTAAGCACACAGCCAAAAGTATTGGTACGAGGTCTCAAATGGGCAATCTCCCTCAAGAACTCCATGCTGTGACCCTTTTTCTGCAAAGGATATGTCTCAACATCTGCAGTACCATAAACCTCAATCTCCTTAGCCTGGATCTCAACGCTCTGTCCTTTACCCATAGACTCTACAAGATCACCTTTTACAGCAATACAAGCACCTGTTGTAATGCTCTTAAGCAACTCCTCAGAGAAGTTGGCAGCATCACATACAACCTGAATATTATTTACTGTAGAACCGTCATTCAAAGCAATGAAGGCTACATTTTTGTTCCCTCTTTTGGTTCTCACCCAACCTTTTGCCAATACCTCAACACCTGGAGTCTGGCTGAGCAACTGGGCTATTCTCATTCTTTTTATCTCACTCATCGTATAAGTAATTTATCTGTATCAGTAGAAGAATGCAAAGTTAAAATTATTTTACATACTTTTTCAAAGCATTTGCCCAAATCTTGTATGCAGCCTTATTTATATGCAGACCATCCTTGGTAAACCTGCCATCCAGATGCAAAGATCCGGGTGCTACAAAATAATCATACAAGTAAATGAACTCAAGATCATACTTGCGAGCCATCTTCCTCAACCCCTTGTTCACTCTTCGTATAGTATGTGTCTTGTCAACTTTATTCATTGTCTTGTAGATACACTTGTCGTAGTTATAAGGCAACAAAGATTGAATATATAGGGTAGTATTAGGACACTTCTGGGTAATCTCCTTTACCACTCTCTCAATATCCACAAGCACACTGTCTGATGTAATCTGGTGGCTTATGTCATTCACCCCCACAAGGAGGAAAATCTTATAAGGATTACCCGGCAAAATCTGGTGCAACCTGTCATAAATTCCAGGAGCATCATCCCCCACAATACCTCTGTTTACAACAGAAATACCTGTAGGCAACCAATCCTTAAACAAAGTTGCCCAATCTCCACCCTCAGTAAGACTGTCTCCCAACATAACAATGTCATTGGAATTTACAGGTCTCTCCTGCTCAAACTGTGCAGTTCTTTTATAGTAATGGTCGCTGTACTTTTTCTGTGCAAAAACTACCGTTGTCATAACAGCCAAAAGGACCGAAACTAAAATTTTCTTCATATCAATCATATTTTCTTCCCGACAAATTAAAACTTCACCACCTCTGAACCCTTGCTCTCATTCCAACATCTGTCTACCACTGTAACTATATATTTACCACCCTCACCATGAACAGGATTCAACGCTGTATCAAACTCTGAGTCTGGAACCAGCTTAATCAGGCACTCTTTATTTGCAATATCAGCCTCTACCCCCTCGGCAAAATAATAAACAGCATAGAACAAAGACTTCTGCATAGGATCCGAAGCATCCTTTACATTCTGTTTCCATGTAAGTTTGCCATTAGTGCATACCAACTCTTCCACACCTTTAGGAGCTTTATTGTCCAATTCATGATACACAGGTATCAAAGCCGGTGTTTTCTGGTATTTTGTTCTAAGGTTCTCCTGAACTTTAGCAGTATTTCTCACAAGACTCCAAGCAGGCCACCAAACATTGCCATACACATTAGGAAGTTCCCTAACCATCCTCATTTTGGTTTCGGTCTGGTCAACCTCAGGATTGTTCACATCAGGTTTGCTGAAAGAACCGATACTCTGACCAATATAAAGATGACCTCTTTTCCAAGTGTCATTCCACCAATTGATAAGGATATCATAACAAGCTACCCTGTGTCCTATCTCCCAATAAAGCTGAGGAACAACATAATCAATAATTCCAAGCTCTGCCCAACGTGGAACATCGGCAAACAACTCTTCATAGTTTGAAAGGCCGTTGGTATTACTTCCAGATCCGTCGGGAGTATCCTTTTTGTTTCTGTGAATTCCAAATGGACTGATACCAAATCTTACCCACGGTTTTATCTCCTTAATGGTATCATTCAACTGTCTTATCAGCAATTCCACATTCTCTCTTCTCCAGTCACCCAATACTCTCTTGTACTCGGTAGAATCAGTTACATCAATCCCCTGAGCAGTGGTATATCTCTCAAATGCCAAAGAATCGTTGAACTCAACTCCCTTGATTGGATATGGATAAAAATAATCATCAAAATGGATAGCCTCAATATCATAGCGGTTTACAATATCAGCAATTGCCTTAGTTGTAAAATCTCTTGAAAGCTGCTCTGCCGGATTAAAATACAGCTGCTTGCCATGCTTCACAAAGATCTCAGGATGCTGGAAATACAGATGCTCAGCACATAAAGAATCCTCCTCCAGCAAAGTAACTCTGTACGGATTACACCATGCATGGAACTCCATACCCCTCTTGTGGCTCTCAGCAATCATAAACTCCATAGGATCCCACTCCTCTGTAGGAGGTACACCCTGTACTCCCGACAAATATCTGCTCCAAGGTTCAACCTCTGATTTATAGAATGCATCTGCACATGGCCTTACCTGGAAAATGACTGCATTGCAACCAGCAGTCTGCATGGAATCCAATACCTCCACAAACATATCCTGAACCTCCTGACGGCTCATATCCTTTATCTTGGTATTTCCCACAATATGTATCCATCCACCTCTGAATTCCCTTCCGGTATTGTCCTGTACCTGTGCACAACCTTGTAGCGACCCCAAGACAAAAGCTGCCAAAATAACAACAAATAGTTTTCTCATATCTTTAACATTTTAGAATTCAACACCCATTGCCTTACAGATTTTCTTTGGAATATCTGTATTATCCTGTCTCCCTGCAAACATACTGCTCTGCACTCCAACAGCAAACACAGGAACTGCTCCTCCTGTATGGGAAGTGGTTGTCCATCCAATCTTTGCCACTACAGAAAGGGAATCTTTTGAAATATCATCCATATAGTTTGAAACATCACTCCCTGCTGCAGCCTTACCTGCCTTTTCAACTACAGAAAGATCATACACGTAACCTTTCTCCCTACCTAAGGTAACTCCACCTGTTTCGTGATCTGCGGTTACCACAATAAGGGTCTCATTAGGATGCTTCTTATAAAATTCATAAGCAACCGCTATTGCCTGGTCAAAATCAAGCAATTCAAATATAGTACCTGCGAGGTCATTAGAATGAGCAGCCCAATCTATTTTTCCACCTTCAACCATAAGGAAAAATCCCTTTTCATTCTCAAGGAAATCAATAGCACTCTCCACTACTTGAGGAAGTGTAAGGTCATCAGCACCCCTATCCAAAACATATGGAAGGTCATTGTCCCTTTTCTCTTTCTGCTGGAACAGAATCATCTTCTCAGCCCCCTCTTTAACCTTTGAATATTCCTCTAAACCATAAGATATGGAGTACCCGTTCTCTGTAGCCAAATCATACAATGATTTCTCTGCTTCCCTCTCATCCTTAGCACCATAAAATCCACCGCCACCAAAGAATTCAAAACCCGACACAGCCAGCTGTTCACCTATATTGTAATAATCACTTCTTGCAGCAGAATTTGCATAAAATGAACCTGGTGTAGCATGATCAATGGTTACAGAAGTTGTGATGCCAACAGGATATCCTGCATTATGAATCTTGTAAGAAATTGCAGTAAGTTTCAAACTGTCGGGAGTAACACCCAACATACCGTTATTTGTCTTTGTACCTGTGGCCAATGCTGTACCGGCAGCAGATGAACAAGTAATATATTTGTTGGCTGAATACGAAGTAGCCATACCCATTACAGGGAATTGGGTAAAACAAAGCGGTTCATTACCAACCTTACCCTCTACTGTAGCCTTATAACCCTCTGTCAAAGAAATATGGGAAAAGCCCATACCATCGCCAATGAAATAAAACACATACTTGGCCTGCTTCTGTGCCGAACAAGAAACTGCCATTATTGCAACTGCTGTCAAAAGCAGTAATTTACTGAAACTCTTCCTCATAAAATAAAATTTAGATGAACGCAAATATACAAAAAAAAGGGTGGCAAACGCCACCCTAATTTATATTCAAACTCAAAAGATTATCTAACTTGATCAACAGTTCTTGCTGAGTACATAATCTTTAGAGCAGAACAACGTCTAAGCTCTTGTTTAACATCACTGATGATACCCATACGAACATTCTCATCTGCTTTGATAACAGTTGTCATGAACTGACGGTCACCCTCACTCATAGACTCACGCTCTACAGCAATGAAGTCACGAATATCTGAAACGGTTCTGAAAGAGTCGTTCAACTGGATACGAGCGTCTGTACCATACTCGGCCTGTTTATCTTTAACAGGGGTACCAATGTTGATATATGAAGCCAAGTCCTTGCGGTCCAATTTTGCTGTCTCTGATGCCTCTGGAAGTTTTACCATAACCAGCTTATCACTCTCACGCATAGTAGTAGACACCATGAAGAAGAAGATAAGCATGAAGATAATATCTGAGGTAGAAGACATTGAGAAGCTAGCAAGCTGTCTCTTTCCTTTCTTAGTAAATTTTGCCATTTCTAATCCTCCTAATTATCTTTTCTTTGAAACATCTTTAGGCTCTGCCTCTGAAATTGACTGAGGAACAGCATCACGAACGATCTTCTGTTTCTCCTCATCCAAATCAGCGTATTTAGAACCATAATTTACCATTGCAAAATCATCACGAATCTCGTTGAACGCTTTTACGATCTCATTCTGAACTCGTAGGTATGCGCTGTAACTTGTACCACGGTCATTCTGCAATGAAACAACACCTTTTGAAACTGCATATTGGCCAAATCCCTCAATTTCTTTCATCTCTTTCTCTGGAAGAGACTCACTGTTGGTTGGATTGGTGATGAACTCTTTAATCTGGTCTTTAACCTGAGTAACGTCCATTGGAACACCACCAGCCAAGATTCTATCTTGAGCGTTAATTCTAACAACAACGATGTTTCTGCGGTTAACCTTAATATCCTGCTGTTTCTGATTCTCGTCAGGCATAGGAGGCAAACGTCTTTGAATACCTTTGTCTGTCTCCATTGTTGTAGCCACCAAGAAGAAGATAAGCAACAAGAACGCAATGTCACCAGTTGAAGTCGTATTTAACGCTGGAAGTGGTTTTGCCATATCTTTATTTCTTAATGGTTATTATTTACTGAACATGTTTTTAAGGCTACCTACGATAATAGCTATGAATGAAATAGCGATCAAAAGACCAGCTGCCATAACACCACCGTCGGTAAATTTCAAATCCTGAGCAGAAGGCTCCACGCTGGTAGTAACACCCTCAAGTGCTGCATCGCTAGAGAACAATACTGCTACAACAATTACTACTGCAAAGATGCCGTAAGCAATTAGAGAAGACTTCTGCACTTTCTTACCTGATTTGAAGAACAAAGGTAGAATAAGCATGCTAACAAGCGCTATAGCAATTAGCACATAAGCCCAATTCAAAATTGTTGACACCATTGACTCTGGTGTACCCTGTGCATAGAACAACACGATAAGTACAGCAGATACAGCTAGTAATAAATAATATAGATATTTTACTAGTTTCATTTTAAATTATTTTTTTGCTTTTACTAAAATGTCGATCAATGATACTGAAGCGTCCTCCATAGTGATAACTAGACCCTCGATTTTTGCAGTGATATAGTTAAAGAACACCTGAAGAATTAGAGCAACGATCAAACCGGCAACTGTAGTAATCAACGCAACTTTAATACCTGAAGCTACAACGATAGGTGAAATATCACCAGCAGCCTGGATAGCATCAAATGCACCGATCATACCGATAACTGTACCCAAGAAACCAAGGTTTGGAGACATAGCAATGAACAATGACAACCAAGTAAGACCAGTCTCAAGCTGAGCAGCCTGAACACCACCGTAAGAAACTACTGATTTCTCTACAGCCTCAAGACCCTGATCCATTCTGCTAAGACCCTGGTAGAAGATAGAAGCTACTGGGCCACGAGTGTTGCGGCAAACCTCAAGAGCAGCCTCAACGCCACCGTTAGCTAGAGCATCCTCAACTTTAGCAATTAGTTTAGAAGTGTTTGTAGTTGAAAGTGAAAGGTAGATAATTCTCTCAATTGCAACTGCAAGACCAAGGATAAGACATAGAAGGATAGCAGCCATAAAGCCTACACCACCGTCGATGAATTTAGCTTTGATCTGCTGGTAAACTGGTGCATCAGAAGCAGCACCTGCAAGAAGCTCCTGAGCTGCAGCGTCATTAGTCTGAGCTACTACATCATTAGCAGCTAGAGCTACGAAGCCGATAACTGCCAAAAACATGAAAAATTTTTTCATAATTTTTTTTGAATTTTTTTAATTAAACAATGTATTTAAATAGTTATAGTTTTGTGTTTGCACTATAAATTTCCGCGCAATTTACGTAAAATTTTCCAAACTGGCACAACTTTATTGCCCCTAAATTGTTATTTCACCACGTAAATTACTGTTTAACAACGTTTTAATCTCCTGTAAATTATTACTCTGGCCCAACACATAAAACATCTTTGTTAAAGCAGCCTCGGTAGTACTGTCAAAACCGCTTATCACACCTTCGTTCTTAAGGGCCACACCTGTTGCATACGCATCCATATCCACCTTACCTGCCTGACACTGGGTTACATTAAGCACAACCAAACCCTTTCTTACTGCATCCTTAATCCTACTCACAAACCATTCAGACGTAGGGGCATTCCCCGATCCGAATGTCTCAAGAACCACACCCCGCAATCCCTCCATTCCCAAAATTGCATCCATCACAGCCGGAGTTATTCCCGGGAATATTTTCAGCACAGCCACCCTTGTATCCAAATCGGTAGACACTCGCAATTCCTGAGAATAATCATCAGGATACCTTATCTCCGACGGGTTATACTTGATATGTATACCCACATCTGCCAAAACCTGACAATTGGCAGACCTGAATGCTCTAAAGTTCTCCGCATTATATTTTGTGGTACGGTTACCCCTATAAAGGTGAGCATCAAAATAGATACATACTTCTGGAACTGTCGGGAAGCCATTGGCATCAATTGCCGATGCAATTTCAATTGATGATATAAGGTTCTCCTTGCCATCGGTACGGAGCATGCCTATAGGAAGCTGACTGCCTGTAAGAACTACAGGTTTTGCCAGATTTTCAAACATGAAACTCAACGCAGAAGCTGTATAGGACATTGTGTCTGTACCATGTAGTACAACAAAACCGTCATACTTCTCATAATTATCCTTAATAAGGGTAGCAAGTTTCACCCATATCTCCGGCTGCACATCAGACGAATCAATGATTGGCTCAAAGGAATAAGTGTCAATTACACATCCAAACTTTTTGAGTTCAGGCACCTCCTCAAGTATTTGATTGAAATTAAAAGGTTTCAGGGCCAAGGTCTCTGGATCCTGCTTCATTCCAATTGTACCGCCTGTGTATATTAGCAATATCTTTCTATACATAACAGATATATTATATTCCAAACATAATTTGTGCATTTGCAGTGGTTGCAGCAGCAACATCCTCCAACGAGATACCCTTTATCTGGGCTATTTTTTCAGCAATATATACCAGATACGAGGAATCGTTCCTTTTCCCTCTCATTGGCACAGGTGTAAGATACGGGCTATCTGTCTCCAACACAATCCTGTCCAGAGGTATCCTCTCCACACTCTTGGCTACACCTGCATTCTTATAAGTAACCACACCCCCAATTCCAATCATAAAGTCTCCATACTTGGTAATCCTCTCATAAGTCTCATAACTGCCACTGAATGCATGAAATACTCCACGCGGAACCCTTCCATTCAAGGAATCCAGAACTTGAAATATCTCTTCAGTAGCCTCTCTGGCATGAATAATTACCGGAAGGCCTTTCTTGTATGCCAACTCCAACTGCACCTTAAACACCTCTTTCTGCTCCTCAATAAACTCTCTGCTCCAGTACCCGTCCATACCAATCTCTCCCACAGCAATATACTTCTTATCCTCCAAGGCATTAAGAGCAAACTCCAACTCCTGCTGCCAATTTTCACCAACAGAAGTAGGATGAAGTCCCATTGCCTGAGCAACAAAATCCCCACACATAGCAGCCGCTTTCTGCTGACTTTCAAAAGAAGATGAATCTATCCCCGGAAAAATACATTTTATAACTCCGGCACTTTTAATCTTCCCCACAACCTCTTCCAAATCTCCATCAAAAGCCTCATCATAAAGATGGGCATGAGTATCTATCAACTGTATCATCTTTTTCTAAAATAATCACTGTTTCCTACAGAGACCACCTTCCCCTCCACCTCCATCTCAAGCAACAAAGATGAAAGGATCCCCCATTCCAAACCGGTTGCCCTACTAATTTCTTCCACCCCCATAGGTTTATCAAACTTTAAAGTTAGCAATATTTTTTCCTTATTCTCAATATCAAATGAAAATAATTGCGGCTGATATTCTGTCTCAGCAAATCTGCAAGTATCCCAGCCCAACGCCGCAGGAATTGTAGCAGCAGAACTGTATATAGATGCAACATTTTTGGAAATCAAATAATTGCACCCAAAAGAATTTACATCACTCACCCTCCCGGGAAGAGCAAATATCTCTCTATTATATCCATTTGCATACTCAACAGTAATCATAGCCCCCCCTTTAACCCTACTTTCCACAACCACCAGAGCCTGAGAGATGGCAGCTACAATCCTATTCCGTTTAACAAAATTCATCTTATGGGGAGAACACCCCCTTGGGAACTCTGTAAGAAGTCCGCCACCTTTTCTGATTATCTCAACCGCAATATCCCTATGTCTGGCAGGATACACCATATCCAACCCATTTGGTAATACTGCAATAGTAGGCAATCCGTTCTTAAGAGCGGCCTTATGTGCAGCAATATCAATCCCATATGCCAGTCCGCTCACCACCATTGGAGTGTACTCCGCCAAATGCTCCACCACCATATTGCAAGCCTCCTTTCCATACATGGAAGCCAGTCGTGTTCCCACTATAGAGATACTTCTAGGATTATTCATATCTGCCGTTCCTTTGTAATACAACATAAACGGAGCATCATACACCTCTCCTAGTAAAACAGGGTAATCCGGCTCTCCATAAAAAATCAGCTTTATCCCTTTACTTCTGCACCATTTCACCTCCTCCTGAGCCCACATCATCCCCTCCTGAGAGAATGCCTGCCTAATCTTCCCGACAGTTTCATGCAATACATCATCCCCAAATCCAATCTCCTCACATTCATTCATCGCCACCTCATAAATCTCATTGGCACTACCAAACCTCTGCAACAGTTCTCTCGCCACATGCGGCCTATACAGGAACTCCCTCCCCAAAGCACACCTTAAAACAATCTCTTCCATCAAGTTTTTAATTCTAAATTACCTCCAACATGCACATAACTGTACCAAAAAAAGCAAAACCCACCTTACAATAGGCAGGTTTTGCTTTTTCTATAAAAAGAGGCGTCTACTGTCCCCCTAAATGATCAATTAAATTATAAGCATAGCATCACCGTAGGTACCAAACTGATAACCCTCTGCAAGTGCAACTTTGTATGCATTCATCACATTGTCATAACCACCAAAAGCAGCCACCGACATCAACATTGTAGAAAGCGGCATATGAAAATTGGTTACAAGGGCATCTGCTACAGCAAACTGATATGGAGGGAAAATAAATTTATTTGTCCACCCCACATAAGGTTTTACCTCTCCTTTAGTAGTAACTGGTGTTTCCAGTGCCCTGTTTACTGTAATACCTACAGCAAACACTTTATGACCTGCAGCTTTAGTGGAGTTGATCATCTGAGCTGTCTCCTCGGTAATCACCATCTGCTCTGAGTCCATCTTGTGTTTTGACAAATCCTCAACATCAACCTTTCTGAAATGGCCCAACCCCATATGCAAGGTCAAGAATGTAGAGTTCACATCTCTAATCTCCATTCTCTTGAACAACTCTCGGCTAAAATGAAGGCCTGCAGCCGGTGTAGCAACAGCACCCTCATTCTGAGCATAGATAGTATGGAATCTCTCATTATCTATCTCCTCAGGTTTTGTCCTGATCCATTTTGGAATTGGAAGCTCACCTACTGCAAACAATGCATCACGGAACTCCTCATAACTTCCATCATAAAGGAATCTCAACGTTCTACCTCGTGAAGTTGTATTATCTATCACCTCTGCTACAAGAGAATCATCCTCACCAAAATACAGCTTGTTACCAATTCTAATCTTTCTGGCAGGGTCTACAAGCACATCCCAAAGTCTCTGCTCCCTGTTAAGCTCTCTCAAAAGGAAAACTTCAATCTCCGCTCCAGTTTTCTCTTTATTTCCATAAAGTCTTGCTTTGAACACCTTTGTATCGTTAAATACAAAAGTATCACCAGCCTCTACATAATTGATGATATCTTTAAACTGTTTGTGCTCAATCTCGCCTGTTGCCTTATGCAACACCAACAATCTGGATTCATCCCTAAATTTTGCAGGATACTTTGCAATCTGCTCAATTGTAAGGGGAAAGTTGAATTGTGATAACTTCATATCTTGTCTAAGTATAAAAAATCAAAAAGTAATAGTTATACGAAAAAAAACAGGGAATGTTTCATTTTCCCTATTTTTTATCTTATTTTTTCATAACGATATCCAAATCCTCCATCTTCAAGGCCTTATCAACGACAAAACCTCCAGATTGAGTTCTTATAAGTCCCTGCAGGTAACCTCCACTACCTAAAGCCACGCCCATATCCCTAGCAATAGAACGGATATATGTTCCCTTGCTGCATTTCACTCTTAGCACCAATTTGGGAAGATCAAACTCCATTACCTCCATATCATAGATTGTAATTCTTGCAGGTTTCATTACAACCTCCTCTCCTGCCCTTGCCATTTCGTATGCCCTTGTCCCATCTATCAGTTTTGCAGAAAATACTGGAGGAATCTGGTCCTGCTCACCAATAAAACCTTTAACAGCCTCTTCTACCATCTCCCTTGTGATATGCTCATACGGATACCTGGCATCAATCTCTTTCTCCATATCATAACAAGGAGTTGTTGCACCCAGCTCAATCTGGGCAATATACTCCTTTTGCTGAGCCTGAAGGGTCTCAGCCTGCTTTGTTGCCTTACCAAGACATACAAGAAGTACCCCGGTAGCCAACGGATCCAATGTTCCAGCATGGCCAACCTTAAGGTTTTTCTTATGAAAATGCTTCTGCGCTATAAACTTGACTTTCCTTACAACATCTGCAGATGTCCATCTGTAAGGTTTGTCTATCGGGAGCACAACACCCCCCGGATAATCATCAATGTTATTTCCAAGGGGTTGAAGATTATCATTATCTATTGTCAAAAACTCGCTCATCAAATTATTTGCAAGCAATTTTCTCTACTCTTCTCTGGTGTCTTCCTCCCTCAAAGTCTGCAGCAAAATATGCTTTAACAATCTCTTTTGCCAACTCCTCAGAGATAAATCTTGCAGGCAAAGACAAGATATTTGCATCATTATGCTGTCTTGCCAAAGATGCGAGCTCAGGATTCCAACAAATTGCTGCCCTTACTCCCTGATGTTTGTTCAAAGACATGCTGATACCATTTGCAGAACCGCACATAGCCACACCACAACAAACCTCGCCTTTCTCAACAGCCTCTGCCAAAGGATGGGCAACGTCCGGATAATCCATACTCTCAGTTGAATGGGTTCCAAAATCTTTAACCTCATAACCCATCTCATTCAAAAGGGGTTTCAAAGCCTCTTTAAGCTCATAACCTGCATGGTCTGCAGCCATTCCAATAAGTTTTGCCATAATTTCAAGTGTTTTATTGAATTTTTATCTGTTTTACTTTATCCATCACGTTATCAATTCTCAGTATATATGGATAAAACGCATTATCATCAAGTACTGTATATCTTCCAAGGAGTCCGCACAACTGCAATACCACAATTTCCTTTGATTCTTCCCACTCACCTTTAGCCGGCTTCACACCATTTTTGCGTGCATAAGCAAGGAAACCTCCCTCAATATCTATTGAAGATACCAGTTTCTCCATATCATCAAAAGTTGCAACTTCCCTAAGCTCTTTTCTGTACATGTCTGCCAATACATTGCTATACTTTACAATCAGGCTCTTTCTGTTGCAAGCCACAAGGAAATTGGTCACTCCAACTGTATCAACCGGCACAAATACATCTGGAATAATACCACCGCCTCCATATACCACTTTTCCTTTTGGAGTTACGTACTTGAGGGAATCTATCTTCTTTATACTGTCCGCTGAAAACATCTCACCATGTTTGTAGCGTTCCACTATATCAAGGCCGTAATCATCACCATATGGTTTCTGTATACATCTTCCCGTAGGGGTATGATACCTGGCCACTGTAAGCCTTATTCCAGACTTATCAGAAAAATACACAGGTTCCTGCACAAGTCCCTTACCATAAGAACGGCGTCCCACAATGATTGCCCTATCATTATCCTGCATTGCCCCTGCAAAAATTTCAGAAGAAGATGCTGAGTTTTCGTTAATGAGCACATACAATCCCATATCCTGAAACACGCCTCTTCCATCTGCCCTAAATTCCTCTCTTTTGCGGTTCCTTCCCTCCATATACACAATAGTCTCACCCTTTTTTAGAAACTCTTTCGACAATAGCAGCGCCTGTCCTAGATAACCGCCAGAGTTATCTCTAAGGTCAAAAATCAAGGTATCCACCCCATCAGCCCTCAAAGAAATCACTGCCGACAAAAACTCCTCATAGGAGGTCTTGCTGAACTTGGAAAGTTTCACATATCCCAAACCATCCTCAAGTTTAAGTGCCACATCAACACTCTTAACAGGAATCTTGTCCCTAATGATATCAAAAGGTATAAGTTCAGACAAATCATCCCTCTTAACCTCAACATTCACCTTTGTACCTATAGGACCTTTTAGCATCTTCACCAAAGAATCCTGATCCATTTTCACTCCGGCAACAGTCTTGCCATCAATTTTAACAATTCTGTCTCCCGACAGCAATCCTGCTTTTTCCGACGGTCCACCTCCAATTACACTAATCACAATTGCAGTATCTGCAGGAACATTAAACTGAATACCTATACCACTGAAATTACCTTCAAGCGACTCATCAGCAGCCTTCAGTTCCACTGGCGGCAAATAGACAGAATGAGGATCGAGATTTTCCATAACATGAGGAAGAATCTTCTCAATAAGATTACCATACTCAATTGAATCAACATAATTCCTCTCAATCTGATCCAATACCAGCATCAGCTTATCCCAATTATGGCTCTTCACCTTAAGTTCCCTACGTCCCGTTCCCAACTGGCCCACATACAAGCCAATCAGCAACAAGAACATTACACCCCACATTACCAGGGACAACCTTCTCCTTTTATTCTCGTCCATCTCCCTTTTCTGTTTAATCCTCCAATTGTGATGAGTCAATCTGCTCAACAATCACACCTGCCCTAACAAGCAAATCTATACCATCAGTAACCCTATAGGCATCCCTATACACTACTCTCACTATTCCTGCCTGAATAATCAGTTTGGCACACTCCATACAAGGAGCTGCTGTCACATACAAAGTGGCCCCATCACTGCTGTTATTTGATTTTGCCATCTTTGTAATGGCATTTGCCTCTGCATGCAAGACATAAGGCTTGGTACAACCCTCATCATCCTCACACACATTCTCAAAACCGCATGGAGTGCCATTATATCCATCAGAAATAATACTCCTGTCCTTAACAATAAGTGCACCCACCTGTCTGCGGACGCAGTAGGAATTCTTGGCCCACACTCCAGCCATCTTCAGGTAGCTTTTGTCAAATTGGAGTTGCTTTTCGCTCATAATTAGCTATTTTGGTACATATATCGTTTAATGCTCTTCTTAGGTGTTTTCTCAAACTCCTCAGGCACAAGCTTAACACCTGATATCTTGGAATAATTAGGCATATCAACATTAACAGCCGCAATATTCTCCTCCATCTTCTTAAGCACAGCAGCCTTATCCATACCGTCCTTGCCAGCAAGCTCCATATCAGGATAAATCAACGCTACCAACTTGCCGTTAGAATCTATAACCAAAGATTCAATCACATAAGGCATAGTATTGATTGCACTCTCTATCTCCTCAGGATATATATTCTGGCCTGAAGGTCCCAGAATCATGCTCTTGCATCTTCCTTTAATGAACAAGTAACCATCCTCATCAATAATTCCCATATCTCCTGTTCTCATCCATCCGTCACCTGTAAATGACTCAGCTGTTGCCTCTTCATTTTTATAATATCCCAACATCACGTTTGCACCTCTTACCTGAA
Source organism: Candidatus Egerieisoma sp. (assembly GCA_045613465.1). Lineage (GTDB taxonomy): Bacteria > Bacteroidota > Bacteroidia > Bacteroidales > UBA932 > Egerieousia. Next base: position 36,176 of record JAZLBB010000015.1, read on the forward strand.
TCTCACCAGGTACATTTACAGGATCTACCGAAGCAATCCTAATCTCCATTCTTGGCGCAGCCTTACCGCAAGAGAACAATTTTGCCTTGTCCCATGCAGCATAAGAAATGATAGGGGCACACTCTGTCATTCCATATCCTACAGTATAAGGGAATCCAATCTTATTGAAGAACTCATCAGCCTCCTTATTGAATGCGGCACCTCCAACAATAATCTCATAGAACTTGCCACCAAAAGTTTTCACAAGTTCCTCCTTAATCTTATCCTGCAACATCTGATCAATGAAAGGAAGTTTCAAAAGCACCTTCATACTGGTCTTGTTCAAGATTGGCTGAAGTTTCTGTTTGTAAATCTTTTCAATGATAAGTGGAACAGAAACAATTATATCCGGCTTGATTGTAGCAAAAGCCTCCATAATGATTCTTGGACTAGGTATTCTTGTCAAGAAATGCACATGTGCACCCATAGTCATCTCAAACAGGAACTCAAACATCATTCCGTACATATGGGCAGTAGGCAACATAGATACCACATTAGATTTGTTATTGATCATAGGAACCACCTCCTGACCGAACAATACATTTGATAGAAGTGCTCTATATGGGATCATTACACCTTTAGAGAAACCAGATGTACCGCTAGTATAGTTGATCATAGCCAACTCATCACCATTCTCCTCCTGATAATAGTTCAAATCCTCCGGACCAAAACTCTTAGGATATTTCTTTCCAAACATCTCGTTCAAGTGCTCTCTGGTCTCAGTAATATACTCATTTCTAGAGCACAACAAAGAGAAATCATTTATCTGGATAATAGCTTCCAAATCAGGCATTTCACTCTCCGACAAATTCTCCCAAACCATATCTCCTACAAAAAGAACTCGAGAATCTGAATGGTTAACGATATGATGCACATTACCTGGCTTAAACTCATGCAAAATAGGAACGGGAACCGCACCATAAGTGATACATGCTAAAAATACTACGCCCCAATTGGCCTGGTTTCTTGAGCAGATAGCAATCTTATCACCTTTCTTAACTCCGCAAGTATTGAATATAATATGAAGTTTCTCAATTCGCCTTGCAACATCTCTATAGTATAGAGTAACACCCTTAAAATCCGACAGGGCAGGACTATTCCAGTTTTTCTTGAAACTCTGCTCCAGAATTTTATTCAATGATCTTTCCATAATGTGTAAGGTTTTATAAAAATATGTGTATTGTAGGTTTAGTTTCTATTTATAATTCTGCAACTGGCACAAATTAGAATACATTCCACCTGCACCAATAAGTGTATCATGAGTACCTCTTTCAATAATCTCACCCTCCTTAAGCACCACTATCTCATCAGCATTTCTGATTGTAGACAACCTGTGGGCAATAACAATTGAGGTTCTGTTCTTCATAAGATTTGTAAGGGCATCCTGTACCAATCTCTCACTCTCAGTATCCAAAGCAGAAGTTGCCTCATCCAGAATAAGGATAGGAGGATTCTTCAACACCGCACGGGCTATAGAGAGTCTCTGTCTCTGTCCTCCCGACAATTTTGCACCTCTATCACCAATATTTGTCTGATACCCCTGTTCCATCTGCATCACAAAATCATGTGCATTTGCAATCTTGGCAGCCCTTTCCACATCCTCCTGAGTAACATTCTCCATACCAAATGCAATATTATTGAACACAGTATCATTAAATAGGATCGCCTCCTGGGTAACAATACCCATAACTGAAATCAGGCTCTCCAAAGTATAATCCTTAATATTCTTTCCATCCAACAAAATCTCACCATCCTCAATATCATAAAATCTTGGCAACAAATCTGCCATTGTAGATTTTCCTCCTCCCGACGGACCAACAACAGCCACCATCTTACCCTTAGGAATCTCCAGATTGATATTCTTCAAAACAGGCTCCTGAGCATACGCAAAATTCACATTCTTGAACTCAATGCTACCATTGAACCCTTTAAGCTCCACTGCGTCAGCTTTCTCCTTAATAGGATTATCCACGTCCAAAATAGCAAAAAGTCTCTTTCCTGAAACCATTCCTCTCTGAATACTTGCATAAGCATTCGACATAGCCTTAGCTGGTTCAAGCACTCTCCAGTAGAATCCTATATACACTACAAAAGCAGGCATATCCATACCAAGTTCTCCTCTGAGCTGCAACCATCCGCCATAGAACAACACAGAAGCAGCTACAGTAATACCCAAGAACTCAGATAACGGAGAAGCCATTTCCTGCTTGTTGAACATATTTCTGCTACTGGTCTTATGCTTCTCATTTGTCTCCTCAAAACTCCCCCTCACATATTTCTGGGCATTAAATGCCTTAATAATCCTAATACCTGATATCGCCTCCTCAAAATGGCTCACAATTCTACCCATCAACGACTGGGTATCCGCAGCCTTACGTTTTAGTGAACGGCTTATTTTTCCAATCACAAGAGCCGAGAACGGCAAGGTAAGCAACGTAACCATTGTAAGCTTTGGCGACATGTAAAACAAACCTGCAAGGAATCCCAATATCAGCAGCGGCTCCCTGAACAAAACATGAAAACTATTGGCCACACCATTCTGCACCTCAGTAACATCATTTGAAATTGATGAAAGTATATCACCTTTCTTCTGGTCGTGAAAATATCCCACATGCAAACTTGAGATTTTCTTGAACAAATCCCTTCTGATGTTCTGCATAATATAGGTTCTCATATTCACAAGTATTCTCTGCGAAAGATATCTTGTAATATTTGACAGCAATGACGCCACCACAAAAAATGCACATACAAACATAAGCCCCCTAAGCATTCCGCTTGCATGCATCACCTTGGTAAGATAGTATGTAAAAATCTGCTCAAAATATGCCGGATCCCAAGAAAATACAGGTTTTACAACCTGCACATCCATCGTCTCAGGCTGGAACAGCACAGTAAGAAGCGGGTCAATTAGTGCATAATTTACCACTCCAAAAATTACAGACAAAATAGACAGGATAAGATATCCTGGCCAAAATCTCTTGTACGGCTTTGCGTACGCCAATAGTCTTTTAAAATCTTCCATTATTTTTCTTCAAAATCAACATATTCCCCAACCTCCTTATCTATAACCTTCTCCTGTTTGGGAATATCTGATATAATTACTTTTCCTTCCTGTTTTTTCTCCTCCTGTTGCTGGTTCTGTCCAAAACCGCCGAATCCTGTAAATCCTTGCCCACTGTTCCATCCAAAGCCGGTAAATCCACCATTCATATTACCCTGCTTGATTTTTCTTTTTATTATCCATGCAAGAATTATCGGGAATAATTTTCCAATAATCCATCCGAACAGCACCAAAAAAAACAAAAACGTTATAAATCCTTCCATCAACTACACTTTTTTAATTTTTCCCGATGTCACATTCCACAAATACTCTTTCCCATCTGTACACTTCACTTTCAGCGTTCCATCTGGCATCAATGTAACATCTGACTCCCTGTCTATCTTCTTTTTCTTGTCTGCCATCTCCACCCTCTTTCCATCTATTGTATACAACAGCAATTGTGACGGCGCCCTTAGCACCCAATATCTGTTGCCTCCTAACTTCAAGAATTCTGGAAGCTCCTTTACAAACTCCGGAGCCTTAATGTCACTCCATCCCTTTATTGGTTTACCGGAAATATCATACCAAGAAATGGTATTATCCTCATTGAGAACAAGAATTGAATATCTTATACCATTTACATTTCTCAAGAGTCTAGGTCCTAAAACCACATTTTTAGGGAGCTTTGCCGGATATCCATTAACAAACCTTCCAAGCCTGTCCAACAGATAAAGTTTATTACCCGAAGCAAACAGCATCTGCAACCTGCCATTGGCATACAGGTCAACCTGCTGTACGTAGCCACATATAGGTGTCTCAAATGGTATCGCCCAAACACTCTTCTTGTTGGCATCCATATAGCGGAGTCTCATATTTGGCAACTGCTCCAAATATGCAGCACTTTTCTTTGAAGCATCCCTAACCTCAAAAGGTCCCTGAGGAATAACAATAGTACTGTCTACAGCAAATACCATCTCCTGCCCATCACTTACCTTTGGCGGCTCAGGGTGCTTGGCCAACACTGTTGAATAGAAATTTGCCCTAATCTGTGTTCTCCCTTCCGAGTGGTATATATCTGCAGTAAAGAACTCAAAGTTACTCCTGCTCATCTTTCTCTCAAATGCCTCTTTGTAGTAAGGCTTTAAAACCTGCATGATTGAATCACCTGCTTCTTTCACATTAGCCACTATCTTTACAGAGGTCTCCATATCAAGATCATCCTTGGCAGGTGTCTGCTTCATATATTCCTCCAAAGTAAAGAATATAGCACTTCCATTAGCAAAATCCTCAACCACACTCTTTGGCCCAATTACAGTCCATGGTCCTATTTTGCAATAATACTCTTCATTGCAATGAGAGTAGAGATCTCCAAAAACAGAAGCGACATAACCTTTATACTCAAAAGGCTGTGCTGCAATTGCCTTATCTCTATCAACAACAGATGAAATCATATTATTCAAACCAAACTGCTGCTTCTCCCTAATAACAGTAATCCACTCACATTTCTCACCAAATTTGCAATAAGCTGCTGCCAACTCCTCAATTGACAAAGAATCTACCCAGTCACGTGGCGATGTTTTATTCTCTCCCTTTGCCATCTTTTGTTTCACGGCAAATGCGCCTACTCTCTTCTGCATTTCCAAAAACAAATTATGAGATCTGAGATATTCCTGGATGCCGGAAGCCGGTAATGAAACCGCAAAAAGTGTAGATGCAGGAAGTATCCTTCCAACAAAACTCCTTTTTACTGTCTGATTTTCATATATATTTGAGAATCTGGATTCATCCGAGAAATTATCAAGAACACCTGTGAGTGACAACTTTCCAATACTCCCCTGCATCTTCATACAACTCCACGATGCAAACTTCATTACAAAGTCCGAATATCCGAGAAATCCTCTTTCAATCACTCCCGAGAAAAACTTACCAATCTGATTATGATTAACATACAAGCACGACGATAAGCCATTATCCGTTAACAGAGATTCAAATTCCTGTTTATCCAATATGGATGTGTTGTTTTCCAGATGTCTTATGGAACTCTCCAGAACATACGAAGACGAACTGGCCAATAGAAGATTATTGTGCAGCGCAGCCACCACATCACCACAAACAGTGTATAGCGTAACCCCATTATATCTTTTTTTAGAGGTCTGCAGTTGTTGCAACATACGCGATACATCATCAATGGCACCACCAGACAAATCTGTTATCTGCAAAAATGAGACATTGTTTTTTGATGAATAATGCATAGAAAATGCCAACGGAGCACCTTTTAGGAGCTCTATATCCTTAAGATATTGTTGGAACTTTACTATACCGCAGTCACCATCAGGCAACCCGTACATAAAAGACGAAGTATCCCCAACCATAGAGATATAGTCGCCAAAATGTTTGAAGTCAAGGACCACAACTGCATCACTTGGTATAGCATGATAGACAGTTGCTCCCTCCTTACCTACTTCAAAGTGGCCCCTATCCCCACTACCGGAGAGATTCAGGAAAAGAAAAACAATTGCTGTTGCAAGAAGAAGAACGGCCGTACTGCCCCACAACAGCATTTTTTTATTATTTGTCATTAAATTATCTGCCTTTGTAGAGTGCAAATATACTAAAAATAAAAGCCGGTCTCCAAATTTTGAGATAATCCCAAACTGGAAACCGGCTTAAATCACTGATTTTTATTGTTAAAACGGCAAATCCCCACCATCATCCTCTCCATCTGCAGGAGTGATATTCATAAATGGGTCACCTTGAGGCGCTACAGGCTGCTGAGCAACCGCTCCCTCTCTCTGGATTTTCCATGCTCTGACATCTGTATACCATCTGCCATTGAACTCTCTTGACTCAATATTGATGGAAATTGTCAGCATTTCCCCAGGATTGAAGCCTGCCAACTCGCTTACCTTGTCCTGTCCCCAAACATTCATACAAATTTTTCTTGGGTACTGCTCAAGTGTCTCAACTATAAAATCCTGCTTGCTCCAAGGGCCTCTGGCACTCGTTCCGTTCTGCACTGCCAATTTATCAAGCAGTTTACATTTTATTTCCATTGCCATGTTATTTTTTCTCCTCTGCCTTGCATACCTTTATAAGCTCAACCTCAAATACAAGAGTTGAGTAACCAGGAAGATCATCACTCATAGCATTAGGGCCATAACCCAAGTTGAATGGAACCCAAAGAGTGATCTTTCCACCCTCACCTACAAGCTGCATACCCTCAGTCCAACCCTGAATAACTCTATTCAAAGGGAATTTTACAGACTCACCTCTGTCGTAAGAAGAATCAAATACTTTACCATCCAACAAAGTACCTTTATAATGAACCTCAACTGTATCTTTCTCAGTTGCTCTTACATCATTACCAGGATTTTCTATCTTGTACTGCAAACCGCTCTCAGTCTCCTGAACGCCCTCGTTAGTTTTGTTTTTTGCAAGGAACTCAGCCTCCTCTTTTTCTTTCTGCTGACCTACTGCAACCTGAACTTTCTGAAGATAATCGTTAATCAAGTTGTTAGCCTGATATGGATCAATCTTAAGTTTGTCGCCATTAACAACTTCTTTCATAGCTTTCATTACCTGAGAATAGTTCAAACCCTCAAGTCTTGCATTCTTGATCATCTCACCAAAGCTTACACCTACAGCATAGCTTACTGAATCTACCTGAGCTTTTGTAATACCCTCTACCTGAGGTTTAGAACCTCCGCAAGATGCAAGCATCAAACCTGCCAAAACTCCTGCTGCCAAAAATTTAATTACTTTCATTGTTTTTTAATTTAATGTTATTATTGATTATTTCTTATCCGATGTAATATACACAGCGCCGCAACCCACAATCGCTGCTACCAATGATGTACAAAGAATTGCCACTTTACCAATATTTATCAGTTGCTGGTCTGCAAAAGCCAGGCCATCAATGAATATTGACATTGTAAATCCTATACCTGCAATAATACCCAATGCAAAAATCTGTTTCCATTTTGTACCTGCAGGCAACTCCGCAATCTTGCATTTTACAGCAATATAACTGAATAGGAAAATTCCAATAGGCTTTCCGCATAACAATCCAAAGAATATACCCATTGCAACTGATGGAATAGGGAGCGAGAACAGGTCACCAGTTATCTCAACTCCGGCATTTGCAAGGGCAAACACAGGCATAATAAAGAAGGTCACCCAAGGGTGTAGGCTTGCCTCAAATCGGTGCATAAGAGGATCCATATTTCTTACACTTGCAGAAATCTGATGAATAATATGCTGTTGCTCTGGATTTGCAAGCACCTCAACCTCACTATTGCTATGCTGTTTGAACTTATTCAGCCAATATCTCATACCAACTGAAAATCTTACCTCGTTAATTACAGTTCTGGATGGAATTGTAAGAGCCAGAATAACTCCCGATATAGTAGCATGAATTCCCGACTCAAACACAAAATACCACAAAACAATACCCAAAATTCCATATGGCCAGCGTTTGTTTACTCCCGAACGGTTAAGGGCATACAGACACAACGCCACAATACCAGCATACAGCAACATATCAAGATGCAGTGCATGTGTAGGATAAAAGATTGCAAGTACTATGATTGCACCCAAATCATCTACAATAGCCAAGGCTGTAAGGAAAATCTTAAGTCCCAATGGAGCTCTGTTTCCAAGCAATGAAAGGACTCCCAATGCAAATGCAATGTCTGTTGCCATAGGAATTCCCCATCCAGAAATGCTGTCGGGATTAGAATAGTTAAAAAATGAATATATGATCGCAGGAACAACCATACCACCAACTGCTGCAAGGATTGGCAAAGATGCCTGCTTGATTGAAGAAAGCTCTCCAACCATCATCTCTCTCTTGATCTCCAGACCTACCACAAAAAAGAATACAGCCATAAGGGCATCGTTGATCCATTGCTCAAGAGTCATCTGCAATGTGAATGAACCAATTGTAATTCCCATATTGGTCTTCCACATATCATGAACAAAGCCCAACTGAGGCAGATTTGCACACAAAAGAGCTATTGCCGCACAAAACACCAATACTATACCTCCGATAGACTGGTTATGTAAAAATCCGTTAAAATAATTTCTTACCGCCAGGGTAGTTGATAAAATTCTTGTTTTTCTTGCCATCTGTAAAATTTATAGGTTGGCAAATATAATATTTTTGTTTTAAATCTACACCCTTCCCATATACAACACAATTGTAACAGCCTGGTTTGAATGGTTTCTCATACTATAAATCAAGTCTGCAAAATCAAAGGTCCTTTGGCTCATGTTTAGTTGTACAGCACTTTCCTCTCCCTGCCAATTCCACCAAATTGAATTACATTTTTGCACAAAAAATTTTGCAAAAAATAAACTTATAGGTAACTTAGAGCCACAAAGGTAACGTAAAAAGAGACTTCACCCTATTTATTTTGTACTACTATGCAGGTAACGTCGGAAATCTTACACGAGAAACTTAAGGAATTTTTCGGTTTTGATTCTTTTAAAGGAGACCAGGAAGCAATAATAAGACATCTTATTGAAGGGAACAATACTTTTGTCCTTATGCCTACCGGTGGCGGCAAATCTCTATGCTACCAGTTGCCGGCTCTTGTAATGCCGGGAACTGCCATTGTGATATCACCGCTTATTGCCCTTATGAAGAATCAGGTAGATGCTATCCGCGGATTTGTTGCTAACAGCGACGGCATAGCCCATTTCCTCAACTCTTCACTTAACAAAACCCAGTTGCAGGAAGTTAAGGATGATTTGCTCAAAGGTGTTACCAAGTTATTGTATGTGGCTCCGGAGTCCCTTACTAAAGAGGAGAATATACAGTTACTCAGACAGTGTCACATCTCATTTTATGCAGTGGATGAAGCTCACTGTATTTCTGAGTGGGGACACGATTTCCGTCCTGAATACAGAAAAATACAACCCATAGTAAATGAAATAGGAAAAGCTCCTATCATTGCACTTACAGCAACTGCAACCCCTAAGGTACAATCAGATATTCAGAAAAATCTTGGAATGTCAGATGCCAAAGTATTCAAATCATCCTTCAATAGGGAGAATCTCTATTATGAGATGAGACCTAAAGTGAATACCGAGAAAGAGATAATAAAATTCATAAAGGGTAATCCGGGTAAATCTGGAATCATCTATTGTCTTAGCCGTAAGAAAGTTGAGGAGTTGGCCGAGTTGCTTAATGTAAACGGAATTAAGGCCCGCCCTTACCATGCGGGACTCGATGCTGCTACCCGTTCCGGGAACCAGGATCTGTTCCTTATGGAAGAGATTGATGTAATTGTTGCAACCATAGCATTCGGTATGGGCATAGACAAACCTGATGTAAGATTTGTAATCCACTACAACATACCTAAGAGTCTGGAGGGATATTATCAGGAAACAGGCAGGGCAGGCAGAGACGGAGGAGAAGGGCAGTGCATTACTTTCTATAGCTATAAGGATATCCAGAAACTTGAGAAGTTCATGCAAAGCAAGCCTTTGGCTGAACAAGAGATAGGCAAGCAGCTCATAAACGACACCATAGCGTATGCTGAGTCAAACCAGTGCCGACGCAAGACGCTGTTGAACTATTTTGGAGAGCAATACACACAAGACAACTGCGGCAACTGCGATAACTGTCTATATCCTAAAAAACAATTTGAGGGTAAAGAGTATCTCACAACAGTATTGGAACTTGTAACTGGAATAAAAGAGAACTTTAAGGCAGACCACCTTGCAAACATACTTGGTGGTGTGAATAACTCCATCATAAAATCATACAACCACAACAAATTGGAGTGGTTTGGTATAAATCCAGGAAAAGAGAGCAGATTCTGGCTTGCTGTTATCCGCCAAGCTATTGTTCTGCAACTCCTTTATAAGGATGTTGAGAAATATGGTCTTGTATCTGCAACAGAAAAGGGTATGGAATTCCTAGCAAATCCATACTCAATAATGCTTACAGAAGACCGTGAATTTGTAAATACCGACGATGATGACGACGTTGTAACAATTGGCAGCGGCAAACACCAGAGTGGTGCTGGAGACACTAACCTTTTGGCAATGCTAAAAGATGTGAGACATTCGTTATCAAAAAAACTCAAACTGCCTGCATTCGTAATTTTTGGGGATCCGTCTTTGGAGGATATGTCCATAATGTATCCAACAACCATTGATGAGTTGAAAAACTGCCAAGGAGTAGGAGAAGGCAAAGCTCGCAAATTTGGAAAAGAGTTCATTTCCCTTATTGCAAAATATGTAGAAGAGAATGATATTGACCGCCCTACCGATCTTGTTGTAAAGTCTGTGGCAAACAAGTCTTTGAATAAAGTATATATCATCCAGAGTGTAGATAAAAAAATACCGTTGGATGAGGTTGCAGATGCAAAAAATATGGAACTCGACCAAGTATATGACGAGTTGGAGGCAATTGTTGGTGCGGGTACAAAAATAAATATCGACTACTACATCCGTATGATCATAGATGAAGACAAAGTTGATGATATATACGAATACTTTAAGGAAGAGGCTACATCCGATTCTGTAAACGAGGCAATGAAAGCCCTTGGACCTGATTACACAGAGGAAGAAGTAAGACTTATAAGAATCAAATTCCTATCAGAACTTGGAAACTAGAAGTTATAGAGTGGAAAAATCAATCCACTCTATTTCTTTATCACGCCCCCAATAGGTAAGCTGTTTCTTGGCATAATGGCGGGAGTTGCGCTTGATGAGTTCAACTGCGGTCTCTAAAGCGTGGATACCATCCATATAATCAAAGATTTCCCTGTAGCCTACAGTCTTAAGCGCAGGGAGATTCTTGTATTGCACAAGTCCCTGAACCTCTGCAAGAAGGCCTTGCTCCATCATGATGTCTACCCTCTTATTGATCCTCTCATATAGTTCTTCCCTGTTTCGATTGATTCCTATTTTACGGATTGCAAACGGACGCACTTTTTTTGGAGCGCTCTTCCAGTCAGAGAATTTACGTCCGGTCTGGAGTGTTACCTCCAACGCCCTCACTACCCTCTGCGGATTTGCAATGTCTATTGTATCATAAGAAGCACGGTCAATAACCCTCAACTCGTTGCGTAAAGGCTCTATACCTTCCGTTTCCAGCCTTTTCATAAGAGAATCCCTCAACTGCAAGTCTGCAGGAGGGAAATCATCCAATCCGTTGCAAAGAGCATCAATATACATGCCGCTACCACCAACCATTACAAGTCTGTCATGATCCTTGAAAAGCTCTTCAAGCAGCGCCATTGCCTCAAGTTCATAAAGGCCTGCGGTATAATACTGTGTTACACTGTGGGAGTGTATAAAATAGTGCCGCACCTTCTCCAGCTGCTCCGCTGAAGGTGATGCGGTACCTATGTTCATCTCTTTGTATATCTGTCGGGAATCACAATTTATTATTGGAGAAGAATACTCCTTTGCCAATTCAATGGAATAATCTGTCTTGCCTACTCCTGTAGGTCCCAATATAATTGTAAGTTCCTTATGCATCCTGTACTACTCCTCTCCCTCCGGCAATTCATCATCCATAAATGACATATCGTCTCCTGAATCATCAACAGGTTCTGCATACTGGTCCATATCATCATATCCATTGGAAAACTGCTCAGGATTGCGCCCCTTTTCTGCAACCAACCTTGGATATGATGCTCTTCTGGTCTCTTCAACCTCTCCCACCAAAGTTAGCTTTATTACTCTATCTTTTCTCAAGTCAAAGACATACAACAGGTTTACCTCACCTTTCTTTATGGTTTTCTCTACTGTAACCATATCCATTGAACCATCACCCATATCGAACAGGCCATACTCGCTCCTAAATTTGTCCCCTTCATCAAGACCTCTGAACGCTACCATCTGGTCTGGAGAAAAATCCAAATCATTCTGCAAAAAATCATGCAGTTTATAAAGTGATGTCTCTCCCTTTATCTCATATTCCCTCATAAATATTTTACTTCCAGGGATAGATGCTCTGTACTTGTATATCATCTTATGCAATTTATGGTATTAGTACTTCAAAGATACAATATTTTTCTGTAATTAAGGGCCAAAAAACATTTTTTTAACTATCTTTACGCTTTAGTATGGATACTAAGAAAATACCGGTTTCAGATTGTTTCAAAAGCATTTCAGAGCTTTCAACAGGCCTGTTTAAGGATAATGGAAGCAAGTTTCTCGCTTTTGCGTATCCCGTCACTACAGAAGAACAGATAAAGTCTATAATTCAAGATATTAAGAAGGAGTATTACGATGCCCGACACCATTGCTATGCATACCGTTTGGGACATACAGGGGCCACTTGGAGAATGAATGACGATGGCGAACCATCCTCTACAGCAGGAAGGCCCATTTACGGACAGATTCTATCTGCAGAATTGAGTGATATTCTTGTTGTAGTGGTAAGATATTTTGGAGGTATCAAGCTTGGCGTTCCAGGACTCATCCGAGCATATAAGACATCAACAGCAGATGCATTGGCAAATGCCACTATCATAGAAAAAATAGCAACGGAGCCATTCAATATAATTTTTGATTACCTGCAAATGAACTCTGTAATGAAGAGGCTCAAGGATTTGGGACTCACTCCTACAGATCAGCAGTTCGACCTTAACTGCTCACTTAGAGTTGATGTTAGGCTTGCTCTTATTGATTCATTCCTCGAAGCTTTTGATAAGCTGGAAGGATGCAGAATAGAAAAGATTGAACCACAGCCTAACCAAGAAGAAAACATTTAAAATTTACAAGATATGCCTAAAAGTCTAATTTCCATCCACGATTTCACAAAGGAAGAAATGCTGCATGTATTGGATGTAGCACAGGAATTTGAGAAAAACAAGGTACAACCCATTCTCAGAGACAAGGTTATAGCAACCCTATTCTTTGAGCCGTCTACAAGAACCCGACTAAGCTTTGAGACAGCAGCCAACAGACTGGGTGCAAGAGTAATAGGATTCTCAGATGCAGGAAATACCAGTGTAAGCAAAGGTGAAACGCTGAAAGACACCATAAAAATGGTTTCAAACTACGTAGATCTCATTGTTATGAGACACCCTCTTGAGGGAGCCGCAAGATATGCATCAGAGGTGGCATCAGTACCTGTAATCAACGCTGGCGACGGAGCTAACCAGCACCCGTCACAAACTATGCTCGACCTATTTACAATCCGTCAGACACAAGGCAAACTAAATGACATCAAAATAAACATGGTTGGAGACCTCAAATATGGCCGTACAGTTCACTCACTACTTCAGGCAATGTCTCACTTCAACCCTGATTTCACATTTACTGCTCCCGACGAGTTAAAGATGCCTCAAGAATACAAAGACTTCCTGGATGCCAAAGGGATCCCTTACAGAGAAACCAGAGAGCTTGAAGGCAGTATCAATGACTGTGATATCCTCTACATGACACGAGTACAGCAGGAAAGGTTCACAGACCCTATGGAGTATGAAAAAGTAAAGAACACCTACAACCTTACAGCATCAATGCTTGGTGGAGCAAAAGATAATATGAAAATTCTTCATCCGCTTCCACGAATCACCGAGATTGCACAGGATGTAGATGACACCAAACATGCCTATTACTTCAAGCAGGCCGAGAATGGCGTCTATGCCCGTATGGCCATCATTTCTTATCTATTGGGTTACAAATAATTATCGGGAATAAAAATTACTGCTATGGAAAAAGGAGGAAAAGAATTGAAAGTAAGTGCCATCAAGAATGGTACAGTACTCGACCACATACCTGCAAACCAATTGTTTAAGGTAATCAGCATCCTGGGACTGAAAGATTGTGCAAACCAGGTTACTTTTGGAATGAACCTGGATAGCCAAAGAATAGGCAAGAAATCCATCATAAAGGTTGCAGACAGATACTTTGAAGAGACCGAGATAAACAAGGTAGCTTTGGTGGCTCTCGATGCAAAAATCAACATCATCAAAGACTTTGAAGTAATTGAGAAAAAGGTTATCCGTGTTCCCGACGAAATATCAGGAATAGTTAAGTGTGCAAACCCTAAATGCATCACCAACCACGAGCCTATAACTACCAAATTCACAACTACCTTTGAAGACGGACAGCTAAAACTTCATTGCCGTTATTGTGAAAAGAATACAAGTTCTGAAAATATTAAGATTATTACTGAGAATTAAGAATTTATTCTTATTTGTAATCAAATTTTTCATATCTTTGAAACAATTGTAAATCAATTAAAATATTTAAAAAATATATATATAATGAAAGCATATAACTTTAACGCAGGCCCTTGCGTATTGCCTAAACAGGCTATTGAGTCGGCTATTGAGGCTATCAGAGACTTTGACAATACCGGTATCGGTATTCTAGAGATTTCTCACCGTACTCCAGGTTGGGAGAGAATTATGGCTGAGACAGAGCAGCTATGGAGAGAGTTGCTTAACATTCCAGAAGATTACGCTGTAATGTTCCTTGGTGGTGGTGCTTCTACCCAGTTCTTTGAGGTTCCCGCTAACCTTCTAAAAACTAAAGCTGCTTACCTTCAGACAGGTGTTTGGGCTAAAAAAGCTGCAAAAGAGGCTAAATTCTATGGCGAGGTTGAGATCGTAGCTTCTTCAGAGGACAAAACTTATTCATACATTCCAAAAGGATACACTATCCCTACTGATGCTGACTATTTCCACATCACAACTAACAACACCATTTACGGAACTGAGATCCATGAGGATATTGATTCTCCTGTAACTTTGGTTGCTGATATGTCATCTGACATCATGAGCCGTCCTGTAGACGTAACCAAATATGGTATGATTTACGGTGGTGCACAGAAAAATGTAGGTCCTGCAGGTGTAACTTTCGTTATCGTACGTAAAGATCTTCTTGGCAAAGTTGAGCGTCCTATCCAGACAATGGTAGACTACCGCACTCACTACACTGATGAGGTTAAAAACAGATCTATGTACAACACTCCTCCTGTATTCCCTATCTTCGTAATGCACGAGACTCTTAAATGGGTTAAAGAGCAGGGTGGTCTTGAGGCTATGTACAAAATGAACAAAGAGAAAGCAGAGCTTCTTTACAACGAGATTGACAGAAACCCACTATTTGTAGGTACTGCTGCTAAAGAAGACCGCTCACTAATGAACGTATGTTTTGTAATGGCTCCAGGTAAAGAGGAGTTGCAGGATGAGTTCTTCAAATTTGCTAAAGAGCGTGGCATGGTTGGTATCAAAGGTCACCGTTCAGTAGGCGGTTTCAGAGCTTCAATCTACAACGCTTGTCCAAAAGAGGCTGTTGAGGCATTGGTAGCATGCATGCAGGAGTTTGAGCAGCTTCACAAATAATTTGAATTTATGAATGGGAGTGGTTGCACATGCAATTACCCCCATCCTTTTTTATATTTAACCAACTATCGGGATTATTAAAAAAATTACATACAATGAAAGTATTGGTAGCAACCGAGAAGCCATTCTCAAAAGTGGCTGTTGACGGTATCAAGAAAATAGTTGAGGATGCAGGCTATGAGTTTGCAACTCTTGAAAAATACACTTCATCAGAGGAGCTTTTGGCTGCTGTTGCTGATGTAGATGCACTTATCGTACGTTCAGACAAAGTAACCAAAGAGGTTGTTGAGGCTGCAAAAAACCTTAAGATTGTTGTTAGAGCAGGTGCCGGTTTTGATAACCTAGACCTTGCAGCATGCACAGAGAAAGGCATCGTTGCAATGAATACCCCTGGCCAGAACTCAAATGCTGTAGCAGAGTTGGCTCTTTGCTTTATGATTTACATGAGCAGAAACCAGCTTACAGCAGGTACAGGTTCAGAGCTTAAAGGCAAAACTTTGGGAATCCAGGCTTACGGTAACGTAGGTAGACTTGTTGCTAGCCACGCAAGAGGTTTTGGCATGAACATCATGGCATTTGATCCATTTGTTCCAGCTGAGGCAATGGAGGCTGAGGGTGTAATTGTTGCAAAATCACTTGAAGATCTATACGAGAACTCACACTTTGTATCATTGCATATTCCAGCTACAGAGCAGACTAAAAACTCTATCGGATATAACCTTCTTTCAAGAATGCCTAAAGGCGGGTGTCTTGTAAACACTGCAAGAAAAGAGGTTATCAATGAGGAGGAGCTTGTAAAAGTTCTTAGAGAGAGAGAAGATCTTAAATACATTACTGATGTAGCTACAACCAACCACGCAGCAATTGCAGAGGAGTTTGGCAAACGAGTTTATGGTACCCCTAAGAAAATGGGTGCTGAGACTGCAGAGGCTAACGTAAACGCAGGTCTTGCAGCTGCTAACCAGATTGTAGACTTCTTTACTACAGGTAACAAGAGATTCCAGGTAAACAAATAATAGAAACATTTTAAAACCACATCACTATGGTAAAAGTAAAACCATTTGCAGCTGTACGTCCTCCTAAAGCAATTGCAGCAGAGGTAGCATCACGTCCGTACGACGTACTTAACTCTGTAGAGGCTAAGGCTGAGGCTGGCGAGAAATCGCTTCTACACATTATCAAACCTGAGATTGATTTTGATCCAATAGCTGATGAGCATGGCCAGGAGGCTTATGACAAAGCTGTTGAAAACTTCAAGCTATGGCAAGAAAAAGGATGGTTAGTTCAGGATGCTAAAGAGAACTATTACGTATATGCACAGACTATGGACGGCAGAACCCAATATGGTCTAGTTGTATGTGCTAACGTAGAGGACTATATGACAGGTAAAATCAAGAAACATGAGCTTACCCGTAAAGACAAGGAAGAGGACCGTATGATTCACGTACGTAACCAGAACGCAAACCTTGAGCCAGTATTCTTTGCATATCCCGACAACGCTCAGATCAATGAGATAGTTGAGAGAACAATCAAAACTAAAGAAATAGAGTACGATTATATAGCTCCAGTTGATGGTTTCGGCCACAAATTCTGGGTAATTGACAACGAGGAGGATATTGCTGCAATTACTGAAATTTTTGCTGGCATTCCTGCATTCTACGTTGCAGACGGTCACCACAGAACAGCTGCTGCAGCTCTAGTTGGTGAGGAGAAAAAACGCAATAATCCTAACCACACCGGAGATGAGGAGTACAACTACTTTATGGCAGTAATATTCCCTGAGAGCCACCTTAAGATTATTGACTACAACCGCGTAGTAAAAGATCTTAATGGCATGAGCGAGCAGGAGTTCATCAACAAACTTGGTGAGGACTTTATAGTAGAGAAAAAAGGTGCAGAAATCTACACCCCTTCAGGACTACACAACTTCTCAATGTACATTGGTGGAGAGTGGTACTCACTACAAGCTAAAGAAGGCACATACGACGATGCTGATCCAATTGGCGTACTAGACGTTACAGTATGTTCTAATCTTGTGTTTGACAAGCTTCTAGATATTAAAGATCTTAGAACTTCCAAGAGAATTGATTTCGTAGGTGGTATCAGAGGCCTTGGCGAGCTTAAAAAACGCGTAGACTCAGGTGAAATGGTAGCAGCTTTTGCATTGTATCCTGTATCAATGAAACAATTGATTGACATTGCAGACACAGGCAATATCATGCCTCCTAAAACTACATGGTTTGAGCCTAAACTTCAGAGTGGTCTAGCAATCCACAAATTGGAGAAATAAGCAAAACACAATAATATAAAAAACAGGAGTTGGATACCAGCTCCTGTTTTTTATTTAAAATCATTACACACGGGCAACCGAGGACCGTCACTTGAATACCCTTAGGCCGGCATCTGATGATGCCTGTACACACGCCCTCCGCCGAGTATCTGATGATGCCTAAGAGTAGGTAGCCGATTACTCACACAAAAAAAAGACCTCCAGATTTTCATCTGAAGGTCTCTGAAGGTTGGCGGCTACCTACTCTCCCACTTGGTATAGCAGTACCATCGGCGCTAACGGGCTTAACTTCTCTGTTCGGGA
>JAZLBB010000016.1:0-69553 GCA_045613465.1 Candidatus Egerieisoma sp.
TGGTCCAAAAGTTGTTAAATCAGTAACTGGTGAGGATGTTACTCAGGAGCAGCTTGGTGGTGCAAGTGTTCACGCTTCTAAGAGTGGTGTTGCACACTTTGCAGTTGACAGCGAGGTAGAGGGTCTTGAGGTTATCAAAGCTCTATTGAGCTATATCCCTCAGAACAACTTGGAGGAGGCTCCATATGTTGAGACTACTGATCCTATCGACAGACTTGAGGATTCACTAAATGAGATTATCCCAGATGATCCTAACAAACCATACGATGTTTACGAGGTAATTGGTGCTATCGTAGATGAGGGTAAATTCCTAGAGGTACACAAAGACTACGCTAAGAATATCGTTGTAGGTTTCGCTCGTTTCAACGGTCAGTCAGTTGGTATCGTTGCTAACCAGCCTAAAGCTCTTGCAGGTGTTCTAGATAACAACTCTTCTAGAAAAGCTGCACGTTTCGTACGTTTCTGCGACGCTTTCAACATTCCATTGGTAACCCTAGTTGACGTTCCTGGTTTCTTGCCTGGTACACAGCAGGAGTACGGCGGAATCATCCTTCACGGTGCTAAACTTCTTTACGCTTACGGTGAGGCTACTGTTCCAAAAGTTACAGTTGTTCTTAGAAAAGCATATGGTGGTGCATACTGTGTGATGAGCTCTAAACATCTTCGTGGTGACATCAACTACTCATGGCCTACAGGTGAGATTGCAGTAATGGGTCCTTCTGGAGCAATCGAGGTTCTTTATGGTAAAGAGATGAAAGAGGCTGCAGATCCTAAAGCATTCGCTAAAGAGAAAGAGCAGGAGTACAGAGATGCATTCGCTAACCCATACAACGCTGCTAAATACGGTTACATTGACGATGTAATTGAGCCTAGAAATACTCGTTTCCGTATCATTAGAGCTCTACAGGAGCTTCAGACTAAGAAACTTGTAAATCCAGCTAAGAAGCACGATAACCTTCCTCTATAATTTTAACAACAATTAAAATGAAGAAATTTTACAGTTTAATATTGTTGTTGGGAGTTCTTATCTGCGCTTCTAATCTGTCAGCACAGAATATGTCCGACATGCGCCTTAACGAGGTACTTGTTACCAATACTGAGGGCTTTGAGGATGATTATGGCTACAGAAGCGGTTGGATTGAGCTTTTCAACACTTCATATGGTACAGTAGATATCGCAGGCTGTTTCCTTTCAACAGATCCTGAGAATCTTAAAATGTACATGATTCCTAAAGGGGATGTTCTAACTAAAGTACAGCCACGCCAGCACATTCTATTCTGGGCAGACGGCGTTGCAAACAGAGGTACTTTCCACCTTGGTTTCACTTTAGACAATGCTAAAGAGATTATCTTCACTGCAGCTGACGGTAGAACCGTTATCGACAGAGTAGTATTCCCTGCATTGGACACCAATAAATCATATGGTAGAAAGATGGATGGTGAGGGTACTTCAAATGAATTGAGCATTGTTTATAAATCATACAGAAACTCAAAACTAGCTGATGAGGCTAAAGCAGATACTTCAACAGAGCAAGGTTGGGTTAAAATGGAGAATCCAACTCCAAGCACCAATAATGCAACAATGGACGGTGAGTCCAAATCTGCATTGATGGCACAGTCTGACCCAACAGGTCTTTGGTTGACACTAACAGCAATGAGTGTTACTTTCCTTGCTTTGGCTATCCTGTACTTGGTTTTCAAACAGATTGGTAAATTCCATATCAGAAAGAAATCTGAGAATGCAGTAGAAGCTGTTAAAGATGTTGCAAACAAAGAGAAAGCTGATACTTCAGGACAGGTTTCAGCAGAGACATATGCTGCCATTTCAATGGCTATCCATATGTTCATGATTGAGAACGAGGCTCACGACTTTGAGGATACTGTTCTTACAATCAATAAAGTATCAAGAACTTATTCACCTTGGAGTTCTAAGATTTACACTCTAAGAGAGACTCCACAACGTAAAAAATAATCCCTTAAAAGAATTTAAGTAATGAAAGAATATAAATTGAAAATTAACGGTAACGACTATGCTGTTACTGTTAACGAGGTAGATGGCTCAGTTGCTGAGGTGGAGGTAAACGGAACTCCATTCAAAGTTGAGTTTGAAAAACCAGTTAAGAAAGCTGCTGCTCCTGTTTCTAAACCTGCAGCTCCTAAAGCAACTCCTGCAGGTGCTCCTGAGGTTAAAGTAAGCAAACCTGCAGCTGCTGGTGGCGCTGGTTCTGCAGTAACTTCTCCACTTCCAGGCGTAATCCTAGAGGTTTCTGTAAAAGTTGGTGATACTGTTAAACGTGGCGATAAAGTAATGGTTCTTGAGGCTATGAAAATGGAGAACGTTATTGAGGCTACTGCTGACGGTACAGTAACTGCAATTAAAGTTGATAAAGGTGATTCAGTACTTGAGGGTGCTCCACTTGTAATAATTGGTTAATTATGGTTTACGAAGCTAGTATTTTAAATAACTTGAACCAGTTCCTAATGTATACAGGATTTGCCAACGTAACACTTGCGCATATCATTATGATACTTATTGGACTTGTGTTCATTTACCTGGCCATTACAAAGGACTGGGAGCCTATGCTTCTTATCCCTATTGGTTTTGGTATCCTTATTGGAAACATTCCATTGTTCCCTGGTTTGAACGTAGGCGTTTATGAGCAGGGATCTGTATTGAACATTTTCTACGGCGGAGTTGCCCAAGGTTGGTATCCACCGCTAATTTTCTTGGGTATTGGTGCAATGACAGATTTTTCTGCATTGATTTCAAACCCTAAACTAATGCTTATTGGAGCAGCTGCACAGTTTGGTATCTTTGGTGCTTACATTGTAGCTCTTGCATTGGGCTTCTCTCCTACTGAGGCAGGTGCAATTGGTATCATCGGTGGTGCTGACGGTCCTACAGCTATCTTCTTGTCTGGTAGACTTGCTCCAGATTTGATGGGTGCAATTGCAGTATCAGCTTACTCTTACATGGCTCTTGTTCCAGTAATCCAGCCTCCTATTATGAAGCTGCTTACAACTGAGAAAGAGAGACTTATCAAGATGAAAGCTCCAAGAGCAGTATCTCCTACAGAGAAAAGATTGTTCCCTATCGTTGGTTTCCTTCTAACAGCATTCATCGTACCTTCAGGTATTCCGCTATTGGGTATGTTGTTCTTTGGTAACCTTATCAAGGAGTCTGGTGTAACAAAACGTTTGGCAACTACTGCAAGTGGTCCGCTTATTGACGTTGTTACTATCCTTATTGGTATTACTGTAGGTGCTTCAACTCAGGCAGACAAATTCTTGCAGTGGAGTTCAGTTAAGATCTTCATCCTTGGTGCATTCTCATTTGTTGTTGCAACATTTGCAGGTGTATTGTTCGTGAAGTTCTTCAACTTGTTCTTGAAAGAGGGTAACAAGATTAACCCGCTTATTGGTAACGCAGGTGTATCAGCTGTTCCAGATGCTGCACGCGTATCAAATAACGTAGGTTTGGAGTATGACAAGAGAAACTATCTTCTTATGCACGCTATGGGTCCTAACGTAGCAGGTGTTATTGGTACCGCCGTTGCAGCAGCTATCCTTCTTGCATTCCTTGCATAATAAAGGTGTTTTCATTATAAAAAAGGGCAGCAAACAATTGCTGCTCTTTTTTTATGCCCTAATTACACACCACTTCTGTACCAAATGAATCTCACTTTTCTGCTCGGAATGAGCCATATTAAAATTCTGCACCAGAATACTACCCATTTTCTGCACAGAAAATATCAAGGAGAGAATTTTTTGTACAATTTACATGCTATTTTATGATAATAATTTATTAGAGTAGCGGATTATTCCGATAAAATTATATAACTTTGGTAGTCTTTTATCTTAAAAAAACATAGGAGAATACATATATGCAAAACAAGTTGCAAGAATTGACAGACAAACTCTATAATGAGGGGCTGTCAAAGGGTAAACAGGAAGCTGAGCAGATGAAAGCCAATGCTAAAAACGAAGCTGCTCAGATTATTGCCCAAGCTAAAGAGCAGGCTCAAGAAATCCTTGCCAAAGCACAGGCTGAGGCTGCTGAACTAAAATCTAAAACTGAAAATGATGTTAAGGCTGCATCACTTCAGACTTTTACTGCTGTAAAACAGCAAATAGAAAATGTTATTGTTGCCAAATCTCTTGCTCCTGCTAAATCAGCAGTAGCTGAAACTGAATTCCTAAAAGAGATTGTAAAAGCTGTAGTATCTGCTTTTAATCCTTCAAATTCTGATTCTGTTGAACTAGAGGTAATACTACCTGCTGAAAAACAGAATGAGTTGGAGAAATTTGCAGCAGACCAGCTTGCTAAAATTTGTTCTGCAGGAGTTGACGTACAATTCAGTAAAGGTATTCAGGGTGGATTCAAAATAGCCCCTAAAGGTGAAGGTTATATGTTAAGCTTTACTGATAAAGATTTTGAGAACATCATTGCTGAGTATTTGAGACCTAAGACCAAATCATTGCTATTTGGCTAATTCTTGACTTTCAATAATGGGAAACTATCATTACATTATTGCAGGATTGCCTGAACTTGTCCTAACAGCAGACAATAAGGGTTTCTCATATGATGCCGTAAGAGAATCAATCTATAACAGCAGTAGCGATAAGGATCGCCGTTACATAGAATGGTTTGATTTTGGTACAAATGAAAATAACCTTAACCCACATTTCTACAGGGCTGCCTTTAATTGCAAAAACAGATTTATAAGGCACTACTTTGCCCTTGACCTTGAAATAAGGAATAGAAAAGTTGATTTTGTAGCTGCTAAAATGGAACGCAATGCAGATGCATATAAAGTTCAGACAAACAATAATGGGGTCCTTGAACTGAATGAGGAGCAACTAAACAAACTCAATTCAATCTTTGCCAACAAAAATATTTTGGAAAAAGAGCAGCTTCTCGACAATTTCAAGTGGGACTACATTAGTTCATTGAACGGATACGGCGAGTTCAATATGGATGTTATCCTCGCTTTCCTTGCAAAAGGAAAACTTATTGACAGATGGAACAAACTTGACCGCAAGGCAGGTGAAGAGATGTTCCGTAAGCTGGTAGACGAGGTAAGAGGAACCTTCAAAGGAATTGGAAATAAAATATTAGAATAAAAATATATGAGTACCACAGGAAAAGTTACAGGTATCATTGCCAACCTGGTGACAGTAGAGGTAAATGGACCTGTTGCACAAAATGAAATATGCTACATTAAGCTTGGAGATACCAGGCTTATGGCAGAGGTCATAAAGGTGAACGGCAAGAGTGCTTCCGTTCAGGTTTATGAGAGTACACGTGGTGTAAAGAAAGGTAACGATGTAGAGTTTATGGGCTTTATGCTTGAGGCTACATTGGGCCCAGGTCTGCTTTCAAGCAACTATGACGGATTGCAGAATAACCTTTCTACCATGACAGGAGTATTCCTACAGAGAGGTGAGTACACTGCTCCAATTGATATGGAGAAAGAGTGGGAGTTTACACCAATAGCAAAACCAGGCGATAAAGTTGTTGCTGCTGATTGGCTTGGTGAGGTTAAAGAGGGATGGTTGCCTCATAAAATTATGGTGCCATTCAGCTTTAAAGGTGAGTATACAGTAAAATCTGTTGCAGTTGCAGGTAATTATAAGGCTTCTGATATTGTAGCTGTAGTTACAGACGAGAATGGTGAAGACCTTAACGTAACAATGGTTCAAAAATGGCCTGTAAAAGTTGCAGTTGGTGGTTATAAAGAAAAACCTCGTCCTTATAGAATTATGGAGACAGGTGTAAGATGTATCGATACCCTTAACCCTATGGCAGAGGGAGGTACAGGCTTTATCCCAGGTCCATTCGGTTGCGGTAAGACTGTACTTCAGCATGCAATTGCAAAACAAGGTGAGGCAGATGTAATCATTATGGCAGCCTGCGGAGAGCGTGCAAATGAGGTTGTTGAGATCTTTGCTGAGTTCCCAGAGCTTGTAGATGCAAGAACAGGACGTAAATTAAGTGAACGTACTACTATTATCTGTAATACATCAAATATGCCAGTTGCGGCACGTGAGGCCTCAGTATATACAGCAATGACTATCGGTGAGTATTACCGTGCAATGGGATTGAAAGTTCTTTTGCTAGCTGACTCTACTTCAAGATGGGCACAGGCATTGAGAGAGATGTCAAATCGTATGGAGGAGCTTCCAGGAGCAGATGCATTCCCTGTAGACCTTCCTGCTATTATCTCCAACTTCTATGCAAGGGCAGGTATTGTAAAACTTAATAATGGAGAGACAGGTTCTGTAACTTTCATTGGTACAGTATCACCTGCAGGTGGTAACCTTAAAGAGCCTGTAACAGAGTCTACAAAAAAAGCTGCAAGATGTTTCTATGCACTTAACCAGAGTCGTGCAGACCGCAAGAGATATCCAGCAGTAGATCCTATTGACTCATACTCAAAATATTTGGAGTATCCTGAGATTGCTGAGTATTTGAATGCTAAAGTAGACCCTCAATGGGTTGAAAAAGTAAATAAAGCTAAAAACTATATTCTTAGAGGTAAAGAAGCTTATGAGCAGATAAATATCTTGGGTGATGATGGTGTTCCAATGGAGTATCATAACCGTTACTGGAAGAGTGAGCTTATAGACTTTATCATTCTTCAACAGGATGCTTTTGACAGTATTGACTGTTCAACCCCAATGGACCGTCAGGAGTTTATGCTCAACAAGGTTCTTGAGGTTTGTGATGCACCTATTGATTTTGAGGGTTTTGAGGAGTGTGCTGCACATTACAAAAATGTAATCAACATCATGCGTCAGATGAACTACTCAGAGTTTAAGAGTGCTGAATTTGAAAATTATCTTGAGCAACTAAATAAAACAATCAACCATGACAACTAAAGCATTCCAGAGAATATACACCCAATTGGAGGCTATTACTAAAGCCACAGTTGCGTTGAAGGCACAGGGTGTATCCAACGACGAGCTTGCTACCGTGGACGGAAGATTGGCTCAGGTTGTAAAAATTAAAGGAGATCTTGTAACATTGCAGGTATTCTCAGGTACTGAGGGTATCCCTACAAACTCTGAAGTTATTTTCTTTGGCGAGGCTCCTTCACTACACGTAAGTGAAGATCTTGCAGGACGTTTCTTCAATGCATACGGAGATCCTATTGACAATGGTCCAAAAGTAGATGGAGAGAAACGTTTCATTGGAGGTCCATCGGTGAACCCATACAGAAGAAAACAGCCTTCACAGTTAATCCCGACAGGTATTGCAGGTATCGACCTTAACAATACCCTTGTATCAGGACAGAAAATTCCTTTCTTTGCCAACGCAGACCAGCCATATAACCAGGTAATGGCAAATGTGGCACTTAGAGCTGACGTTGACAAGATTATCCTTGGCGGTATGGGTCTTACAAATGATGACTACCTGTACTTTAAACAGATGTTTGAGAATGCAGGTGCATTGAATAAGATTATAAGCTTTGTAAATACAACAGAGCAACCTCCTGTAGAGCGTCTGCTTATCCCAGATATGGCACTTACTGCTGCAGAGTATTTTGCTGTAGACAAAAATGAGAAAGTTCTTGTTCTGCTTACAGATATGACTCTATATGCAGATGCCCTTTCTATCGTAAGTAACCGTATGGATCAGATTCCATCTAAAGACTCTATGCCAGGCTCTCTATATTCAGACCTTGCTAAGATTTATGAGAAAGCTGTACAGCTTCCAAGTGGTGGATCAATTACCATTATTGCGGTAACTACATTGAACGACGGAGACATAACACACGCTATTCCGGATAATACAGGTTACATCACTGAGGGACAGTTGTTCCTAAGAACAGATACTGATACCGGAAAAGTTATCATTGACCCATTCCGTTCACTTTCACGTCTGAAACAGTTAGTAATTGGAAAACAGACTCGTGAAGACCACGGACAAGTAATGAATACCGGTGTTCGTCTATATGCAGATGCTGCTAACGCTAAAACTAAACTTGAAAACGGTTTTGATTTGAGCGATTACGATGTACGCTGCCTTGAGTATGCTAAAGATTACTCAAATAAACTTCTTGCAATTGACGTTAACATTAAAATTGACCAGATGCTTGATACTGCTTGGGATTTGTTTGGAAAACATTTTAAACCAGAAGAGCTTGGTATCAAACAGAACTTGGTTGACAAATACTGGAAAGGCAATTAAGCATGGCAATCAAATTCCAATATAACAAGACGTCACTTAATGAGCTTAACAAGCAGCTCAAGATAAGGAAGAACGCCCTCCCTACCCTAAAAAATAAGGAGAGTGCCCTTAGGCTTGAGGTTAAGCGTGCTAAAGCTACCAGTGATGAGCTTATGGAAAAACTTGATGCCTCACTCAAAGCCTACGAATATTTGGCTGCATTATGGAATGAATTCACCCCTGGACTTATCTCAGTTAAGGATGTGATCCTAAAGACTGAAAAAGTTGCTGGAGTAAAGACCCCCGCACTTGTAGAGGTTCTTTATGAGGTGAATGAGTTTGATATCTTCAAAAGACCGTTATGGTACTCAGATGGTGTTGACATCCTGCAGCAGCTTGCACAGATTGGTATAGAATCGGAAATCTATCGGGAGAAAATGAGAATACTTGATTTTACCCGTAAGAAGACTACTCAAAAAGTAAATCTATACGAAAAAGTGCAGATTCCAGGATATCAGGAGGCAATCAGGAAGATTAAGAGATACATGGAAGATGAGGAAAATCTTTCAAAAGCATCTCAAAAAATAGTAAAAACCCGACACTTAATTGAGGAGGAGGAGAACAATGATTAAGAAAATGACAAAATACTCTTTTGTGGTATTCCATAAAGAGGTGGATGATTTTCTAAAGAATCTCCAGGAGATAGGTGTTGTAGACATAACACGGCAAAAAAGGGCAATAGACTCATACTCTATGGAAAAATTTGAGGAAATTGCCAGGTATAATGCCGCTGTAAGCTCGCTTAAGAGACTTAAAGATGAGGCTGCAAAGAATAAGGTGGAGATTCCTGCAGATAAGCCTGCAGTTAGTAACCTGCTTCTTCATTACACCAATATGGCCAACCAGAAAGAGTTATTGAAAGGAAAAATTGCAACTCTTAAATCTGAGTTGGCAGAGGCGCTTCCTTGGGGTGCTTTTGAACAGGAAAATTTTGCTGCAATTGAGAAACTTTCACTTGTGCCATATTTCTACTGTGTATCAGCATCCAAATATGACAAAGAGTGGGAGAACCTCTACCCTATCCATATTCTTAACGAGTTTAATGGAAAGATTTATTTTACTGTATTGAAGGAAGATGGGGAAAAACCTGCACTTCCTCTTGTACCGTCTGCTTTTCCTGTTGTTTCTGCAGATATACTTGAACAACAGTTAAAAGAGAACCAATTATTGGCAGAGAATGTAAATAATGAACTGCTAATGCTTACAAATTGCATTGATGATTTGAATTCTGAAAAAGAAGAATTATTCAATAATTTGGATCTTTATCTTGCTAACGGTGCTTCAGTAAAAAAAGCTGATGATACTATAGTAATATTTGAGGCTTTTGCCCCTACTGAGATAGATGCACAAGTTACCTCATTCCTTGAGGATAACAATGTATATTATTTGAAAGCAGATGCTAAGGAGGAGGATAATCCACCTGTAAAACTCAAGAACAATTTCTTTGCTAAATTGTATGAGCCAATAGGTGAACTTTATATGCTTCCTAAGTATGGAGAATTAGATCTTACAATGTTCTATGCTCCGTTCTATATGCTTTTCTTCGGATTCTGTCTTGGAGATATGGGATACGGACTAATTCTGATACTTGCAGGATTGTTTGTGAACTTCAAGTTCAAAGCATTTGCCAATTATGGTAAATTGATTGCATGGTTAGGATTAGGTACAGTAATAATGCCTGCATTCAGTGGAACTGTATTTGGTGCAAAATTGTATGAATTGGTTCCTATGCCAGAGAATATTACTGACTTCTTCTTTAATGATATGCAGATGTTCTGGTTTGCTATTCTGTTTGGTATTTTCCAGATTGTGATAGCAAGATTTATCCAGTGTATCTACAATATCACCAAGAAGAATTATAGGATAGCGCTTAATGCCCTCGGTTGGGGATTATCTATAGCTTGGGCTACTTTGGCCTACGCTTCTTCAGAGGCTGGATTCAGCTATCCTGAGTGGGTTAACTACATTGGAATTGCTTCACTCGTACTGATTGTAGTATGTGGTTCTGAAGCAAAAAACCCTATTGTAAGACTTGTTAAAGGCACTTTCACTTTATACGATTCAACAAGTGTATTCGGTGATGTATTGTCATATATACGTCTTTTTGGTCTTGCAACATCGGGAGGAATTTTGGGATTTGTAATCAATTCAATCTCAATGACCCTTGGAGAGGTTCCTTATGTAGGTTGGCTATTGATGATAATTATGCTTATCATTGGTCATACATTTGTAATGTTGCTCTCAAGCCTTGGTGCATTTGTACACCCACTACGTCTTACATTCATTGAGTTCTACAAGAACGCAGGATTTGAGGGAGGCGGCAGGGCATATAACCCTTTAAAGAAAACTAAAGAATAATTAAACTGCAGTTTGCAGAATTAACAAACTTGATTTATAACAATTTAAAAATTTTAATATTATGGAACAATTACCTTTCTTCTTGGCCTATGTTGGTATGGGCATTATGTTGGCTGTGTCTTGTATCGGTTCAACATTTGGAGTAACAATTGGTGGTAACGCAACAATTGGAGCACTTAAAAAGAACCCTGACATGTTCGGTTCTGCAATGATTCTTTGTGCTCTTCCTGCAACTCAGGGTCTTTATGGTTTTGCAGCATTCTTCCTAATGCTTAACAAACTTAAAGTTATGGAGACACTTTCTATCAATGCTGCTCTTGCAATCCTTGCAGCTGGAACAGCTCTTGGTATTGTAGGTTTCTTCTCAGCTGTTAAACAGGCTTCATTGGTCGCTAACGGTGTAAACGAGATGGCTAACGGTAATGATGTTTTTGGTAAAACACTTATTCTTGGTGTATTCCCAGAGCTTTACGCTATCTTGGCATTTGCAGCAGCATTCTTGGCTTTGCCAGCATAATTAAGAAATTAGATAATATTCTATTTTTAAGGTGTATCCAGTGGGTACACCTTTTTTTGTTATAAACAATAAAAAAACATAAATTTGCAATTCTATAAATACAGGCAGAATTCCCTACTGGGAAACATTTATTAAATAAATATTGATGTTTAAGAAGCTACATATTGTAGTTTTATTTAGTTATATATTCATTATCTGTTTTATTTGTATGACAGATAATGTTTGTTGTGCACAAAATAAATTCTTCCAAAACGCTGATAATCAAGGCGTTAGAAGCACAACGGGGGGGGGAGATTAACATCTCTATTTTCTAAAAAAGAAAATAAATCACATAAAGATACACTTAAAAAGAAACAACTCCCTGTTGAATTTCCAAAAAACTATCATCAGGAAGTAGAGGCTTATTATGCCAGACAAAAATTTCACCAGAAAGTAATAAGAGGTATTACAAATACCAGAAATTACGTCTCTTTTTCTACAAACATGCTGTACGACATTGTGTTAATCCCCAATGTAAGTGCAGAATTCTCATTAACTCCCAAAATAAGTCTGTCAGCAGGCTGGATGCATTCATGGTGGAGTCTTAAAACGTCAGATATATACTGGAGAGTGTATGGAGGTGATATTGCCTTAAAATACTGGTTTGGAAAAAAATCAAATATCAGAAGACTCACCGGACACCATTTGGGAATATATGCACAGGCTCTTACTTATGACTTTGATCTTGGAGGACAGGCTCAAATGTCAGATGGTTGGAATAAGGCTATTGGAGTAGAGTACGGCCATTCTTTTATCATATCAAAAAATTTCAACATTGATATTTATGCCGGCATTGGACTGATAACAGGCAACTATAAAGATTATTACAACTTGGATGACCATTATGTGTGGCAAGTTTCGGTTAAAAGACAAACATTCCTCCCAACCAAATTTGGAGCATCTTTAATTTGGGTACTTCCATTAAAACAGAAATCAATATTATATGAAGAATAGAAGTAGATATATAATATTGACTTCTCTGGCATTTATTGTCCTATTTGTGTTTGCAGTATCATGCACTCACAAAGATTTATGTTACTATCATCCACATAGGGCACCAGTAAAAATTAAAGTTGACTGGAACGGATACAAAGTAGACGGAATGACGGCTTATCTTTTCTGCAAAGAGGATATAAATCAGACTATACAAACAACCTTTACTACCCACCAAGTAAATGAAATAGCATTTGATGTACTTGAAGGAACATATACTGCTGCAATATTCAATAATACTCCCGACGAGTATGCTTCTCTTAAATTTAAAGATCTCTCCAATTACGATGAGGCATCTGTACAGGTAACTGAAACAACAGCAGAATGGTACAACAGATACAATGTAAAATCGAAAGATTTATATGTAGCCTACCAGCCTGAATGGATTGCAAGAGGTCTTTCGGAAAATTTTATAATAACTCCCGAGATGGTTGAGACTGCAGAAAAAGAATATATCGATGGAGGATTTAGAGAAGCTGCACGTACTGTTACTCTTATTGATGAAATAGCACCTGATTCCATAATATGCAATATGGAGATTAGAGTAAAACTACAAGGTATTGACAATTATTATCAGGCGCGTGGTATTGTTTCAGGTTTGGCTCTAGGCAAACATATAAACAAGAATGTAACGCTAAATGAAACAGTTTCCCACTATATAGGAATGAATTCATGGAAAATAGACCCGGAATCCTTCGATGAAAGTGGTACTACTGGTGAAATAGTAGGCACATTAACCTGTTTTGGATTGCCATCAGATTTTAGAGGTAATAAAGAGGATATTACACTCACACTTGAAATTATGCTCGTTGACTTGAAAACAAAAGTTACATTGGATGTACCCCTTGAGATTGGAGATCTGGTAAAGAAAAGAGAAGGGTCTGAGAATCTTTTTATGATAATCCCTATACAGTTTCCAAAGGTTTTGCCTTATGTTGACCCAGCGGATGGAGATGAAGGTGGATTTGGAGTTGATATTGAAGATTGGGAACGGGAAGAGATTGATATCCTTGACCACTAGAAATAATTAAACAACTTAATATAAACATTTTTACTAACACTAAAACATTAATGCAATGAAAAAACATTTTATTTTAGGCATTATGGCTTTGGCAGCTCTTGTAAGCTGTACAAAGAGTGAGGTTCTTACACAAGAAACTCTTGAAGAGAAAGGTATCTCATTTTCTGCTTATGTAGGAAAATCTGTGGAGACCAAAACTACATCAATTACATCTGAGAACATTTCAAATGCTGGAATTGGTATACTAGCTTGGAGAACAGGTAACTTACAGGTTGATGAGACTAATCATTTGTTGAATGAGGAGCCTACATTTATGCCGAACTTCAAACTAACTTATGATGCAACAGCCAATGCATGGACATATTCTCCAAAAAGATATTGGCCATCTACCGGTATGAATGTAAGTTTTTATGCTTATGCTCCATATGTTGATTTGATCGGTAATACAACAAATGAATATCATCCGGAAAATATCACAATTACTAATGGTGATAAACTGAATGACTCCAATACAGATGCGGGTGGACAGCATATGTTGACTCTTACTGTTCCTAAAGAGGCAAATAATACTGGTGCAGAGTATGCTAATCATACCGACTTTATGGTATCCAGAAAAGGAAACAGTGTTGAGTATGGTTTTAATCAGAATCTTAACAAGGAATATGCTGAAAATGGTGATAAAGTAAAATTTGTAATGAAACATGCTTTGTCAAAAATTTCATTTATCGCTAAAGCCGGTGATCAATATGATAAATATGAAAATGCTGTAGTCATTATCGACAAACTAAACGTTAATGGTAACTTTACAAATAAAGGTGTATACAATCTGTTTACTGAAAAATGGATAATTGATGCTAATGACAATCATAACATCTATAGCTATGTTAATGATCCTGATGTAAATGATGCTACTGATCCTTTTACAGTTCTTGCTGATGAGTTGATTAACAAAAATGGAACAGAAGTTTTTGTTAATGGTGTAAATACAGGTTGGTATCACCTGACAAAACCAGAGAATGATCTTATGGTTATACCTTATGTAACTGAGACTGAAGCAGCTAAAATCATATCTATTTCAGGTTCATACAGAATAGTTACATTGGATGACCAGGGTAATGTAATGACTGGCCCTGCTGATACTGATGTTATTGATTTTGAGGAGACTGTGAATATTGATCTTGAGGAGGGTAAATCATATGTATTCCGCTTGAATATTAAACTTACTGCTATTGACTTTGATGTTGAAGTTGAAGAGTGGCAGGATGGTGGCAAATATGATGTAGTATATGATTACATCAGAGACAGCTACCTTGTTGCAAACGAAGCTGATTTTAATGCAAAACTTCCTTTGTCATATAAGAGAAGCAAACCTTATGATGGAGCTACAGCTGCTACATTACCTTGGTTGGTAGTAGAGTTTACTCCTACAAATACTGATATTAATATTATAGTTGAGGGACCTAATAACTACAGACAGGAATTCAACCATACAAATGCTGCTGGAACAGAGTACAGTCTTGTTACTTTTAATAAAGATGAGTTGGGCACTGAAATAGTTCCTGGTGAGTGGAAAATTACTGTTAACGGTAAATCTACTGTTATTACAGTTGAATAACATACTATAAATTATACCGGGTGGTAACACTGCCACCCGGTTATAAATATTAAACATTTGATAATGAGTTTTTCCCGTAAATATAAATTTACTTTCGTTATTCTGCTTATTTGCATTATGCCTTATTGCGCTTTGGCTCAAGATAATGAGAACAAAGATATAAGGAAGTGGTTCAGTATGGAATGGGTGGGAAAAATATTTAAGGAGAGAAACCATAATACCCAATATTCAGTTGGAACAAATTTACTGAACTGGGTTTATTTCGGCACATCAAATCTTGAATTGAATGCAAGTTTAAATAACAGATATTCAGTTTTTGCAGGTGCCAAATATAATTTTTTAAAATTTCATACAAAAGGTAAAGTTGACGTATTCAATAATCACAAAACTGCTTATGCAGGCATAAAGTGGTGGCCATGGTTTGTGAATACAGGCTGGTGGGCAGGATTAAAAGGACAATACAGTGATTTTTCAACATCGGGAGTAATTACATCTTCTATGAGAGAAGGAGTTGCTGTTGGAGTAGGATTGTCGGGAGGATATTCATTTATGTTGGGTAGGCACTTCAACTTGGATCTTGGAGTTGGAGTATGGGGAGGTTCATATCTCAAATACACAGATTACGAGAAAGATGCAAAACAACAAGATACGTTTTTTAAGATTGACAATATAGCTGTATCAATAATATATATTTTTTAATTGGATATGAAGAAATATTTTGACAGTAATATCTCTTGCTTGGTAAATGCAATGTTGGTTATTCTGATATTGCTGGGGTCTTCATGTTCATCCAACTGGAAATTGGCATATCTGAATACACCTGAACCAAGGAGTATAGATGCATTTGCAGGCAATGCCAAAACAGAAAGTGAAGGTAATATTAATATATCAGATGAAGTTAAAACTGAAGAGGAAGAATTCCTTGATGATACTACATATAAAGCTGATAATTTAAATGAAAGATGGGAGGTAAATGCAGAAGGTGAACTGATTGGAGCTCATAAAGATGGTATTAAGCTGGATGCGGTATTTGTGAGGGAGACCAAAAGTGTAATTACACCTGTAGATACAAGCGGTAGACTTATTATGTCATTGACTGTTGAAGTGCCGAAAGATATTCTTTCTTCAGATTGGCAAATGAGGTTACACCCAAGAATATTTATCAGACAAAATAAAATTGAGGCAATAAATTTTGCTATAGAAGATTTATATATTACCGGCAGCAATTACAGAGACAGACAGATAGCTGGATATGAAAGATATTCTCACTTTTTGAGTAAAATTATAAATGGTGGGGAATATAATAATACCATCAATTTAAATAATGTCCTGAATAAAAATATTTCAGATCATGTAAATAAATATCAGATTGAATATCTGATTATGAGATATTTTCCTGAAGTATTCAAGCTTAAAAATGATTCTACCTACATCTCTGATGAAGAATTTGCATCTGTACTTGGTATAGATAAGGAAAAACTCATCTCACATTATTACAATAAAAGTGATGAAGATAGAAGGAACAAATTGCTTGCTCAAAAGAACACTAATTTCATTGAATGGGTATACAATCCGCTTAAAACAGAAAATGTACAAACTGATAATGTAGTACACAGAGAAATATTAGATTCTTTTGATGAGATGTACTCTGAAGTGCTTGAAAAGATTAAGGAGGACGACACTCTCAAGAAGAGATATTATAACTATCTGGAAGAAATTAAAGAGAATCCTAAAGCGGATTTCCCACATTTGAAGAGTGAGTACTTCATTTATATTGACAGTATAAATCTGGCTCAGGAAGTAAAAGAGAGAGAAAGAAAGAATGATTCAAAAAATGAAAAGGAATTAAAATCAAACAATCTGAAATTCCCAGGGTCTAGACTGAATAATCTTAGGACTGATAAGTTTAAATTGGACAAATTTGAGGTAATTTCTGGTAGCGATACTTCAAAAATATATATGAAGTATGATTATAGCACAATCCTTAACGCATTCCAATACCCTAATATCGACAGGGTGTATATTGGGATTACTGGTGATGTGTATGATGATACTACACATATATATAATTTTAAAATGAGAGACAGGCTTGAATACCCTGTAACCTCTACTGCTAACTTGGCCGATACCACCGAGATAGTGTATGATTACAAAATGGTATTGAGAAAAGCCAATCATGGTGCAAGTTACAGTATTGAATTTGATAAAAATAGTGCTGCACTAAAGGAGAATTTCAGGAACAACGCTAAAGTCATTTCTGATATTAAGACTAACCTCGAAGCTTTACTGAAAAATGCTGAATTTGATTTGGACTCAATTATTGTAAGTGCTACAGCATCACCTGAGGGTGCAATTAACGTTAACCAAAGATACTCAGGACAAAGATCTGATGCAGTCTCAAATTATTTTAAAAATTATATAGATTCTCATAAGTGGAAATATAAATCAAGAATAGATAGTTTAAAGAAAGAAATTGCATTAAATATTCAGGGTCACGAAAATTCATTCATTGCAGGACTAATTGATGAGAAATTAAAAGATGAACTGATAGCTGAGGAAAACTCTAAACTTACAGAGATAAAAATACCTAATATAGAACTTATAACCCGTCCAATTGCTGAGAACTGGGATGATTTGTACACATTAGTGTCAATGGATTCAGTAATGTCAGTAAAAGAAAAGAATCAGTTCTATGATACTTACGAAAACACTAAAAATGTTGATGCAAGGGAAAATGCAATGAAAAAGCACTCATATTACAACTATATGAGCAAGAATCTTTATCCTCAAATTAGGGTTGTTAAATTTGATTTCCATATGCACAGAAAAGGTATGGAGCATGATACAACATGGATACCTGTACCTAGTGAAAAATATCTTGAAGGAGTAAGAGCTTTGAGAGGATTTGATTTTGTTAAGGCAGAAAATATTCTTAAACACTATCCTTCATATAATGCAGCAATCTGTTTTATTGTAAGGAAAAAGCCTATACAAGCCATTAACTTGCTTGAAGCACCATCAATGCAAATTGACTATGAATATTATAAAGCAAAGAGGGATTCATTGACAAAACTATATGTTTCACAAGATTCAACATTGCTCCCTTTAAAAGATACTATAATGCAACAGATCAATGCTGCAAAAGAGCGAATGGACAGGGCTGCTAAAATAGAATTTTTGAAAGCTAAAGCGTATGTAATGCGAAGAAGTGGAGAGGATGACTGGAGCAAAGCATTGGATTCATATCTTTTCTTACGTAGAGCAGATAAAATCAATGGAATGTATAATGTGGCATTAACAGGAGAAGAGGATATCAGAGGTGCAGTATTTGGATCAAGCCAATATTTTGAGTATACAGCTCAAACTGATGAATATTTACAATATCTGCCTAGTGTATCTACCAGTAGAGGAAACTTTAAAGAGATCATTGACAAATATATAGAAGTTATTACACTACAGATAAAGAAAGAAGAGGTAACTTATTATAATGCTGAAAAGATGGAAGCATATCTTAGTGAAAGAGATGCATGGTCATCTATGGGCTACAGTGAAGATATAGTAGATAAGATTATTTTCTTAGGTATAGATCCACCTGAACTTGAATATTAGTTATTAAATATGAACTGTAAGTTATACATATATACAATTTTGGCACTAATGGTCATTTCCTGTTCAAAGGAAATAGTTGGGCCGGATAATGATGTACCTGTTTCCTTCAATACCTGGATTGATGAAGGCACCAAGGTAGAGAGTTATTTTTTGCCTGGTGAAAAAATGGGCCTTTTTGGATACAATCTTAAT
The DNA here is from genome assembly GCA_045613465.1 of Candidatus Egerieisoma sp. Taxonomy (GTDB): domain Bacteria; phylum Bacteroidota; class Bacteroidia; order Bacteroidales; family UBA932; genus Egerieousia. The sequence continues at coordinate 18,577 of JAZLBB010000016.1, forward strand.
GATGGAACCACTTGGGAAGAGTCCGGTTTATCATTGAGTCCTGATTATATGTATAACGTGCCGTTGGAATATACAGGTAACGATTGGATAACAGACGAATTTTATTTCTGGTCACCCAACCCACTTAACAGGAAAAGATTTTATGCTTATTACCCATATGCTGATAATGGTGAGAATGAAAATATATCAGTGTCATCAGATATTAAAGGTGCTCCTTATTTGGATTTCAAACTCACCGACGGTAAAACTGATTTCATCACCTGCAGTGCCAAAGAGGGGAATATTGAAGATCCTATCATCAGGTTTACAGCAAAACATGCATTAGCAAAATTGTCAATTGGTTTTGCTACAGACATTAGTGTAGGTTTTGCTTACGTAAGAGCTTTAAAAGTAAGTGGCATCTTAATGCAGGGTACCTTTAAATTTGATAAAACTAATGGAGACGGTTTTGTATATAATGGGAATGAAACAACTGGAGAGTGTGTTCTTCCACAAATATCATCGGGAGATATATGTATAGAATCCAATGATCCACTATACATAGAAGATTATGAATTATATCTTTTACCACCAGAAACAACTGATGGGAAAGGGGGAATATCTGAAATTGAGGTTGTAATAAATGGCGTTCACAAAACTATAAATCTTAAATCTGTACCATTAAGAGCCGGTAAAAATACAATGATAAACATTGTTATCAACCAGAAAGAGGTTAAGTTCCATGCTTCAATAGGACCATGGAAGGATGGTGGATCGGTTAATGATACAATAGACTAACGGATAATATGAAACTAAGATCAATCATATATTTATTTCTCGTTGCTTTTACTTGCTTTTCTTGCGAAAAGGAGAGCAAAATAAGTAGTATGTCCAAATATCTGTATTTTGATGCCCACATTAATGCTGCATTGGAGTATTATGTAAAATCAGAAGAGTCAGAGAATGAACAATTTGATTTTGGAACTCATAATATGGGATTGTGGATATGCGATTCAAACAACTCCCCTATCATACCTGAATTTGGGAACTGTAAAATTGAATATACGCGAAATGAGGATAAGACTGAAAAATGGAAATTCTATAGCAAAGAGCAAGTGTGGGAAGATGCAATTCCTGTAGATGATGCCAGAGCTATGGTGATTTACTCATATTATCCATACAATGAAAATGTATCAGATATAACCAAAATACCATTTGTATCTGAACACAGCAATTATTTTTACACTGCTCCTGTACAGTTGACTGAAGATATGATCTCATCAAATAAGATAAATGTAAACTTGGAGTACAAACCAATAATGACCTGCATGGAGATTGCAGTAATTGCAAATTCAGCAGATGCTGTAAAGTTGAATGGAATAACACTTAATGTTTTGGAAAACAGCAAAGGTATTCCTACAAAGGGTACTTATAATGCAATTACAGGTGATATTGAGACTGTTGATGAGGATACAGCCAACAAGTTGGAATACATTACTTCTGAAGGATTATTGCTTACAACAGATGCAACTACTACACCTGTTGTACACTTCATTTTTCCCAAATATTTGAATTACGATGAGGACTTTTCACTTTCATTCAAATTCAATGGAGTTGAAGGGCTTACAACATATACAATACCAAATAATTTGGTTACATCAACAGGAGGATATTTTAAAGAGGGATATAAATATTCAATTACATTGCAACTGAATGAGGAGATGAAATTCTCAGTAGTAAAATTCAGGACAACAGATGATTGGAACAAAACACCTGTAGATACAGATATTGAATTGTAATGATGAAATTTAAATATACATATCCACTATTTGCTGCAATTATAATGTTTCTTTGTGCATGTACAAAGGAACATGAGAATGTTATGCAGCAGACAAAAGGTCCTGATTTCGTGATTGGAACTAAGGCATCCTCTGGTATAGAATCCCCTACTACATTCCATATTATGGCATATGGAGCACAGCGGGATAATCATTTCAAATGTATATCTTCCGGCGCATACACAATAGAGAATGTAGATTTCAACGGGTTTGCATATTTAACATCAACTAAACCATTGGTCATCCCGATAGATGAAATAGGCAACGAGTTTTATGTATCATATGTTAGTCCGGCAAAGGATCATTCAGATGGAAGTTTTATGGCCGATGATTTTGATACACCATTATATTGCTCTGATATTCAGAGAATACAGCTATTCAACTATGGCCTAGTTGAGATAAAGAACGAGCTTGTTGACAGACGCTCAAAAATTGGATTCAGATTTTATAAGGATGATCCTGCTAAAGAAATTATAGTTGAAGATGTACAAATTTCTGGAGCTGGAAATATGTATTGGCCTGCGACTAAACAGGTTACAAACAATAATCACAAGGATACACTAGATATTGAAATTACCACGGCACAGGATGAAACAGGTAAATTATTGTATGATTGTACTGATTTTGAGAAGATGCCATTTGTACTGTCGGGAATATATGCTCCTAAAGATTCTGTTGCATCATATTTAAAGGAAAATTACTTATTGGAGTATACTCCAACAAATTTGTCAGATGGAAATTATTTGAGTGCAATATTCAGATTTTCTGTAAATGGAGGTGGAATGCAAAAAATTTGTATTCCTCTAACGCGTAGTGCATTTGAAGTATTTCCATTAACTACACATATTTACAATATAACAATATCTGAAACGTTTATTTATGTAACGTTATATGTTACACCTCAAAACTCATGGGAAGAAGGTGGATATGACACATCGATAAAAGACAATACCACAAGAATAGATTTGGGTAAATTTAAAATAACTTCTGACGGATGGGATGAGAATGATAATTGGGATGATAATGCAGAAATTAAATAATATAAATTGAAATAATTATAAGTGTAAGAAATACTATATAGATTATGAAATCTTTATTAAACATATTGGCTATTTTCCTATTGCTTTCAGTGACTTCTTGCGAAAAACATGAGCACATTGTAAATTATGGAAAAGACGGTGAGTTGAACATAGTACTTTCATGTGCAAATATGGAAAGGAGTGGAAATACAAAATCCATTCAGAACATTCCTGATGAAGGAACTGCACAAGATTATCATGTTAAAGATTACTGGCTGATCCAATATAATGCAAATGGGGAATATATAGAAAATTCTGCCAAATATGTAGAAGCTAGTGACAATACTCAAAACAGGACAGGAGCATTGCTTCCAAAAGAAGGCGAAATATATTATTGCCTGTTCATTGCCAATACCCATAACCCTAATTTCTTCACACAGATGGCAGAATATATAGGCACTCTAAATTCTATGACCCAGTTTTATAAAAATATCGCATCATTAGATGATACATACAATAAAACTGAAGGAGATCTTATAATGAGCGGTATTGCAGAACTGAAATCGGGAGCAAGTGAACTAATTTGCAAATTGTACAGGAATATTGCCAAACTTACTGTTACAATTAAAAATGCAGAAGAATCAGGTCTTACAATAAAATCTATTAATATCAAGAATATTCCGGGTGGTACTTTATATGCAGATGTCTTGCTTAAGAAGGCTCCCCTTCCTGGTATTAATGTCTTAACTGCACCATATCCAAATAGCCATACGGTAGAATTTATAGATTATCAAATGGATAATCTAAATATTACATCAGGAAATTCAGACAGTTTTGTCTGGTATTTGCCAAGAAACATTAGAGGTATAGAGGATAATGTAGAGAATGCTTACCAAAAAAACGAACATGCACCTGAATTGGCAACCTATATAGAGATTTTTGCTACTGCAAAAAATGATAATGAATTATACCGATACAGATTTTATGTAGGTGACAATCCAACAGGTGATTTTAATGTAGAGCCAAATAAACACTATAATATTCCTATCACATTTATAGATAAAGGTGATGTGAGGGATTCACGTATTGCTGATCTTACTAATATAAAATTGAGCGGAAAATCAAACTGCTTTATTATTAATCCATTGCCTGTTGAGTATCAGACTATATACCATTTGCCATTAACAAGAATAATGGAATTCTGGAACAATAACAATATGCCAAAAGATATTTCCCAGAATACTGCTTGGATTGCAGAGGTTATCTGGCAAGACCAGAACCGTCCTATTGTAGAGTTTGTAAATGCAGAAAGCGATATACTAAACATAGAAAGTGTATTAAAATTTAAAGTTAAGCCTGGAGCTGTAGGAAACGTACTTATTGGTGTAAGAGAGAAAGGGTCAAATGATTATTTGTGGAGTTGGCATTTATGGATTACAGATTATAATCCAAATGAGTATACACGCCCATGGACTGAGAACAAATATACCTATAAAGTTAATGGAGGAGAGATTCACAGATATGCAGGAGAATTCTGGACAAAGAACTATATGAACAAATATATAATGGACAGAAACCTTGGTGCTTTGAGTGCAAACATAGATGATGGCCTTGCAAAGACCAGCGGTTTTATGTACCAGTACGGAAGAAAAGATCCATTCCCTGCAACTGATACAGATTATTATGATATTAACGGTAATGTAATAGAAAATACAAGTGGTTATATTGGCGGTCCTTTTGCACTTTTACAAGGACCAGTCCAAATATATGAATCTGTAGTTGCACCTAATAAATTCGTGACAGTCAGTTCTGGTGATTGGGTTGCTGATAATCCATACAAAAAAGACAATTATCTATGGAATGCACCTGCAATTAACAAAAGTATATTTGACCCTTGTCCTGATGGGTGGAGATTGCCAATGCATGGTGTATATGACATCCTTTACATAGCTGAAACAGAGAAGGCCAACGCATACGCAGATATCATTGAGAAGGACAAAGAAGGATTGGTATTTAGTATTGATACCCAAGTTCCTTCAGAGGCCAAAGAGTACAACACTGCTTATTTCCCCGCAACAAGCGTTAGAAATCCACAAAATGGAGTTTTGGGTCAAGTAGGTCTTACAGGAGCATTTCACACATTGGATACTAGAGATGGTAAAAGTAATTACTTCTATCCATTCTATTATGTAAGGAAGAGTAAAACAGTTAATCCGTCATGGGGCTCCAGTAAGTCCAAAGCTGTAACTGTTAGATGTATAAGAGAAAAGTCTTATGGTGGTGAAACAGATGATGATAAAAATAATATAAACACAGAAGATTATATAGATGCTGAATGGTAATTGGAACAAACAGCCTGTTAAAGTTTAAAATTATTGATTGACTGAATAATGAAACTATATATTAAGTTAATATCAGCACTAATTCTCAGTATTGCGGTTATTTCATGTGAGAAAGAGGGAGCAGAGCAAGAGATAATATTAGGTTCAGAAATAGAGTTGACAGCAATTATTGACAATGGTACCAAGACATCATTGTCAGGTGCTGTTTCAGAAACTGGATACAATATTGTATGGAACTCACATGATGCCATTGCTGTTGTGAATAACAACAAGCTATATAGATTTGTCATTTCTGATAGTACAGCAAACACTTCGTGTGGAAAATTTATTTTGGATTTATCCTCACTTCCTGCCAATTATAAGGATGGTGATTTTAAAATTGATATGCCCATTCATGCATTTTACCCATATACAGGATTTGAATATGATACAGTATCTAGAAAAATGTCATATCATGTTCCCCATATACAGAAAAGTATAATATATAAACCGTCTGACCAAGAGAATGGAAATGTCAGTTTTGATGATGGAATAATGCCAATGGCAGCATATAGTATCAGTTACGAAAAAAATCTTGTGTTCAAACAATTATTGGCATCGGTTAAATTTGTTATTTCGGGAACTGAAGGCGAAATGCTAAAAAACGTAGAGATAGTTTCAAATTATCAACTTAACGGAATAGCATCTGTAACCATATCAGAGGGTATTGGGCAGGATCCGGTGCTCTTGTTGGATATTCTTAAAAATCAGGAAGAAAAAATAGAAGGTAGAAATTATACCAGAATATCGGTAGATTGCGGCAAAGACGGAATACCAATTTCATCTCCAGCTGAATTTATTGTAACATTACCTGGAAATGCAAAAAATTTAGGTATTCAGCTTCAAACCACTACTGCATCATATTATCAGGACATAAATTCGTCACATGCTTCTGAGGGATCTGGAAATATTCTGCAAATAGGACAATTACATATTGTTCCAGATATTAAGACTTATGAAAAATTACCCGCTTACATAGATAACGGAATATATTTTGGTGATGGGATAAAGATTCCACAAACATCTGACAAAAGTGAATATCTGTTATGGGCCCCTGTCAATTGTGGATATTGTGATATTGAAAAAATTGGAGGACAGATAATGGATAGAGGTTATGTATTTGGAAAGCTTTATCAATGGGGCAGGAAAGATGGACATGGTTATACAGATGTAGCATACGAAGATGCTTCATACCCTACTGAAGTTTCAACTCTTGGAAACGGCAATCCTCAAGAAGGCAAGTTTTATCAGGACTGGAAAGTAGATGCCACAGAATGGCCTGAAGAATCAAATCCTTGTCCTGAAGGATGGAGAGTTCCTACAATTGAGGAACTTATCTCATTGGTTAAAGGTTTGGGAATAAATGATTACATAATTGGCTTAGGATCTCAGTGGACGTCAACTTTCAATGATAACAACAACAGGCATTATGGTCAACCTGGATTTATATTTTATGGTAACAGTACAGACACCAAAGATAAATTGTTCTTGCCTGCAGCAGGATTTTACAAAAATGACATGCAAGAAAATATGATAAGAGGATTAAGTGGATGCTACTGGTCATCTACCTCTACCGGATCTGGGATAGCAAGGTACATGGATTTTAACCGTAAAGGATATATTGACACCTTTTATGACAACCAGGCCTGCGGACGTTCTGTCAGATGTGTAAAAAATGAAATTGTGAAATAATTTAGTTATGAGAAACATATATTTATATCTGATATCAATAATTGGTATTTCATTAGTAGCTTGCACAAATGAAGAGCTACATACAGACATTTATGAAGAAGAGATTATTTCTGCTAAACTGCCTAGTACAAATTCCGGGACACGTGCGTTATTAGATAATTTGAGTGTTTTGTGGACAGCAGGTGATGCAATATCAATTTTTACAGAAAATGGCACTGAATATACTAATAATAAGGGAACTCTTATAAACGGAGCAAGAACATCTAATGCTGACTTTAGCGTATCATCAAAAGGAAGCAAAACAGTTGCAATGTATCCTTATTCCTATGAAGCAGAACTTAAGAATGGATTGATAACTGTTGTTATGCCTGACAAATACGTTTTTACCGAGAATAAAATTAGTAGTGCCCCTATGGCTGGAATATTCACACCAGGAAGTTCATCTGTATTATTCCAGAATGCAGGTGGATTATTAGGTATCACTGTAAATAACATCCCTGCAGGATATAATAAAGCTATTCTTTCATCATTTGAAGAACCTATAGCCGGTAAATGCAACATCACTTTTAACATTGAAAATGAACCATTCATTAAAGCTGCTGATGAATCAAGTGTTAAAACTATAGAAATAAGTTTTAATGAATCTGTTGGCATATCCAACAAGACATTCTATTTTCCATTGCCAATAGGAAATTATAATAGTCTGAATTTCAGTTTAAGTAATGGTACTGAAATAAAGACTATCAAGACAAAGGCTCTTAAAGTGGAAAGGGGAACACGATACAGGTCTGAAGCAACACTTGATGAACTTACAGGCAATTTTACCATTGATGTATCAGGTATTGATATTGCTAATGATTCATTGAGAAATGGAAATAATACTCTGAATATAGAGTTATTGGCAAATGATAACACTCCGGAGATAGTACTTCCTCAATCAAATGGACCAACATCACTAACTTTTGCAGCATTAACATCTGATAATATTGTTAAAATTTCACAAACTTCAGGAGCAGCAGAAGTAGTTCATATATCTGCTTCAACAGAAACAGGTTCTGTAAATAATTTTAATATAGACTTGCCGCAATCAACAGTAACTTTAAGGAGAGGTAATTTTAATGGTGTAACAGCTAAAACTGCTGATAATACTCTTATAATTGAGAAAAATGCGAGTGTTAAGAGCCTTGATATTACAGGTGGCAATGTAAGGGTATATGGTTCTGTAGATAATATTAAAAGTTCTTCCAACATTAAAATATATGTGTGTGAGGGTGGTTCTGTTACATCTGTAGATGGTAATGGGATTGAAATAATTAGTGAAAATGTAGAACCATTGTCAGATAATGGGCAGAAAATCTATTTCATAAAAACTGCAAAAGAACTCAAATGGATTGCCAATTTTGTAAATAATGGCAATACCTTGGAAGGGTGGACAGTCTTTTTAATGAATGATATTGATTTGAATAATATGCAGTGGACCCCAATAGGATACTGGCAAACATTCAACGGTACATTTGATGGAGGTGACCATACAATTTCAAATATTAAACATCATGGTACAGAAGAAGATTGTTATGTAGGTTTATTTGGTTATACAGAGGATGCTACAGTAAAAAATCTTAAAATCAAGAATGTTGATATAAAACTTAAGGGTAATGCTTCATGGGCAGGAGGCCATGTGGGTGCTTTAATTGGAAATATAGAAGGGACAACAATTGTCGAGAATATATATGTATCAGGTGATGTAAAGATTGAAGGGGAAATAGAAAAAACCGGAGCAGGAAGAATTGGTGGAGTTATAGGTGGAAATTCTGCAAAAGCCTATCTAAGAAATATACATATTGAAGCCACTGCTGGAAGTTATGTAAAAGGTAACAGCTCAGTAGGAGGTATTGCCGGACAGTTACAAGGTGAGGCACATTTTGTTGATTGCTCATCAAATATTGAAGTGACCGCCCATCAGTTCTTTGCAGGTGGAATTGTTGGTCTTGCACCAGGAAAATGCACTATTACAAATTGCAGCACTTCAGCTGATATAAGTGTTACAGCAGGTCCGGGAGAGAATGATTTGTATAGAGTCGGAGGTATATCGGGAGGATGGGCAGACAATCTGAATAATGAATTTGTTCTTGAAGGGTGTTCTTACACTGGAACACTATCGGGAAAAACGGCAGACAATAAAATAGCCTCTACATTTTATTACAATGGTTTTGTCGGACTTGGTTACTCACTTATAAAAGGAGCTAAAGTGATAATAGATGGTACAACATATACATATTAACACTAACTAAACAAATACACAAATGAAACGCTTATTTATTAATCTAACTGTTATTGGCCTTGTGGCACTGTTGATAACATCATGTGTTAAAGATGTTATTGAGAATCCTGTAGATGAATTTGACACATTTACAGTAAAACTTGGTTTGGGGGGAGAGTTTAATATAGATTATGAGGAGATGACAAAGGCATCAAGTGATGACCTTTATGGTATTCAGGTTTATTCAACCCCTGATCTTGAGGATGAGAGTAACCTTACACCTTATGCCTATGGTTTGTTTGATAATCCTGCAGGTATAGAAATCACACTTCTTAAAGGTTACAGATACAAATTTGTTGCTACTTTGGTGAGAGATGGAAAGAATAAGATTCGAAGCTATGATAATGAATATAGTCAACCATTCTTTGTTAATGGAACTGAATACGGACATTGTGAACTTACAAATAGCTTTTCTTATGATGCCACAAAGAAAATGAGTGGTTTGGACAAAGGAAATACAACATACGAAATTAATAGAGATTACGACAGACCTAACACAGACCGTTTTTATGGCGAGTTGGAAGAATTTGTTCCTGAAAGAAATAATACGAATGCTGTTATTACAATGAAGCGCGTCAGCTATGGTGCAAAATTCATTGCTCAGGGTAATTTGGCAAAAAGCGGAAAGATAGAAGTGCTAATGACAGGATCTCCAAGCTTTGAGTTCGCACTTACCAACAACGCTGAAGATGATATTTATTCAGATATTTATACATTCAGCAATGTATATGCTGCATGGAACAGTACTGAGGAGAACATTTATTCAGAAATTGTAACTACTACAGTAAACTGGTACAGAGAAGATGGGACAGTTGTTCCTCTTGGATCACATGACATTACCTTCAAGAGAAATACCAACACCATCATTACTATAAGAATCAACAGCGACGAAGTTGGCACAGGTATAGGTCTTGATATTGAAGAGAAACCAATGACTGACGGCGACAGAGTAACCATAGAGGATGGTGAAATGACACACGACTAACAAAAAAAAGTAGCAGGGAATGGTCCCTGCTACTTTTTCTATTTAGATATTTATCTTATTCTCCTTAGAACAGCCAGAATCCACCGTCTTATGAATCTTATTTTAAACCACAATAGACAAGAAATTTTAATTGATTTAGAATAGGGATCCAGTATTGCGGAACTGTGTTTGTGGATTGCAGTTACCACTCCAATAATATCTTCTTTAACACAAGTTTCATAAGATGCATAAATTCCATCTCCCTGAATTGTATAAACGCCGTCTTTTATGTTGATGATCCTATGGAGGATATGCTTACCCTTGTATTTAAAGAGGATTATATCCATTTTAGCAGGCTCCTTACATAATGGAGACAATGTAACTTCATCAATACCATTTCTGAGCAAAGGATACATTGAATTGCCTTTAACTTTTAAGCGTACACTGCGGCCTGCTTCAATCTCAGATTCAACTTGGGTAAAGAAAATATCATTTGAAAATGTTTTCATAGAGAAAGTGAATCTATCGGGAATAAATAGTATTAAAAGATATATGTGCTGCTGCCGCATCTGGAAGGCACTCTAAATGATATACAGGCACTGACTTTAATAATGAGCCTAAAGTATTGCTGATGTGGGAATAAAGTCTTTCATCGTAAGCAAATTCCGGTGGACAAGAAGGGTGAAGAGCTGCATAACCTTTTATTATATGCAATTTGTGAATCTTATTGTATGGTGCCTGTGAAAGCCTTACACAGGCTGCCAACGGATAACGTTCTTGTTTGTAGCAAGGTGTTTTGCCACTCCAGGGACTTCCGTATACCCAGGCAATACCATCAATTACTCTAACTATTGGGCTGTCATCGTTGAGAAGAACTGCACCGGGAATGTTTTCCCTCCACAGACGGGTATGGGTACTTTTTCCTGTACCGCTCTCTCCAAGGAAAATAACTGCACTACCATCTGCCACAATACAGCTGCTGTGAATAGCTATTGTACATTTTGATGCAGTCATAAGACCATAGCCTATCCACAATGCAAATCTGAATAGCCTAGTAGAGAGATTTCCGGCCATTAAGACAACGTCATTATGGGCATTTGTCCATAAATACAGCGGTTCCTCATTGGCAGGAGTCTGTTTTAAGAAGAAACCGTTTTCTGTTGAACCAAACTCTCCAAGAATATCCTCATAGGTAAAAGAATACTGTACATTAAATTCTTCTGGCAACTCCTCTCCCATTGTAAATGAAAACTCAGCTGAACCATCACCACATTCAAAAGGTTTAAAGCCATTGATTTTAGAGATTACACAACATAGAGCATCTGAAGAAACTTCAAATATATGATCTGCAACTTTATATCTTTTTATTTCCATTCACTTCCAAATTTATTACTCTATTGCAATAAGCCAAAGTACTCTCCCTATGAGCAATACTGAGTATTGTCAATCCAGGAATCTTGGATTTAAGACTCTGCAACATCAAATTTATCTCATTTTCAGTATTGTTATCCAATGCTGATGTAGCTTCATCCAAAAGAAGGACACTAGCCTCCTTGTACAATGCACGAGCTATACCAATTCTCTGTTTTTGTCCTCCCGACAGTTTACCGCCACCTTCACCAAGAGAACTTTGTAAACCCTGATGAAGATTAGCCGCCCAATCTCCCAAAGAGACCATTGAGAGTACCTTATTAACTTTATCTTCATCTATATCCTTATATCCCAAGGCAATATTTTCTGCCAAAGTTCCATTGAAAATAAATACATCTTGAGGTACATATCCAATATGTTTCAGCCAACCTCTGCGGTTAGACTCATCAAGTGGAGTACCATCTATAAGAATTTCACCATTAAGTGGTTTAAGGAATCCGAGTATTATATTGAAAAGTGTTGTTTTACCAACTCCACTATATCCACAGAAACCTACATACTCACCCTTTGATATGGTATAAGATCCAAAATCAAGCTCTCTATCTCCATATGAAAAAGTAAGATTTAAAATATTTATTTCCTTATTAAATGGAAAAATGACAGAACTGTCGGGATAAATAGTGGTATCCTCTACACCTTCTTCTATATTTTCTAGGGCTGGCAAAGCATTATGAACCTGAGTAAAACCTGAGAGCAAACCTTTCAGTGCAGGGAGTAGCCTGAATGCTGATACTGCAAAAATTCCTACGAGCATCCTGGCATTATCTCCTCCAAGAATTACCATAATTACCATTCCTATAATAATTGCAAGTTCTGAAAGAAATCTGGGAAACATTTGTATAGTTTCCATTTTTATTCTGTTATGACTCACTTCATCTACACCTTTGAGAAATGATTGTTGGAGAGTTGGGAAAGCATTGTTTATCTCCAGCTCAGTATAGCCTCTGAATGTATCGGTTACAATCTTTGATTGTTGTCTTTTTGCATTAAATTCCTCCTCTCCGTAAATCTTTAATTTTTTTCTTATAAACACAATGTATAGAAGCATTAACGGAATAAAACATAAATATAATACAGTTATTGTCCTCCAATCATAAATAAGTAAAGCTACAGTAACTAAAATAATTAAAAGTAGTTCTCCTGCCATTCTCATAAGTGGAGCCAAAATTCTCTCACTAAAAGTATAACACATATAGTTAACAGAATGACCCAAAGCAGTATATCCTTTCTCTCTAATAAAGAGCAAACCATTATTGTAAAAGTTAGAATATAATTTAAAACTCAACCTTTTGTAAAGTCCCAACAAATATTTGCTCTGGTACCTGTGCAACAATGTTGAGATTATACTTTTAGATGAAATGATAGCAACAGCCAACAAAGAAAAATAGAGTGCAGCCCTCTTGTTTTGTCCATCTTGGAGCAAATAATACAGTACCGGCAACAAAGAAGCCAGCCCTACAAAATCAAGCAATGCCACAATAAAAATAGAACCAGTAACCTTCAACCCCTCTTTTTTCTCTTTGGGTTCAAGTAATTGCAATATTCTTTTTATCATTACTTTTCTCCTCTGTAAAAAATTGTTGAAGGTTTCTTTATATGAGCCACAACTGATTCCATTATTCGTCCTGTTATTGATACCCCAAAGACACTGCTTGCAAGTTTTGCACTCCTAAAGACTTTCTTTGTTTTATAAATGAAAATCATTGCATAGTTGGAGTATGGAACATATTTGCAATATACAGGATGTAACATCTCATTGAGCATTTCATTTGCAAGTTCCTTATAACCATCGGGATAAGAATCCAATGTTATATCAGTCCCCAAATAAATATTACTTAGATGTGTAAATGCTGCTATTGCTCTAAGGAAATGCTCATTATTTACTTCGTGCGGAATATGCAATCCATGGTTCTTGAGAATAGTTGCCCAATCATAAAGATGATGTAAAGCAATACCGCTGCCATAGTGCTGAAATGCATGACAACTTATGAACAGGGTATTAAAAGCTGGTGATGGCACAAGTATCTTAAATTCGCCATTATAAAGATCTACTTCTTGTGGATTAAGATCTCTGTGCAGCAAATTATTCAACTCTCCAAGGAATTTCTTATTTATGTGTACATTAAGAAAATACTTGTGGTTCTCTACAGGGATTCCTTTATAATAAAAATTACTGTGTTTATAGGAATGGAGGTCAACTGGATAACCCATCTTCTCCATGAGCTCATCTGCCAATGAATTTGCCTCTTGATGACTCATTTTTGAAACATCAGCAGAGAATGTATAAATGTCTATATCTCCCCCCTCCCTATGATGCGGTTGGTTATATCCTGCTGAAAATCCAACTCCTTTAAGCTGAACAGCAATTATTCCATGCTCTTTATATAAATTCTGAAGCTCATGAACATTCTGACAATATCTTCTATGCTTTGACTCATATTTATCAACACTTAACGCCCATTTGAATTTAAGTTGTTTGGGTGGTTGCATATCTGAATGTAGAGTTTGCACACCATCCCAAGCAAGAGCCAAGACACCCTGCTTGGTTGCACCTGAATAACATTCATCCCACTCCTGCACAGTTGCACTCTCAAACAACTCTGGCTCAACGTTAGAATTATTCAGTGATCCCTTAAGCAGGGCAAATAGCATTTGTTCAGACTTAGACAATATCATCTGACAAATATAGCTAAAATTTAGGGGTGATACCAAGAAAGATTTCAAAATTGATTCCTGGCATTGGGCGTGATAAAACAGACAAATACTCTTCGTCAAAAAGGTTATTGACTGAACCTTTTATTGAAATATCAGCAAATTTAAAAGATACCCCCTTTTCAATGGTAATATTATTCATATAATATTCTGGAAGCTTACCTGTAAGGGAAATGTCATTGCTGGACATAGTAAAACGTTCACTGTAAAAACACCATTTATACATAAATGACCATGTACTCCATGACAAGCGTCCTGTTATAGTTGCAGAATGTTTGGGAACATAAGGTAATTGCTTCCCGACAGACTGATCAGCAGATGATATAGGCTCACCCTCATTGATTGATGGAGTCCATGAATATGTTGCATCCAGATCAAATTTTAAATTTTTAGAAATAAGGGCTGAATAATCTGTCTGAAACTCTATTCCATAAGCATGAACATCCTTAATATTTTTGGGAGAAAAAAAACCTTTAGTTGTAGGAAGCCACAAAATCCAGTCATTTATATATGAATCAAACCAGTTTACTGATCCCGACAAGTTATATTTATCATCTTTGCCTATAGCATAAGATATTCCAACATCATATGTGATTCCACTCTCCTTTTTAAGATTAGGATTACCTCCAGGCAAAAAATACAAATCGTTAAGCGTAGGGAATCTGAAATTTCTAGAAACAGAAGCTTTTGCCGTAATATTTCCTTTCTTAGAAATCACTCCATCAATAAAGAATGCAGGAATTAAAGGGGTAAAATCCTCTCCATACATATCTTCCCTCAAAACGGCAGACAAACCAATTCTTTCATTAGGTCTCCACTTTACAGAAGCGGAACCGGAAAGTTCAATCCTTGCTTTATTATAACCTACAACACCTTTTCCTCCATCCTGAAGAATTATATTTTTATCTTTACTTTCTACAAAATGCTGGTGTGCTGCTACATTTGCAGTAAAAAGCCATTTCTTTCCAATATAATATTCACCCTCAGCCTGACCGTAAAATGTATTGATTTTACTTCTGGAGCGGGTCATATGAGCCATACTTCCATTACCTACATCTCTCTTATAGTCGTAAGCCATCCACGTATAAATATATCCGGTTTTAGTAGAGATTTTCCAATTTGAGCGCAAATGATCCCAAGATAAAATAGTTCTAAAAGTTTGTTCCCTTTGCCTGTTATCAAAATCCATTTCATTTCCGTAATCAGTAGTAAGCATAGGTAATTCTCTATTTGAATTGATATACCATGCATTGAATCCCAATCGGTCTCCTTTTCCAGTATTGTAATATACCTCCTGAAGAAAATGGAAATCTTTGTAAGAGCCGCTTTTATTTTTTTCAACAGGATAGTATTGCCCTACTATGGTCATATTATCATCATATACATTCTCTTTCTTATCATGATTTTTGTACTTGTATTCATTTGGTGATGATGAAAGCACAGCACGTGTTGAAACTTGCCATCTTTCATTTCCGTAAGTTATGCGCAAGAACTCATCAAAAGTTTTAAAAGATCCAATACCCTGAACATATTGAAAACCAAAACCATCATTTTGAGCAGGAATAGTTGACATTTTGACTGCGCCTCCCAAACCTCCACCTGTTTCATTGACAGAGGAGGTTCCATGCATAAGGGAGGCATCGTCTATAAAATAGGATGGGATCATCGAGAAATCGGTCATACCAAGCATTGGATTGTTTATTTTCATACCATTCCATGTAACTTGAGTATGTGATGGTGAAGTACCACGAAATGAAACTGTTGAAAGTGTTGCCCTACCGTAGCTCTTTACAAAAATAGGTGAGTTGAAAGTAAGAACATCGGCCATTGAAAGTGCAATATTCTCTTTTAGCACAACTGAATCAAATCTAGTAAGTTGAGCACCTATCTCTTTCATAGGACGCTGCCCATATACAGTAATCTCCTTAAGACTGAAGCCTTTTGTTGACCACTCCTTAGAAGATATTTTCTGAGCATATCCACAATAACTTATAAATATTGAAAAAGTTAATAAAAATATAAATCTATTCATAATTCCAACTCATTATTTCCAACAAAAAGCACCTGGGATAATTCCCACATAAAATTCATCCAAAAGGACCCTATCCTTAGAATACCTGTAAACTTTCCCTTGCTGAACATAATCTATAGCATCCGCAACATAAACATCACCAGTATGCGGACAAACAGTAAGGCCATAATAGAGTGTTCCGTTATAAGGCAAGAAAGGCCTCAATGGAGCTCTATCTGCAGTAACATCCATCTCCCAGACATCATCATTCAACCAATAAATCTTGTCTTTAGTACCGTTAAGCTGAACCTCAGAGGGCCAGTCTCCAAAATCAAACTTGAATTGCTTCTCAATTTTAAAAGTTTCTGCATCAATTCTATATAAAGATGGTGCCTCGTGTCCATACGGAGAACCCTCATACCCTCCATCCGTAACAGTCCATAGTTTATTGTTGCAATCCATTACCAAAGAAGTTGGCTGTATCCCTACAGTCAATTCATCAACAACACTGTCAGTCTCAGTATCAATCTTTATAATTCTGTTCTGATATGACCAGCAATTTACATAAACATACTTGCCATACTGCACCATCTGCTCAGTAGAACCGCATTCCATGGTCATATTTGGAATATTGATATAACCAGTTATCTCATACCGTTTTGGATTGACAATAAAAATACGGTTGTCCCAGATCTGAGTAACATAAGCCTTCTCATCTGAAAGAAAATGGATATAACGTGGAGATGTTAAATTAGTGATACGTCCTACCTCCTTGAATGTATTGATATCTATTGCAAAAATCACATGAGAATTGTTCACCACAACCCAACCAATACCATCCCTAATTACCATACTCTGAGCAACATCACCCAATTTCATGGCATTAGCCCTATAGAACACCTCATTCTCGACAGTTTTAGTGGAGGTATTATAATAAGAGAGAGTAGCATTCCCATACTGAAAATTTCCTTCATTGCAAATGAACAATCCTTCTCCCGACGAAGAAAAATCAAAATTTTCCTCCAATCCATAATCCCACTCCATACACGAAGTAAAGAGCAGAATTACAGATAAAAAGACCAACCTAAATATTCTATTACACATTTTATTTCTTCATATTATAATCAAAGAATCCGAACACCTCTGTAGAAACTTCACCAAGCCATCCGCTTTTGGCATTCACTCCCACCTGTACTTTTACAAAGTCTATATATTTCAAATCAATTGGTTTACACTCAAAATCAATTGCATTTGAAATTTTGAAGTGGTTGGCATTGGCTGCGGCTCCTGCATTATTATCTGTTGTAAGTCTGTCAATTGGACTAAAGTTATCAACATATCCCCATTCATAATGAGGGTTTATCCAATATGAGCCTTTTCCAGATTCATCATAATTTCGGGCTTTCAAACAAGTACCTGTTAGAGTATAACTCTCCTCTTTAACCCACAATGGATAATAGTATTCTTGAGTATGAAATTGTTTTAGATAATCAATTTCTCCAGAATTCCCCATATTGTCTTTCCATTGCACTGGCATTCTAGGGCCACTTGGACGATAATATGTTACTGAATAATTCTGGATTGTCTCTTCATTTCCTGTTTCAGATCCTGCCAGTTCATACCAAGTATCATCGGGAAGACCATTACCGTTTTCATCCTGCATAACCCAAACAATTCCAGGCTCTGATGAACCGTTGAATGAATTGCCGAGAATACCTAAATCGTAATCTCCAGAATTGTCAATACTATGGTCGAAACCAACTATTATATAACCGCCAAAACCACCTAATGATACCCATATAGGATTAGGATTTCCGTTGGAATCTTTGGCAGACATTCTGCTTTCGGCATAAGCAACTGCAGCCTCGGGTGTTGTCTGAGTGCCATTAAATCCACCAGTCCTCAATTCATTGATGAACTGACCTGGTGCAGGAGTATATTCAAAAACTTTATTCCAATCCGCCTTAGAAGAAGCATTTCTTTGTCTATAATAAACTCCCTCTTGATAAACTTTAACAGTAAAATCATGACTGACAGTAATTTTACTTTCTCCTTTATAACAAGTGGCAGAACCGGTAATCTTATATTCTCCCAATGATTCTGCATTAAAAACCAGTTTATATCCATTTCCTATAGACTCTTCTTTTCCCGACAGTATCCAGGAATACTCAACAGAATCGTCTGCAACTTCAGAAGAAGGAGAAATCAAAAGTTTGCGACCAACTACCGTATGAAAATCTTTTTTCTCAAACTCCCATTTGAATGGCATATCCTCTTGATTAAGAACCTCTATCTCAATCTCATCGGAATGATTACCATCTTCATTTGTTGCAGTAGCACAAATCTTGAATTTACCATTAAACTCTGCATTAAAAGTATAGGAACTCTCATTGCCTACTTCAACCCCGTTTACTTTCCAGATCAAATGAGTTTGAAGTGAAGTTTCCTTCACCGCTGCATTTAAAATCAGTCTGGTACCAACTGTAACAGTCTGATGTTTACTTCCAGCAATTGAAACAACAGGAATTTCAAGATCTATAACATCTATCCTTATTTCTTCTTTATCTGTACCTGCATCGGTTGTAACAGAAAGAGTTATGAAATATTTCCCTATAGTTTCACTGCTAAAGCACAAAGATGGGGAGGTTGACAGTACCTCTCCATTTATTGTCCATAAATATTCAGCATCTTGAGAATCCTTATAACTTGGTGCTATAACAATTTCTTTTCCTTGCTTTACTGTATATATGCCGGTTTCACTATCCAGCACAATCTGTGGAGGTAAAGATTCAGTGATTACATCGTCTTTATTACAAGACGATGCAATCACTACCACCATATATAAAAATAAAAGTTCAACTAACTTTTTCATATAAAATTCTACTCATCAAACCTTACTGCAATATCATCCAATGCAAAATATAGCGGTGAATTATAATATTGCATACCGTAATACTCTGATATCTGATTTTCAACCAAATAGAACTTTATTCTTGAAACTGCTCCCAATGAATGCAGATCCCATTTAACCCAATCTGTAACGAATTCATCACCTTTTGCCAAATAAAATTCGGATGTTCCTGTAAGCTCATCGTTAACATCATAACCTGCAGCCACTATTTTAAGGAAGTCTTCAGGGCCGTACGCAGTGTTGGTAAAATAACCGTTCTCAATTGCATATAGTGTAATAGATGTATTGGTAACGTATAAATGATCAACTATCATACATTCACCATTACTGAATTCTAGAGTTGGGTGGTCCATTCCCTCATGACTTACTTCTGATGCACAATATCCAACACAGAAATTAGAGCCACTTTTACCACCATTAAGAGGTATACTCAGTTGGTGAACATATGGAGCAAGTGTATTGTATGGATTTTCAGCTACTATATCTCCTATTATATCAGTAGAAATTTCGTCATAATTTGATATGGCAAGACCGCCACCAAAATAGCATTGATTATATCCATATGCTTCAGGGGCAGGGAACATATGAGACAAAAATGTATTTTTATCATCATTCCAATAATATTCTGCACCAGAACCAGAACCATTATTATACAACATTACTCCATTATGTTGTTCTTCATCAATCAGATCGCTCCATTTAGAGATTGTAACGCTACAATAATCAAGAGCATATTCACTGAATTTAGTATCCTTATCTTCAAATGTCAGTACCCTAAGATTATAGTTGCTCAATGCTGACAAGTCTGAAGTGATAATGTAAGTATTGCCGGAAGCAATATTATTGGTAGTCAAATTATGCTCATATACAGTAATGATATCATCTTTAACAACTTCATATTTTACCACAGGGTTTTCCATACGTACTGGATATACAACCATCACCAGATTTTTATCATTCAAATCAGATGCATTTACTTTAAGCTCAATATTGTCTGTAACCAATTGAGGCATTGTAAAACTTGAGCCAGACCATACAGCATTGCCAGCTATATTTGAGCCGGCCACATATAAAGTGATTGATTTTAGGACAGAACTTTCCGGCAATCCTTGAACTTTGAACCATAAATAAGATGTGGCATGAGTGAGTGTAAAAGAACCGTCTGATATAGTTCCATAACCGAAATCGCCATTTAATCCCAAAGAATTTGAAATTGACTGGGATGCAGGTATATATGATGAAACAGATGAACTGCCATTCATATTATAATAAACTATACTGCCATCTTGTGGCTCTGATTCAAGCATGAATTCAGCTGATTTGCCGTCCTGTGAAATGGTTACGCCAGTACTTGTAGAATTACCACACCAAATCTTGTCCCCCTCACTCCATAAAAATGGGATAGTCTGTGAATCTTCATCGGGAGTACCAAAATATGTTTTTGTATTGTTGTTGGTATTTGCAAAACCTGTTAGGGTATAGTTGCCATATTCAGGAATAGTCTCATCTTTGGCACAAGAGAGTACCAATGATGAAAAAACTAAAATATATAATATCCTTTTCATGTGTATATAAATTAAGAGTAGTTACTAAAATTCGGTAGGCCATGATTGGTAAGGAGATTCACCGGCACCATTGCTGGCTGCAAATCCCAGTTCAACTTCAATTTCCAAAATCTCTACCTGAGGAGATTCATAAATTAGATTTTCCATAAATAAAAAATGTTTTAAGTTATTCTGTCCATGGTCTGATGGGTACAGGAAAACTCAAAACATCTTTATCTGAAAATATTATGTATGACAATTGCAGCAATAACCAATAATGGTCTAACTATGCAATGTTCATTAAAGTTGTGGTAGAGAAATAAATATTAAGCCGGCCCGCTCTACCATACTTTGCTATATAATACGGATAAAAAACTGTTTTGATTCTCACCCGTAACCTGCAGGCCAAAATCGTTAAAAGCAAAGTGGCAGGTCTTCTGACTTATTCCTTTTACCGAGCCTTCCCAGCGTCTTATACGCCAGTGGCAAAGAGTTCGATAAACTAAATTCCTTAAGGAATGGAATTCACAGCAACAGGTATTGTCCCGGATTCACACCGGATTCCCTATTCTCCCTTGAGGCAGTAAAAAGCCTTATGGGAACCATTTGCAATACAAAGATACGTAAATAAAAAATTATACAACAAATAAATTTTAATTAACGTTGTCTTTTTTTATATTTATTTAATTATTAAGCAATTACAAAATTTGAAATTAAAATAAAATAAAAAAATAAAAATTAAAGGTCTTATTTTCAAACATTTGTACAAAAAGACGACGTAACAAAATGTTGCTTATCTTTGCAAAAAATAGAGAAATGATGAAATTAAACAACAGTTACATTTTGAGAGAGATAGCCGGTGAGAAAGTTGTAGTGAAACAAGGTACTCACGGCGTTGACATGACAAAAATCATTTCATTCAATGAGAGTGCAGCTGCTCTATGGGAGGAGTTCTCCCAAAAAGAGTTTACAGCCGAGGATGCGGCAGAATTTTTGCAGAACAGATATGGAATAGATACAAATTTGGCAAGTAAGGATTCACAAGGATGGATCAACAAACTTGTTGAATGTGGAGCAATTGATTTGTAAATAAAAACTACAAATCTTAAATTTGTACATTATAATGTACATATAGGTTAAAGCTATGGTTATTATCAGTTCCGCTGAATTGCGAAATAATATGAAAAAGTATCTGGATATAGCAAAAAATGAAAAAGTTGTAATCCACAGAGGCAAGAATGAAACGTTTATTCTTGTTGCGCAGAATGTAAATTCAAATGAAGATTTAAGTCGTGCTATTACAGTTGACGAGGTCCTTGCTCGAGTGCGTGAAGGGTTGAATGAGATGTTTGAGCGAAAGGAGGGCCAAAATATAGCATGACAATAGTTTTATTTCTACCAGAAGTTGTAAATCAATTTCTTGAACTTGCTGAAATTCTATATGATAAAGGTTATCTGGGATTTAAAGATGCAGCAATAAATTATTCAGAACAATTATTCAAAGATATTCAAGAGTACTTGCCGATTAAAGTAAAGAAGAATGCCCCTTCTTTTTTTAAACGATATGGTAATGATTTGTTTTACTCTTCTTTTAGCAAAAACAAGAATACTACTTGGTATGTATTCTATAGTGTTCATAAAGAGGATGGTAAAACAATTTATCTTGTAAGATATTTAGGTAATAATCATATCATTGCACATCATCTTCTTGATGATGATTAGTGATTTAAATTAAGTATATAGACAATATTAAATATGTTTTCATTTAGAACAACATCATTTTACGAGCAGCCTGATCTTGTACTCAAGAGAGGCAAATTGGGAGTATTGTGCAATCAGACAGCTTGGAATCCGGAGCGTGGGGAGTATTTATTTGAGAGTGTTGCCAAAATGGGCAAACTAACAAAGGTATTTATGCCTGAGCACGGCCTGTTTGGGGAGCTTCAGGATCAAGTAAAACTGAACAGCGGAGACGGTTACAACAAGCTACTTGATGGTGTAGAATTTATATCATTGTACGGAAGCAAGGAGGAGTCTTTGGCTGCGAGTTTTAAAGACTTGCAGGAGATTGACGCACTGATTGTTGAGCTTCAGGATGTGGGATGCAGATACTACACTTATCTGAGCACAGTTTTCAATCTTTTCAAAGTGCTTAAAGCAAATGAAATTGATCTTCCAGTTTACATTATAGACAGAATCAATCCTGCCGGCAGACAGGTTGAGGGAACTGCACTGAAACCAGGATACAGTTCATTTATAGGAATTGAGGGTATTGTACACCGTCACGGACTTACTTTTGGTGAGATTGCTTATATGCTTTACAACGAGATAAATGCAAAATTCCCATTGCATATAATTTCATACAAGGCATCTGCAGTAAATAGAGACCTTATGCCATGGAGCATCCCCCCTTCTCCAAATTTCCCTGGTCTGTTCACTTCTCATTTCTATAGCGGACAGTGCTTATGGGAGGGTACAAATGTAAGCGAAGGAAGAGGAACTACCCGTCCATTTGAGATGTTTGGAGCGCCTTACATGGAAAATCTGTCGGGATACTGCAAAGAAAATGGCTTGCAGGGATGGAATGACCCTAAGTGTCCTATTGCAGATGAGGGTGTATATGTGAGATGGCTGCGCTTTATTCCTACATTCCATAAATGGAAAGATGAGTGCTGCTTTGGATTCCAGTTCCTGCCTAACCCAAATATGCAGTACCATGCACTTGCACACAATTTGCGCGTGATAAGGTTTATGCATGACAATTGTGCAGAGTTTGAGTTCCGTCCGGGAAAATACGAGGCAGGAAATGACAAAACTGCCATAGAACTTCTCCTTGGCGATAAAATTTTGGTTGACTTTGTGGCAGGAAACGGAGATTGGCACGATATTAAAGAGCATATAAAAGTAGAGGAGCAGAAATGGATCAGAAAAGCAAAAAAAGCCCTTCTATATGAGGAAGAACAACTTTACAGAATCAAATAATTTCTTCCCGATAGCTATTTATTAACCCGCCTTGCGCGGAAAAACTTTTTGAATTATGGCAAATCCAGTACTGAATGAAAATGTATTCAGAAAAGAGAATGTAGTTTATGGAAATACTGGCGTAATGACAGTAGGCGGTACTGCAACCAAGACACTGCTTATGCTTCTTATGGTTGTTGCAGGAGCAGCTTATTCATGGAAACTTTATTATAACGCAGTTAATCCGCAATCAATAACTCCATGGATGTGGGGAGGATTGATAAGCGCTTTTGTTATGGCTATCATTATCTCTGTAAAACCTAAAACTGCACAGTTCCTTGCTCCTATTTATGCTGCCGGCGAAGGTCTTGCTTTAGGAGGTATATCAGCAGTATTTAATGAGCAGTTCGCCCTTACTGCACCTAATATAGTAGTAAATGCAGTGGCACTTACAATGATTACAGCTCTTGTAATGTTTACCGTTTACCGTAGTGGACTTGTTAAAGTTACAAGCAGATTTACAAAAGTTTTGCACATAGCGCTGATTTCTATAATGGTATTCTATCTTGGAAGCTGGTTGCTTTCATTATTCGGGGTAAATCTTGCAATGTTGCATAACAGTAGTCCATTAAGTATTGGTATCAGCCTTATAATAGTTGCTGTTGCGGCATTTAGTCTTTTAGTAGACTATGAGTTTATAGCTCAGGCAAGCGCTGCAGGAGCTCCAAAATATATGGAATGGTATGGTGCATTTGGAATTACAGTAACCCTTGTTTGGTTGTATTTGGAGATACTTAAACTCATTGCAAAATTTGCAAACAGAGAATAATTGATTTTTTTGAAATTTTAGGGATATAAATTTTGTATATAACAATTTGAATTATTACATTTGCGCCCTGAAAAACTAATAATTAAAATTTTACTGAAATGAAACAAGGTATTCATCCCGAGAGCTACCGCCTTGTAGCTTTCAAGGATATGTCAAATGAGCAAGTATTTATTACACGTTCATGTGTAAACACTAAAGAGACAATTGAGATTGACGGTGTTACTTACCCAGTAATGAAAGTTGAGATTTCTAACACTTCACATCCATTCTACACTGGTAAGATGAAATTGGTTGACACTGCAGGTAGAGTTGACAAATTCTATAGCCGTTACAAAAAGAAATAATCTTGGAGTACAAGGTATAAAAAGAGGAGTCAGAAATGATTCCTCTTTTTTATTTTTACGACTTGGAGCACTTGAAAAAAATTGGCAAAGTAAATTGCAAAAAAAAGGGACCAACTATGTTGGCCCCTATATATCAACGCACAAAACAATTATTTGCTCATTGAAAGAGTGTTAGCCAAATGTGCTCGTGCCATCTCAACACCAGTCTCATCCAAAGTAACATCCATTACCTCACCGTTAGCCAAGAATAGCTGAGCATTGTTCTCATCAACAAATTTAATAAGATCGCTAGAATGAGTGTCAGTCTCAACTTTCCATGTTTTATTTGCAGAATCATAAAGAACCTTCATAGAAGAATTACCGTCTGAGAACATATAACCATCTGCCAAACGTTTAATCTCTACATCATCACCAAAACTGTTTTTAATCATTTGTCTCTCACCTGCACTTGCAACAAGTCTTTCACCAGTCCAGAACTCAACTGAGTTAAATACTAACAAATCTGCAAACTGACATACACCATATACTGGAATAAGATGAAATGCAACGAATACAACCTCATTGACAAATTTGTCACCAATATTCTCATTCCAATCCAAAACCTTGTTAGTCAATTGGAAAGAACCAATACAAGATGACATCATAAAAGTTGCTGCAAGCAACAAAGCTGAATTTCTAATACTCTTTTTCATAATATATTATTTTAAAGTGATTTTTAACAAATTTAAGAAATAAGAAGGTAACTGCAAGTTAAAAATTTAACAAAGAATAAAAAGTTATCAACATTGCACTGTAACTTATAATAGAACAGTAATTTAAACTTTAGCTTAATTTGAGTATCTTTGCAAACTATGGAACAAAAACTGAATACGGTACGAAATCTTGCACAGATATACAATAGTGAAGAGTATTTTATAGGTGATCCTATTATCTTTCCAAAGCATTTTGCTAAAGAAAAAGGATATACACTTCAAGATATAGAAATAGCTGCAGTAATTGCCGCCCATTTGGCATGGGGACGGAGAGACATGATTGTAAGGGACTGCAAAAGGGCCTTTGAGGAAATGTCTTGGAAACCATATGAATATGTAATGGCAGGTAACTATCGGGATGAAGATACCAGCCTTCACAGAACAATCAAATGGAGTGATTTTGCTGCAATCTGCAACAGGCTGAAAGATTTTTATACCCACAATAACTCATTGGAAATTCTTACTCCCGACGAATTCAGAGTTAAAATCTATGGCCAAAAGAGTGATCCAAAAGCAGCCAACAAAAAAATACATATGTTAAGAAGATGGATGGTTAGGAATGACGGAATTGTAGATCTTGGATTGTGGAAAAACACCTCCCCCGCATCACTAATCATTCCACTTGATGTTCATGTACATCGCAGTGCACTGAATATGGGAATTACAAAACGCCAGAGTGCCGATATAACAACAGCAAAAGAGATTACCGATTTTTTGAATATCGCATTTCCAGGAGATCCTTGTAAAGGTGATTTTGCCCTCTTCGCATACGCAGCCACAATAAAAGAAAGTTAAAATTATAAAAATATAAATTATTAAGACACAGCCTTTTGTACAAAAAGACGACGTTATTTTAGGTTAATTATGAAAAAACTGTTAGTTGTTTTGGCGCTGATGGTTGCAACTACTGCTACAGCGCAGATTAAATTCTCTTCAGATTTTGAGTGCGGTTCAATGGAGAAAGCCGAACTGGTTTCACAGGAGATGAAAAATGGGACAGAAACAATAATTTACAATTTTTACAGCAGATTCGATCCTGCAAATCCTGCACGCCCTAACCTTGCTCCAAGTGCAAGATGGTACTACTTTAAAATGGAGGGGGTAAAAGGAAAAGAGGTAATCCTAAATGTAAAGAACTCAGATGCCCGCCGTCCGTTCTACAGTTACGACAACCAAAATTGGATCCGTTTCTCTCAGAGTGAATCACCGGATGAGAAAACTATAATCAAAAAGTATGAGGAAGATACAGTTTATATTGCATATTATATTCCCTACACATATACCCGTCTATTAAACAGAATACAAGATTGGGTTAAATATAATTGGGTAGATCTTAGTTCTGTAGGAACAAGTGAGCATGACCGAAATATGCCACTACTTACAATTACAAACAAGAATGGTAAAACAGACAAAAAAGTTGTTTATATCCACGGCCGAGTACACACAAGTGAAACTCCAGGCACATGGCATCTTGAGAGAATGATTGATGTGCTTGTATCAGATACTCCATATGCCAATTCTCTAAGGGAAAATGTAATTTACTACATCCTGCCATTTACTAATCCCGACGGAGTAGTTGAAGGCAACAGCCGTTCAAACGCTAACGGAGTTAATATGGAAGTAAACTGGGATGATCCGGAGGAGGTAACAACCAAAGAGGTTAAGAATATGAGGGCATTCCTGCAGTCACTTCTTAAAAAAGGAAATGTAGATGTATTCCTAAACATGCACTCACAGAGTATGCACCAGGCAACATACTGGGTACATACAGCAGAAACATCATCAGACAAATTCTATAAAGACCTTATGGTTTTGGCCAACCTTACAATTAACGACAATCCATATTTTGCAAAACAGGATCTATGTTTTTCAAAGATGGGCAGCAGATACTGCGAGGGCTGGTTCTGGAACAACTCTGGCGAGAAAACTCTTGCCGTTACATTTGAAACTCCATATACCTACTATAGCCAGAATAAAGAAGGGGAATGGGTAACCGTAGAGAACCTACAGAAATTTGCAGACTACAACGTACTTGCACTTGGAGATTACCTTGGAGAAGGTGCACCTTATAGAATAAATATTGCAGAGCCTTCTGCAAAGAGCGGTTTTCAGACAATGAATGATAACAGCAAATTCTATTTTGGAGAAAGCTATCTTAAATGCACAACTAAAGGAGCATCTGTAAAATATATTTTCAATGGAAAAAATGAGGGGGTAGATATCCCTTCTGGTAAATATGAAGTTTATAAATGGTCTGTAGGTGATAATTTAAAGAAAAGCAACGACGGAGAAAACGAGTGGGTTAAGATTGGAGAGATCAACCACAAGGGTGGAAACAAAATAAAATATACCTACAAAGCAAAAGAGGGTGATCTTGTTGATAATATTCTTCTTAAAAAGGTTGAATAATGACTGATTTTAATAAATATATGAGCTTCTTTGGAGTAACGGAAGAAAATCTGAAGGAGCTCATTTCTATTGCTCTCTCAAAAGGGGGAGAATATGCGGATCTATTCTTTGAACACTCGGTAATAAACGAACTGACACTCAGAGATGGAGAGGTAAATGCAGCTGGTACGCATATAGATTACGGTGTAGGAATAAGAGTTGTAAAAGGAGAAAAAACAGGATATGCCTATTCCGAGATTACAACTATGCCTTTAATGAAAAAAGCGGCACTTACTGCAGCCCAGATAGCTGATGAAACTACAGCAACCATTAACATAAACGCAAATGCTAAAATTCTCAAACAAGAAAATCTTTACCCAATTGAAAAAAATTGGGAAGAAACAGGTATTGAATACAAAATTCCATATCTGAAATTACTTAATGAGAAAATCTTTGCAAAAGATTCCAAGACTGTTAAGGTTATTGGAAAGATAGCAGATTCAAATACACTTGTACTATTCTACAATTCATTTGGAGAAGCATTTACAGATGAACGTCCTATGATAAATGTAGTTGCCAACTGTGTTATGGAAGATGGTAAAGGGAGAAGCGAGACAGGTGGTGTATCAAGAAGCTACAGAATAGGTTTTGAATTATTGTCTGAAGAACTAATGGAGGAGATTGCAACTGAACTTACAGCCAAGACATCGTTCCTGTTTGAAGCATCACAACCAAAAGGTGGAGCAATGCCTGTTGTAATGGGAGCAGGCGGAAGCGGCATCCTTCTACATGAAGCTGTAGGACACGCCTTTGAAGCAGACTTTAACAGAAAAGGGACTTCTATCTTCTCAGATATGATGGGGCAGAAAATCTGCGACAGTAATATAAACATTGTAGATGATGGAACACTAAGCGCAAACAGAGGAAGCTGTAATTTTGATGATGAAGGAATACCTGGCCAGAAAACATATCTTGTAAAAGATGGAATACTCAATTCTTATCTTCACGACAGAATAAGTGCAAAATTCTATGGGGTATCCCCTACCGGAAACGGCAGAAGAGAATCATTCAGATATATGCCAATACCAAGAATGAGAGCAACTTACATGGAAAATGGCAATCAATCAGAAGAAGAACTAATTGCTGCAGTAAAAAAAGGTATATATGTAGATAATTTCAGCAATGGACAGGTACAAATAGGAGCAGGTGATTTTACATTCTACGTAAAAAGCGGATATTTGATAGAAAAGGGAAAACTTACACAGCCTATTAAAGATGTGAACATTATTGGTAACGGTCCAAAAGCTCTTGAAGATATTATTGGCGTAGCAAACAACTCAAGAATGGAAAACGCAACATGGACATGTGGAAAAGGACAATATGTTCCTGTATCATGCGGTATGCCGAGTATTCTTGTAAAAAAACTGATTGTAGGGGGAAGCAACTAACATGAGAACAGACAAAATAGACAATTCATTTGAAGTAGAAGCTGCTCAAAGAGCACTTGATACCGTAATGAAATATGGAGCCCAAGCGTGTAGGATTACAATGAATTTTGGAATACAGAATTCATTCTCAGCCCTTGACGGCAATCTTGAAAATCTCCAGAATGCCAATGACAGAAATCTCTACATTCAAATAATCTCCAACGACCGTTATGGAGCTTACTCCACCAACCGCCTAAACAAGGAAGAATTGGAGCTGTTCATCAATCAGGCAATGGAGACCAACAAATACCTTACTCCCGACAGTTATCGAACTCTTCCACCAAAAGAGCTGTGCTGGTGGGGAGAAGGAGAAGATTTGAAGCAATATGATCCATATATCCTTGAAATGGATCCTGCAAGGAAAAAAGAAATTGCTTTTGAAGTAATGGAGGAGATACATGGCAAAAACAAAAAAATTGTATCTGTTAATACTGAATACGGAGATATGCTGGAATACCAGTATATGATAGATTCACAAGGATTTGAAGGGGATACACTTCAAAGTAACTTTACTGTAAGTGCAGAGTGTTCGGTAAAGGGAAGGGGAAAAGCCAGAAGTGAAGGATGGTGGTATGAATCATCATTATACTACAAAGATTTCTCATACAAAGGCTGTGGTAAAAAAGCACTTGAAAGGGCCCTTGCTAAATTGAACCCCAGAGAGCAAGAGGGTGGCAAAATGAATATGATCGTTGACAACACTTGTGCAAGCAGACTTGTATCACCAATCTTTCAAGCACTTAACGGTAGCAATATTCAACAAAGAAACTCATTTCTCCTGGATAAAAAAGGTGTAAAAGTATTCTCCGATAAAATGACACTCTTAGACAACCCACATTGGAAAGGGATGTCGGGAAGCAGGTATTTTGATGGAGACGGACTTGCTACAAGACCTATGGATATTATCCGCAATGGTGTTGTAGAAACATATTACATAAATACATATTCAGCCAATAAAATGGGGGTTGCACCTACAGTTGAAAGTGCATCAGTACCTTATTTTTCATTAGAAGAATTTGATCCGCAATACAGAAACCTCACATATACAGATATAGTAAAAATAATGGGAAAAGGTATTCTTGTCACAGGATTTAATGGTGGAAACTGCAACGGTCTAACAGGAGATTTCTCATACGGAATAGAGGGTTTTTACTTTGAGAACGGAGAGATTTTATTTCCTGTGAGAGAAATGAACATAAGCGGCAATATAGTATCTTTGTGGCAAAATTTATCGATGGTAGGAAATGATGCCAGAACTTGTTCAAGATGGCTTATACCTTCCCTAGCTTTTGAAAACGTAGATTTTACAGGAATATAATATGAAAAAACCTTCACTATTACTTTCATTGGTCCCTATGATTGTCCTTGTGGCTATCATTGTAATTGGATCAATCCTTTTTGGAGATGAACTTACAAGTGGACCTTCTCAAATAGGTCTATTGGGAGGTGCACTTACAGGTGCACTTATAGCTATGGCAAAATTTGGAATGAGTTGGGAGAAATTGGAAGAGGGCATTGCAGACAACTTCCAGAAATCTGCCGGTGTATTCTTCATACTACTTTCCATTGGAGCACTTACATCTGCATGGATGCTGTCGGGAGTAGTACCAACTCTAATATATTATGGACTGAAACTTATAAATCCTGCTATTTTCCTACTTGTGATTTTTGTTTTCACAGCAGTAATTTCACTGATTTTAGGAAGCTCCTGGACTACAATTGGTACAATTGGAATTGCTATGCTAAGTGCAGGTGAGATTATGGGATTCAATAGCGGCTGGTTGGCAGGTGCCATTATCTCAGGAGCATATTTTGGAGACAAAATTTCACCACTTTCAGATACTACAAACCTTGCAGCAAGTATTTCCGGTGTAGATTTGTACAAGCACATTAAATATATGCTCATTACAAATATCCCCACAGTAATCATATGTGCTATAATTTTTGCTGTTGCAGGATTTGTGATTCCATCTACAGCCAATCTTGATATAGCAAAAGAGTGCGCCATGATAGAGAACACATTTAATGTTTCTCTATGGCTGTTGCTAATTCCTGCAGCAACAATCTTTATGATCTACAAGAAAATGCCTGCATTCCTAACATTGTTCATTTCTGCAATAGTAAGCTCAATAATTGCTGTATTTGTGCAGCCGCAGATTATTGAACAGATAACACCTTATGCAGTAAATTCTATACAGGCATTTATATATGCTCCGCTAAAGATAATGTCAATGCCATTGGAAATAACAACTGAAAGTGCAATGCTTACTGAACTTGCTTCTACAAGTGGAATGGCTGGAATGTTGAATACTGTATGGCTAATCATGTGCGTATGTGCATTTGGCGGTGTAATGGAGGCTGGTGGATATCTTGATGCCATTACTGAGAAGATGGTAAAAATCATTAAAGGACATACATCATTGGTAGGAAGCACTCTTGGAACATGTATCATAAGCAATCTTACACTATCAGACCAATATATGTCAATAATCCTTCCTGGTAAAATGTTTGCAGACATTTACAAAAAAGAGGGATATGAACCTCAGTTGTTAAGCCGTTCATTAGAGGATTCAGCAACAGTAACTTCGGTGCTTATACCATGGAACTCATGTGCTGCAATGCAGAGCAGTGTATTGGGAATCCCTACCCTTACATATCTGCCGTATTGCTTCTTCAATATCCTGTCACCTGTAGTTTCATTGGCAATTGCCGCTATTGGCTATAAAATTACCAGATTTGGCAAGCCGGTAAGAAGTAAAAATTTGAAATAATGGAAAAAATAAAGCAAATTTGCATGCTTTATAAAAAGAATAATAATTAAAACAGAAATAGATATGGAAATAAATCTAAACAAAGTTGTTTCGTTATCATATACTTTGGAAGTTGATGGCGATATTATTGAGACAGTATCTGCTGAGAAGCCTATGATGTTCATTTTTGGTACAGGCTACCTTCTTCCAAAATTCGAGGAGTATATTGCAGGCAAAAAAGTTGGTGATACATTTGAGTTCACTCTATCAGAGGATGAGGGTTATGGTAAAGTAAACGAGGATGCTATTGTTGAGCTTCCTAAAAAACTTTTTGAGATTGACGGTAAAATTGAAGATGGTCTTTTGACAGTAGGTAATGTTCTTCCAATGATGGATTCAGAGGGCAACAGACTTAACGGTGCAATTGATGAGGTTAAAGCTGATACAGTAGTTATGAACTTCAACCACCCTCTTGCAGGTGCTGCTCTTCACTTCTCAGGTAAAGTAGAGTCTATTAGAGAGGCTACCGAGACTGAACTTACAAACGGTCTTTTCAATGAGAAAGTTCAGCACTCATGTGGTGACAGCTGTGCATCAGATTGCTCATCATGCGGTTGCGGATGTGGCTGCCACTAATAATCAGCACTAAAGAATAAAAAAGGTTGGAATCAATTTTCCAACCTTTTTTTATCCCTTTTTAAAGCCCTGCGTTTTTCCCTCTGCTGCTTTTCATAAGCTTTCTGCGCTTTGGATTTTCCTCGCAAAAGACTCTTGAACGTATTGAACTCTTTTTGATAGACAATACCTATACCGCTTCGCTGACTATTCTCTGCATCGGAGAATGTAGAATAACGGTCTTCTGCATGTGAAAACAAATCCAAAAGAAGTGAACCCGAATTATCAAGTTTTATCTCTACATCAATATTTCCAATTACCTCTTTAGAACTGTTTGCATAAGGATCATTTCCAATATTTCCATTTATACTTACCCTATTATTGAACAGCTGAGTAGAAACTGCCACATCAAATATATCAGTAGTTCCTTTCTCTCCAGGTTGATATTCAAGTCCTAAATCCAACGGTATACCCAACTGATGGAATATATTGCTAATCTGGTTACTCAACAACTCAGACGCATTTGAATATAGCAGTGATGTATTATTTGCAATACCACTCTGATCGTCGGGAATAAAACTACCCGATACCAATAATGCCATAAACTGCTTCTGAATTTTACCTTGAGTATTGAATGCACTTTCGACCCTTATTTTAGTTGTTGGATCCAGATCGGGTATATCAATTTTAAAGTTAAGTTCCGGATTCATCATTTTTCCTTGCATTCCAATTATACAGTTTACATTACGCCTGGTAGCAACACTACTTGTATCTGCTATAAGAGCATTGATGCTTGCTTTGGTGTTGTAAATTGCATCCAGATTCAATGTTGTATTGGATATGTCTCCATTGAAGTTGATTGTACCTCCAGGCTGAAGAACAAAATCTCTTGAAGCTATGCCACCAAGTACAAATTTATAACTACCTGAAGAGACATGATAATCTCCTATCAGATCAAAAATATCCTTGGAAGGATTTATAGCCATATTTATTACACCATTTCCCCTTGCTTTAATAACATCCCCAACCGACTTGTCAATCTCAATCATAATCTCAGCATCCTGCGTAACTTGGGCATCAATATTCACACTTAACTTAGTAGACCCTTTGGCAACATTTGCGGTTGCATTGAGCAATGATTCATATGGGTCTACCTTTACATATACATCAGGCTCAACAAAAGTAAGCAGATTAGTCTGTGATGCTGTAGCTGAATTCATCAAAGGGATATGTATTGTTGTATTTCTGTTCGAAACCACATCAATACCAATATGAATATTCTCAAGAGGTCCCCTAAGATTTACAGAGCCTGTAGCAAAAGCATTACCATAAAAATACTCATTATCTTTCTCTACAGTATGCAAACACTCCAGGTTGGTAAAATTTATTTTGGTATCCAAATGCAGATCCCTAAAATAATTGTACCCGAATTTGCCATTCATAGTTCCTCTAGAACCAAATCTGTCATAAACAGGAAGATTCTTAAAGAAAATACCTCGTTCATTAAGTTCGAATGGACCATTAACAGTATAAGGGACCTGAGTATAATTAAGTTTGAAATTAAAATTATTAAAGAAACAATCTTCACCAACAAGTGTCAATTGATCTAATGGTCCCGACAATTTCAGTTCTCCCGACATACTTCCGCTTGAACGGGAAATCACATCAGACAAAAAAGGTTCAAAATAACCTACGGACAAATCCTCTAATGAAGCAACAAGATTAAGGTATCTGTCTTCCGGTTTATAAAATCCGTTAGCATTTAAAGTAATTTTATTGTCTAAACTAGATTTTAAGAACAGATTAAGCTCTTTATCCCAATCATTCCATCTGCTCATCAGCTTAAGTGACCCTACCTTATTCTGATATACTGAAACATCTGTTCCTTCAATATTAAAGAACGCCTTAGGAGCTCTATAAAGATCAGAGATAATACCACTTCCAGAGAAATAACCTTGAATATCAAAAGATTTACTCAAGAAAAAGTTAAAAATTCCAACATTAAAGTTTTTAAGTCCAAAAGTCAGTGTATCTGAGTTATATTTTGAAACATTACCATTAAGAGAAAACTCCTGAGTGTTATTTACTATCTTAAAATTATCCACTTTTATAGATGTATCACTAATGGCAATCAAAGATGGAGTAAACAACCACCTCTCTCCTTCCAAATTTAAATCAGAACCATCTTTCACTTTTACATAGATCTTCTTATCATCATCAAATACAACATTTGTTGCAATATGGGCACTATTCCTCTCAGTTGTATCATTATGAAAAACAAATCCAGCATCAACTACATTGTCTTTTGCTAGAACTTTTATAGTAGTATTATCCATTGACAATCCAGCCAGATGAATATTTTCTGAAAACAAATCAACAGTAGAAGAAGAATCAGAAGAGGCTACAATATTCATATCCAGCCCCTTAAGATAATTTGATTTTAAAGCCAATCTTCCCGACAAAAGTTCACCTTTCAAATTATCATCCCTATCAATAAATATGTTGACTTTTGTACTGTCTTCTATATAAAAACCAGGATACACCACCTTAAAAAGTTGGGTAGTATTGAAAGTTTCCAGAGCAAAATTATAAATGCCTCTATCGTATACGACAGTAGAATCTGCATTAAATAAATTTTCCACTTTAGAACTTAAAGCAAGATTGCAGAACTTCCTTATAAATTTGTCAATTGGAACAGGTCCTGAATATTTTAAATTTGCAAATGGAGCCTGAAGTGTGGTAGTATGGACATTGCTTGAATTAAGCATTTTAAGCAATACGCTATTTGCATTGTACACACCATTATCAGACTTGTACTGGAAGTTAGAAATTTCCACAGCACCTGAAGTAATATTCTCATCGGTATTCAACAGATCAACATCTGCTTTGAATTTAATCTCAGATATATTATTGGAAATATCAAAATTCAATGCAGAAAGATTTGCGTATGAAAGGTCGGCTATAAAATCATACTCATTACCATTAATGAAATTATCCCTAAAGGCAACCATTCCATCAAATTTGAATTTTAAATTGGGATCATCCGTCAACAGATGAGCTGTAAGTTTATTATCATAAAAGGTACCTTTGCCAACAATATTCTTGTAACTGTAACCATTAAAACGTAAATTCTCAATATTTACTGTATCAACGTCCATATCCATTCCACCTCCACGTTTAAATATTACGTTTAGAGTAGAATTGGCAGTTATTTCTCCCAAGCTCTCTTGCATTATGATATTGCCAATATCTACATTAAAGAGAGAAACTGAGCCTTTAAATCTTGAACCATATCCCCTTTCATTCCTGAATAAGAGATCAACATCTGCATCACCTTCGTTAGAGGAGATATAACCATCAATAACAAAGTCATCCAAAAGTCCGGTAAGACTACCTTTATACGAGAATTTACCTCCTGGAGACAAGGCAGAAAGTTTTTTATTTATAGGGGTGTCATTTATAGATGCAACAATTGATGCTATATCCTCAAATGTTGTACTGCTTCTGAACACCTCCACAAATGCCATAGTATTGTCTGACTGTGGCAAACCTATTAACTTGGCACTCAAGTTGAGAAACGAATTTCCTGATTCTGAAGTAACAATAAGATTATCTGATCTCAAGTCACGTACCGGTCCACTTATTGCACCTTCCATATAAAAAGCCAAATGACTGTTTAACAACGCTGGAGCAAACTTACCTATAGTCTGGAAATTCAAATATGAGTCTTTCATATTCAAACCCATTTCCACCTTTTGAGTAAATTCAGAAAAATCTTTCGCCGAGTTATATCTCATATAAAAATATTCTGAATTTATGACAGAAAATTTGTCCTGCAGATAAAAATCACTCACATAAACTTCTGTTCCACATATACGCGCATTACCAGATAAATTGACTATTGCTGTACCACTTTTATCTTCTCCTTCAATATTGTTTATACAAGCATACAAAGTGTCAGATTTAAGATGCACATCTTTTAAATCAACATTTATATCCTTTACATCTAAATCTGCAAAATTGATTATATGTGCCCCTTTGTTATTATATCTAGAATGATTTTTTAGAGTAAACCTGAAATCTCTAATTTTAAATCTCTCAGCAAGAAGATTAAGTTTGCTTGGAACAGTATCTTTCTCACTTTTCTTTTGCAGATTGAATATACGGTCCAAATTAGTCCTCCTGTTCTCCTCACTCTGTAAATTGAAGACACCACCATCAACAACAATTTTATTTAATTGGATATTCCCTTTAAAAAGTTGAGGAACATCAATATTGACAGATAATTTATCAATGGATGCAAGAGTATCACTATATCCAAAATTGCAGCTGAGAGAATCAAGCAATTTGGAATCAGATGCTGATGTTATAGATATATCCTTAACAATCAATTTATTGAAAAAGACATAATATATCTTTCCCACGGATATTGTTCCATTGAGTCTCTTGGATACTTTATCTGTTGCCCAATGTGCCAAAGATGTCTGAACAGATGGAAACTGAATAAAAATAAGAGCTGCTACCTGTAATGAAACAAGTAGAATAAATATACTGAGCGCTATTTTTATATACTTTTTAATAAAAATCCTTTTTTAAAACTCTTAAATAGCAAATTTAATCAAAAAACTGAGTAGATTTGCAATTATATTAAAATCTTTATGAGCTATTTGATATTAGGTATTGAGTCTTCTTGCGATGATACTTCAGCTGCTGTTATCAGAGATGAGTATCTGCTATCAAACGTAATGGCAAGCCAAGAAGTTCACAGAAATTATGGAGGTGTAATACCTGAACTTGCATCACGTGCACACCAACAGAATATACTGCCCGTTGTAGATCAGGCACTGAAAAAGGCCGGTGTTACAATGAAGGATATTGATGCAATTGCATTTACCAGAGGTCCAGGACTTTTAGGTTCACTTCTTGTAGGAACATCATTTGCAAAGGGTCTTTCTATCTCTACAGGAAAACCACTTGTAGAGGTTAACCACCTTCAAGGACATATATTGTCACATTTTCTTAAAGAAGAGGGTAAAGAAAACCGTTCTCCTGAATTCCCATTCCTTTCACTTTTGGTTTCGGGTGGTCATACTCAAATAGTGAAAGTTAAAGATTATCTGAATTTTGAAGTAATTGGACATACTATAGATGACGCTGTAGGTGAGGCTTTTGACAAATGTGCAAAAATGATGGGACTTGGATATCCTGGTGGTCCTATAGTTGACAAACTTGCTAAAGAGGGTGATGAAACAAAATTCAAATTCTCAAAACCGCATATTCAAGGTTTGGACTACAGTTTCAGCGGAATAAAAACATCTCTACTATATTTTTTGAGAGACCAACTTAAAGAAAATCCCAATTTCATAGAGGAAAATAAAGCTGATATCTGTGCATCATTCCAAAAACACCTTATAGATATCCTATTGGACAAACTTATAAAAGCTGTTAAGGAAACTGGTATTAAACAGATAACAATTGGAGGAGGCGTATCGGCAAACTCAGGACTAAGGGAGAGAATTTATCAAGAGGGTGTAAAAAGAGGATGGACTACATTTATTCCTGAATTTAAATTTACTACCGATAATGCAGCTATGATTGCTATGAGCGGACTATGTAAATTCCGCCTTGGCATGACATGTCCAATAGACGCGGCTCCTATTTCAAGAGCAGCCGATATGAAATAAGAATATGAAAGAGGTAGAAGTTGTATTTCCTGCAAAGTTCAATCCTACAGACAAGGATATAATAGCTGCTTGTGAAAAGGCATTGAGGGCGCGTCCGGGCGCAGTAATCTCGCACGAGGTAAGAAAACGCTCTTTGGATGCACGTGGCGGTGACATTAAATTCAGATACAGGGTAAACGTTGCGCTCAGAGGTATGGAACCAATTGAACCATACAAACTTGCAGAATTTAAAAATGTGCAAAATGCAGAACCTGTAATTATAGTTGGCTGTGGTCCAGCAGGTCTATTTGCAGCACTTAAGCTAGTACAACTTGGACTTAAACCTATAATCCTGGAGCGTGGAAAAGACGTGCATCAGCGCAAATTTGACATGGCAAAGCTTTCACGCGAACAGAAAGTGAATCCTAACTCCAATTACTGCTTTGGAGAGGGTGGCGCAGGCACTTTCTCAGACGGAAAACTCTATACACGATCAACAAAAAAAGGTGACGTAAGGGAAATTCTCCATCTTTTCACACATTTTGGAGCCGACCCTGGAATCCTTATTGAATCCCATGCACACATTGGGAGCGATAAGCTTCCAAGGGTAATTGAAAACATGAGAAATTGTGTAATTGAGCATGGAGGGGAAGTCCATTTCAATTCACACGTAGTTGACTTTGTTCGCAATGGTGACAAATGGGATGCAGTTGTTGAAGAAGTAAATCTTCCCGACAGCAATTTATCGGGAAGAAAAATATACTCAGCAAAGAACATAATTCTTGCAACAGGTCACTCAGCAAGGGATATATATGAATTATTCAATGAAAAAGGATGGACAATTGAGCCTAAAGGTTTTGCCTTGGGTGTCAGGGTGGAGCATCCTCAATCGTTGATAAACAATATACAATACCACGGAAAATACCAGCCATACCTTCCTACAGCAGAATATTCACTTGTTGCACAGGTAGACGGCAGAGGAGTGTTCTCATTCTGCATGTGTCCGGGTGGTATTCTTGTTCCGGCAGCCACATCTGAAGGTGAAATGGTATTGAATGGAATGAGCAACTCTGCCAGAAATTCAAAATGGGCAAATGCCGGCATTGTAGTTCAGGTAAATCCTGAAGACGTTCCCGAATATGCAGAGCACGGACCACTTCAGGTTTTGAGATTCCAGCAGGATGTAGAGCGCAAACTGTTCCGCAACAGTAATAGCATCATGGCACCAGCCCAGAGAATGGAAGACTTCTGCCGCGGCACAGAATCTAAAGATCTACCTGAAACCTCATACAAACCTGGCGCCTACCCTGCCCCACTACACGAATTACTGCCTCCTTTTGTAGCAACACGTCTGCAAAAGGCATTTCCAGAATTCAATAAGAAAATGCGCGGTTATTACACAAATAAAGCGCTTTTGCTAGCTGTAGAATCACGCACCTCATCCCCAGTACGAATTCCAAGAGATAAAGAGACCTTACAGCATGTATCACTTCCAGGTATCTACCCTTGCGGAGAAGGTGCAGGTTATGCTGGTGGTATTGTTTCTTCGGCAATGGATGGAATCAATTGTGCGATGAAAATATTTTCCGGGGAAGAACAGTAAAGGCTTGACCATTGACTTGTGAGTGTTATTTAGCCAAGACGATGGAACTGGCATTAAAAATTACTATATTGCAAAAACACAGAAAACAATATTATGAAAAAACTGGTTACATTACTTGTAATGGCCCTGTTTGCATCACAGGCAATGGCGCAAATCAATATGAAAGATTCTACTGTACAGGTAGTTGCATATTGGGAAAAAGGGGAGAAATACAATTACTCTTTAAAAACATATAACTACAAAATAACTGGGAATGATACAACATGGACATCCAGAACCAACAGTATCTTCAGTATAGAAGTAATTGACAGCACAGCTACTGGTTATTTGCTCAAATACACATCCCTGGATGAGATGGGCACAACATCACTAAAAGGAGATGAGGACTTCTCAAAAAAAATAGAGAAACTGGCTTCAAATATTCCATTAATATTAAAGACTGATGAATGGGGGTATTTTAAAGGTATAGAAAACTTTGAAGAATACCGGAAACAATTGAATCAAGTTATAGATCTTGCATTTGAAGAGGTAGAAAAGTTACTGGATGCCCAAAGCAAGGAGCAAAAACTCAGCAAGAAAGAGAAAAAAGAGCTAAAGGATCAGACAAGCACTATGGTGGCCAAACTGAAAACATTGTTCAATAATGAGAATTATGTGTACAAATCCATTGAACCTCTAACCGCAATTCTTACATTTCATGGTAGTAAATATGAAATAAGAAAAGAATATACAAGTGAAAGTAACACCCCGTCACCTTTTGAAGAAGGGAAATATCTGAATTCACATAACTCATATGGTGTATACAGTTATAATCCCGAAAATAGTGTAACAACTTTTTTTCTGGAACAGGTATATGACAACAATCAGCTCTCTGAAGCCACTCTTGCAATGTTAAATAAAATACTGCCA
Source organism: Candidatus Egerieisoma sp. (assembly GCA_045613465.1). Lineage (GTDB taxonomy): Bacteria > Bacteroidota > Bacteroidia > Bacteroidales > UBA932 > Egerieousia. The sequence continues at coordinate 59,680 of JAZLBB010000016.1, forward strand.
GAAGGTCAGAAACTTACAGAATTGCCTGAAAACCAGAAACTGGAAATGAGTATATTGACCATGGTGGATGTACACACATACACCGGCTGGCCAACATACGGACTTAATGTACAATTGACAACATCACAAGATGTGAAAAAGATCAAAAAATGGGAGGTTGATATAATCCTGGAGGATTAAATTATTTCCTCGCAAATATTTCCAATCTTGGATTTATCATACGGTCTCTCTACCCTAATGTAGTTGCCGGTATAACCGTACATCATACCACCTTTCTGGGTTGACTCAAATAACACCCATTGGGTGGTATTTTTATGTCTTGCAACATATTCTTCGTGCAACTGGTCTGAGAGTTTTGTCAACGCCTCTACTCTTGCAGTCTTGGTTGCCTCGTGTACCTGGTCAGGCATTTCTGCAGCTGGAGTATTGGCCCGTCGGGAGTAAGGGAACACATGTATGAATGCTGGTTTGATGGTGTTTTTCAAGAAGTTATAGCATTTTTCAAACTCCTCGTCTGTTTCTCCTGGGAAACCTACAATAACATCAATTCCAAAAAAAACATCACCCATAATGCGGCGTACCATTTCAATCTTCTCAGCAAACATGGCAGTTGTGTAACGACGGCGCATAGCTTTAAGAACTGCATCCGAACCACACTGAAGAGGAATATGAAAATGGTTCTGGAATTTGGTACCACTGGCAATCCATTCTATTATATCCTCTCGCAAAAGATTAGGTTCTATTGAAGAGATACGGTATCTCTCAATACCTACAACATCATTAAGTGCTTTAAGAAGATCAAGAAAATCCTCACCTGTAGTGCGGCCATAATCACCAGTGTTTACACCTGTAAGGACAACCTCTTTTATACCTTTAGCAGCTATGGCCTTGGCCTCCTCTACCAATACTGGAATTGGAAGATTACGGCTCTTGCCGCGCGCAAGTGGTATTGTACAATATGAACAATGATAATTGCACCCATCCTGTACTTTTAAAAATGAACGGGTCCTCTCACCGCTGGAGAATGCTGGGAAAATTGTCTCAACTTCGTTAATGGCACAAGAGTAAGAACGGGCAGATCCTTGTTTTGCAGGAAGTTCATTTACAAGCTGAAATACATCACCTTTACGATCTGCACCTACAACAAGATCAACTCCTTCAATCTCCATAATCTCTGCAGGTTTCAGCTGGGCATAGCATCCGGTAACCGCAATAATTGCATTTGGGTTCTGTTTATGAAGCTTCCTGATTGCCTGGCGGCATTTCTTGTCGGCATGCTCAGTTACACTACAGGTATTTATTACATAAATATCTGCTGGTTTGTTCTGGGCAACTTTTTCATAGCCGTTGTCCAAAAATTGCTGGGCAATAGTGGAAGTTTCTGAAAAATTAAGCTTACAGCCTAGTGTTACAAATGCTACTGTCTTGTTTATCATATGGTGTTTTACGCAAATTCTAATGTGCAATTATAAATTCATTGTTACTCTTGAGGCATATACCTGACCTCCCAAAGGGGGATTGAGTTTTGATATCTGCACCTGAGCACGCTCAATATACGGAAATTGTGCTTTTACTGCATCCAGAATTCTCCTTGCAACATGCTCCAATAAATGGGACTTAATCTCCATTTGTTCTTTTATCACATTGTATACCAACTGGTAATTGAGGGCATCTTCTATATTGTCTGTGGCGGCAGGTTTGCTCAGGTCTGCTTCTGCCCAGAAGTTTACAAGAAATTTATTCCCGATAATCTGTTCTTCTTCAAAACATCCGTGATATGCGTAAAAATGCATATCTATCAATTCTACTCTATCCATAATCTTTCTATCCTAATAGTACAAAGACGCATGGTCTTTTACCAATTTCTATTGGGTTTTTCTTCCATTCAAGAACTGATTTTGTTATGATTGTTTGAGTTGGAAGGGTAATATCTGCAGCTACACATATTCTAGTTTTTGGGGCACAAGTAGTAAGCATGTCCGCAAATAGCTGTCCGTTTCTGTATGGTGTTTCAATTATAATTTGGGATTGTTTCAGCTGCTGCGACACTTTCTCAATCAACTTTATTTTAGTTTTTCTCTCATCTGGTTTTACAGGAAGGTAACCGGTAAATGCAAAACACTGTCCATTGAGACCACTACCCATCAGGGCCATCATCAATGAAGAAGGACCTACAAGAGGACATACTTCAATTCCATATCTATGAGCAAGATCTACAAGCTGTGCACCAGGATCTGCAACAGCTGGAAGACCAGCCTCTGAAATAAGACCAACATCATTACCCTCAAAGAGGATTTTTACATATTCTTCAATCTGAGCAAGGGGTGTATGTTCATTAAGTTCATACATCTGCAACTGCTCAATACTACCTTTCAGTCCTGCTTTAGAGAGATATCTGCGAACCGTCCTGAACTCTTCAACCACATAATGGTTAATGTTATGCAATAAATCAAGAACATAAGAAGGAATAACCTCCTTAGGATCATTTTCTCCAAGAGGAGAAGGTATAAGATATAATTTTCCTTTGCTCATAGATGGCAAAGGTAGGGAAAAATATCTAACTTTGCAGTATGGGAAAAATTAGATTTTTAGGTACAGGAACATCTCAGGGTATCCCGATGATAGGTTGCAATTGTCAAGTATGCAAATCATCCGACCCCAAAGACAACAGACTCCGTACATCTGCACTTGTAGAAATTGACAGTTTCCGCATTCTTATAGATTGCGGTCCCGATTTTCGTCAACAGATGCTTCGTGAGGGGATTACCGATGTAGATGCCGTACTTCTCACCCACCAGCATAAAGACCACACAGGAGGAATGGATGATATAAGAGCATTCAACTACTTCCGCAAACAAGCATTTCCCATTTACGCCGAACCCTATGTGCAGGATTCCCTAAAAATGGAATACTCTTACGCCTTTGCTGAATACAAATACCCAGGAGTTCCTGAATATAAACTACATACAATTGACGAGAAACCTTTTAGCATAACTAAAGTTCTTCCCGATGGTACAACAGCATCTTTGACAGTTACCCCAATAAGGGTATACCATTATATGCTTCCAATCCTAGGATTCAGATTTGGTAATATGGCATATATTACAGATGGAAGCAGGATCCCTCAAGAAGAGTTTGAAAAACTGAAAGGGCTTGATCTATTTATAGTCAATACTGTACGTAAAGAGAAACACATATCACATTTTTCTTTATCCGAGGCTCTGGATGTAATAAAAAAGGTAGCCGCTCCTCGCAACTACCTTACTCATCTGTCACATCAGATAGGGACTCATGCTCATTTGGAGTCAATTCTACCAGAGAATGTACTTCCTGCCTATGATGGCCTTAAAGTAGATTTTTAACGGCTTATAACGCCACTACCTATCATCTCCTCCTCATCGTGAGTATACCATGCAGCAAATTGACCTGCTGATATGCCCCGTTGTGGTTTATCAAACACAATATACAATCCGTCTTCTTCTCTATATAGAGTAGCCTGCTGTAAAGGTTGGCGGTAGCGTATACGAACCATATAACGGCGTCGTTCACCAACTTTCAAAGCCAAATCTTCTCTTATCCAATGAATTTCATCATTATTTATCTTTAATCCTTTACGGTATAGCCCCGGATGAGAATGTCCTTCTCCAACATAAATTGTATTGTTCTCTATATCAATTGAAATTATAAAGATAGATTCTTTATGTCCTCCAATATTCAATCCTCTACGCTGACCAATGGTATAAAATTGAGCCCCTGTATGTTTTCCAATAATCTTACCATCTGCAGGGGTGTATACAGCAGGTGCTGCAAGCTGAGAGAGTTCGTCGGGAGAATAATCCACATATTTGTCTCCCAATTCATTAGGTGCAAGTATGACATTTCCTTCCAAATCTGCAACACACTCACCAGCCTTAAGGGCTTGTTGGGTAAAAGGTTCCCTCTCCTGCTCCGTTGCAAAAATCTCAACCACATTACCCTCTTTTGACTTGAGTTTTTGTTGAAGGAACACTGGTAAATCAACTTTTCCAACAAAACATATTCCTTGCGAATCCTTCTTCTCAGCACTAGGAAGACCAGCCTCTTTTGCAAGACGCCTAACCTCAGGCTTGTCTATATCACCTATAGGGAATAAAGCTTTTGATAGCTGCTGCTGGGAAAGTTGGCAAAGGAAATAGCTCTGATCCTTATTTTTGTCATCTCCTGCAAGAATGCGGAAAACTCTCTCCCCATTTTCATTTACAAACTCATCCTTTTTGCAGTAATGTCCGGTAGCTACATAGTCAACACCCAATTCTAATGCACATTTAAGAAAAGCATCAAATTTAATCTCCCTGTTACAGAGAACATCAGGGTTGGGAGTACGACCTTTTTCATACTCACTGAACATATAATCAACCACTTTCTGACGATAAATATCACTCAAATCAACAAAGTGGAAAGGAATCCCAATTTTCTTTGCAACCATCTCGGCAACAAATCTGTCCTCTTCCCATTCACAATCACCATGCAGTGTACCTGTTGTATCATGCCAATTCTGCATGAACAATGCCACTACATCATGTCCAGCTCTTTTAAGCAAAAGGGCCGCTACACTTGAATCTACACCACCGGAAAGTCCTACTGCTATCTTCATATCTATTTTATCTTCTTTCTATTTAAAACTGCCTGATACGCTCTGGCATTTCTATTATGTTCAGAGAGTGTTGAAGCAAACTTGTGGGTCCCATCCAATGCAGGACTCGCACAAAAATACAAATAATTATGCGTTTCATAATTCAACACAGCATCCAAACCCTTAATGCTTGGTATGGTAATTGGACCAGGAGGCAAACCTTTATTAAGATAAGTATTGTACGGTGAATCCACTTTAAGGTGTTTGAATAGAATCCTTTTTATAGATGGATCACCAAGAGCATATTTCACTGTAGGGTCTGCATCTAGTTTTATTCCTCTTTGAAGCCTGTTCATATAAACACCTGCTATCTTGGGCATTTCTGGTATATAATTGGTCTCCTCACACACTATAGAGGCAAGTATTGTAACCTCCTGCTGGGTAAGACCAATCTCTTGGGCCTTTGCCAGTCTTTCAGAATTCCAGAACTTGTCATACTCACTCTTCATCCTCTGCAAAAATTTCTGAGGAGAAATAGTCCAATACACCTCATAGGTATTGGGAATAATCATCCCTTTGAAATTATCCATATCAAAACCAAATTGTGAGCACACAGTATCATCAGAGAAATACTGGATAAAAGTGAGAGAATCTGCAGCAAGTTTTTTTCCTAATATTCCCGACAATTTTTCAAGATTTCTGATATTACCGCTTAAAGTGAGCATCATAGGTGACTCCCAACCATTTGAAAGCATCCTTATAAGATCCTTATTGGTTTTATCGGGAGTAAGAATATACCTTCCTGGTTTGAATTTGGTTTCAAGAGACTCCCATTTGGCAACTTTAACAAATGAATTTATATCTTTTACTGCTGCATATATAGAATCTAGAAATTGTGAATAGGTACATTCAAGAGGTATAAACACAACCTGTTTTTCAGGTACATTCTTCTTGTATTGTGCAAGCAGCTTTGGTATCCATACAGAACATACACATATACATGCTCCAAGAAGTATATATAATATGATTTTTCTCACTTTATTTAAGCTTTAAACCTGTCCCTATTTTCAGTTCACTGGCTTTAATACCAGGATTGAGCCTTAAAATTTCATCAACTGTAATACCATTCCTACGACCTATAGAATAAAGAGTATCACCTTCTTTAACATAATAAACTGATGTATCCGATACTGCAACTGAATTGTTGGATTTTTCAGCTTTTGCTTTTTTTTCAGCTCTCTTTTCCGCTTTAGATTGTTTTTGTCCTTTCCTAGAATCGTATTTATAAAGTTTATGCTCTTCTATAATATCTATAAGGAGTTTGGCATATTTAGGATTTGTTGCATACCCGGCTGCCTTAAGTCCATGAGCCCAAGCTTTATAATCCTTAATATCTAGGTCGAATAAAGAATTATAGCGGCTTCTGGAAGTTAGGAATAGAGAATGGTCGGTATATGAATCCTTTGCATTTTTATAACGTCTGAAACATTCCCTTCGTCTATCATCATTGTGCCTGAATTTTCTCCCTTTCCAGTTGTCATGGCACTTAATTCCAAAGTGATTGTTTGCCCTGCGTGCAAGTACCGAATTTCCATCGTCAGATTCAAGACATCCCTGAGCCAATGTTATACTGGCAGGTATCTTGTATTTACGCATCTGCTTAATTGCTAGATCTTTATACTTATTTATATACTGCTCTCTTGTGAACTTTTGTCCATTAACATGAACTGTCACAAACATCAGAAGTAAAACACACAATAATTTTCTGTAACTCATGAAACAAAGGTAATAATAAAATGTATCTTTGTAATAAAACAGAAGGGAGATGAAAGAAAAAGATATTAACATCAGATACCTGGAATTTGATTCTATTAACCAGCTTTCACCAGAGAGAAAACTATTGGTAGAAAAAGCCATTGATGCCATAAAAAGTTCTTATGCCCCTTATTCAAATTTTAATGTTGGAGCAGCGGTAAGAATGTCAAATGGTGAAACAGTTACAGGATCCAATCAGGAGAATGCAGCTTCGCCGTCGGGATTATGTGCAGAAAGGGTTGCATTGTTTTCTGCTCATCATAAATTCCCTGATTCTTCTGTAGAGGCTATTGCTGTTATTGCTGCCAAAAATGGAAAATTGACAGAAGATTTCACATATCCTTGTGCAGCATGTCTGCAGGTGCTTGCAGAGAGCGAGAAACGCTCAGGCAAATCTATTGAAATCATAATTGGATCTGCTACAAAAATACAGATAATGGAATCGGTAGGAATAACTCTTCCTTTTTCATTCAGCAATCTTAAATAGAGCTGAAGCGCACTGCAACCAAGAAAAGTTTTGAGATTATAAAAAAATTTCTACCTTTGTGCCCGGGTAAGTCATATACGACCAGCTCCTGCAAAACTCCCCCAGGGCCGGAAGGCAGCAAGGGTATGCGGTTGTAGCGGTGCGATATATCAAGCTTACCCTTTTTTTGTACCCAAAAGCGCCGGAAATCAATTTCCAGCGCCTTGTATATGATTCAGCTCTTCTACAGCCCTTAGTATTTCGGGATCGTCGTAATTTATAAATTCAATAAAGTTGTTGAAATTATATATAGACCTAATAATAAGAGCTTTATAATATTTCTTAATTTGATTTCCAGATATCTCCATATCTCCCTCCTTAGGCTCTACACCTTTTTCTTTACAATAGGCAAGTAATGTATTGATATCCTCATCAGAAACATGATATTTCTTTACAAACTGCTCCACTTTAGGGTATTTCTTTAAAAGGGAATTACGATGAGTATCTGAGTACTGGTTCATATAATCTGTAAGTATGCCTTTCCTGAGCAGCTCACCATAAAACGGAGTATAAAAAGTTGTATCTTGAGGCATAAAAATATCTGGCATAATACCGCCACCACCATATACTGTCCTACCCAATTTCAATGTTTTAAACTTTAGAGAATCTGCAAGATGGATACTATCTCTATTGAATTGCTCTCCCCTATTGTATCTGTCAACCATCTGCTGATAATATTCATCAGTTTTGCCATCCTGATAAGGGCTTTGTATCACCCTGCCACTAGGAGTATGGTATCTTGCCACAGTTAGCCTCAAAGCTGAACCACCAGGTAGAGGAAGTTGTCGTTGTACAAGACCTTTCCCAAAAGATCTTCTGCCAATAATAACTCCTCGGTCCCAATCTTGGATAGCACCAGAAACAATCTCACTTGCCGATGCTGAACTCTCATCTATCAACACCGCTACAGGAACATCTATTAAAGAGCCTTTACCATCTGCATACTCATCCATTCTCTTCATTGCCCTCCCCTCAGTATAAACAATAAGTTCACCTTCATTAAGGAATTCATTAACAATCTGAATTGCAGTTACAAGATAACCGCCAGAATTGCCTCTCAAGTCTAAAATTATCCCTTTAGGTTTTACTCCTATCTGTAAAATAGCATTGAGCATCTCATCATAAGATCCTGCTGCAAATCTGGTTAGTCTCAAATAAACTATATCGTTATCCATCTTATAATAGGAGTCAATACTGTTCAATGGAATTTTATCTCTTGTAATTACAAAATCCCAAATACCATCTACACCTCTTCTTACTACTCCTACCTTTACTTTTGTACCTTTAGGTCCTCTCAAATATTTATGAATTCTCTCAATTGTAAGATTTGTACCTGCAATTGTTTCATCATTAACACTAACAATTTTGTCGCCAGCTTTTATACCAACTTTTTCTGCAGGTCCACCCGGAATAGTTGAGTTTATTGTCAAAGTATCATTTATGAGGGCAAATTCTACACCAATACCATCGAAATTTCCTACAAGAGGTTCTTCCATAGCTTTAAGATCTTTACTGGATATATATGTAGAATGTGGATCCAGTTCCTTTACCATGGCAGCTATTGCCTTATCTGTAAGATTATCAATATTGGTTGTATCCAAATACATTTTATTGATAAAGAACAACGTCTGCCCCAATTTATTTGCATTTAACGAAATATCATTCCTGTTTTGTGCAAAAGAGAAATTGGTTACAAGAATTCCTAGCAATAGTACAGCTATAAAAGCTTGTGTAGAATTACGTCTCATAATTAAAGTTTATATCTCTTTAGTTCAACTTCAAATTTTGTACCTTCATTGGCAAGGACAGTATTAGGGAAAACCTCTTGAGCTTCTTGCAACATCTTGTCCAAAGATTTGTATCTCTTTGAAAAATGTCCTAGAATAAGTTTTCCAGCTTCTGCCTCTATAGCACAACAAGCGGCGGCCTTAGAAGTTGAATGAAATCTTTTTTTTGCCAAATCTTCAAACTCACTTGTATAGGTTGAATCATGATAAATAAGGTCTGCACCCTTAATCCAACCAGCAAGACGTTTGAATGGCATAGTATCTGTACAATAAGCAAAAGATCTCGGCTTATATGGCAGATATGTAAAATCGCTGTTGTTTAAAACCTGATCGTATTCTACCTCAGATCCATCTTCATCTATAAAAGTATCCTTTCTTATAATATCCTCACCCTCTTTTAATCTGGCTATCTCATACAATGAGAGATTATGTGCCTCAATCAGATGTTTGTGAACATTCAATGGTGGAGTCTTTTCCTTAAATAAAAAGCCATAAGTTTCAACTCTGTGAACAAGTGGAAAAGCGAATACTTCTACCTGTCGGGAGTCAAAAATTTGTATTGGTTCTTTACACTTAATTGCATGGAAATCTATTTTATAGCTTAAACCTTCACCAAATTGTTCCATAAAGAAATCAAGGATCTTAACAAATCCTTCAGGTGCATAAATATGCAAATCTGCAGTCCTTCCACCTAAAGAAATGGTAGAAAGCAGTCCGAAGAGGCCAAGAACATGGTCTCCATGCAGGTGGGAAATGAATATATTGTCAATTTTGGCAAACGATACCCCGTACTTACGTAATTGCATCTGCGTTCCCTCTCCGCAGTCTATTAAGAACAAGCGCTCACGAACCGTAAGGATGTGAGCGCTTGGGTATCGATTGGCAGTGGGGTGGGCCGAAGCCGTCCCCATTGTCAGAAATGAAAATTCCATCAATTATTTTGAAGATTTCTCCATCTCGCTTTTTAGAGCTGCAAGAGCATCAATGTCACCAAGAGTAGTTTTCTCAATGTTGGCTTTGATTTTTTTCACAGCTTTCTGAGTTGACTCAGCCTCAGCTGCTTTCTCTTTGTTCTCTTTAGCCTCTACCTCTTTCTTTGCATCCTCTGCAATTCTAGAGTGTGAAAGAACGATC
>JAZLBB010000017.1:0-39993 GCA_045613465.1 Candidatus Egerieisoma sp.
TCCTTGCCTCAAGCATTGCCTCCTCATCAGTATATCCCAGACAAACTTCCTTAAAGTTTCTTGCCCTTATCTGAGGATCCTGTTCCCTTACGGGTACTCTTGGTATTCTTGCCATTATCTGCCCCTCCCTATTCTACATTTGTGATCAGCTTCAATCTCAACATCCCTATACATTGCCTGTCTACGCATTGCCTCATCAAAATCTACATCATAAGCATTGAATTCGGGTCCCTCCACACACGCAAAACGCACTTTACCTGCAACTGTAACCCTGCATGCACCGCACATTCCTGTACCATCTACCATAAGGGTATTAAGACTCACAACCAATGGCAAGTTATACTTCCTGGCTGTAAGCGTTACAAATTTCATCATTATCATAGGGCCAATTGCAACTGCCTGGGTATACTCATTACCTTGTGCTATCAGTTCCTCCAGTTTTGCTGTAACCAAGCCTTTAAAGCCCTTTGAACCGTCATCGGTACAAATGTAAAGATTATCGCAAACCTTAGACATCTCCTCCTCAAGAATCACCATATCTGCGCTTTTGGCACCAAGGATTACATCAACCTTAGCTCCCCTCTCATGGAAATATTTTGCCTGTGGATATACCGGTGCAGTTCCCAACCCTCCAGCTATGAAAACAAAAGACATTTTTTTCAATTCACTGTCGGGAAGAGAAATAAACTCAGAAGGCTGGCCCAACGGTCCAACAACATCTGCAAATGCCTCCCCAACCCCAAGGGCACAAATCTCTTTACTGCTTGCACCTATAGCTTGAGTAACAATTGTTACAGTTCCCTTCTCCCTATTATAATCACATACAGTAAGAGGAACTCTCTCTCCCTGCTCATCAACCCTCACAATCAAGAATTGGCCAGGTTGTGCCGATGATGCCAATCTGGGGGCCTCAACTTCCATTAAGGTAATTACCGGATTGAGAACCTCTTTTCTTATTACTTTATACATTATTTTTCTACTTCATTAAGTGATTTAAAGCTATACCCTTTCTTCTCAAGGTACTGGATTATCTCTCCAAGCCTGTCATACAACCTGTCTACCCTCTCCTCATTTACACCCGGATGAATAAGTATAATTGCACCTCCCAATCCATTTTTCTGCTCAAACTCATACAATTTGTCTATAAGTTGCTGGGATGTCTTGTAACTCGCCATTAACGGAGTTGTATAATCAGCAGGGGTTGCAGTACCTGGAGTATAGTTAAGCACTTTATACCCAAGACTCTCTGTAAGCCTCACACTCTCATCATTATAATATTCATATGGAGGGAGGAACCATTGCGAATTTTCTTTGGTAACCCCAAACTTTTCCAATTCTTTGGCATTAGCAATAATATCATCCAGAATCTGCTGATGTGTAACTATAAGCGAGTCCCTGTTGCTCCACTCGGCATAAAGCATATGAGAATCGGAATGTCCTCCAACATAGTGCTCATCCTTAATTATCTTTTCAATGATTTCCTTATGCTCCTGAAGCCTCAAAGCATTGCCGGTAAAGAAGAACGATCCTTTTATCTTATGTTTTTTAAGAGCTTTCAGAACCTTTTCTCCCCCCTGGAACATTGAGTCTGCAGTAAATACAAGATATATATCCTTACTCTGAGGTCTGATTCTTATCACACAATCATAATCATCTTTCTCCACATCAAGACTCTTCTGCTCTCTTCCCATACTCTCCATAGCGGCAAAATAATATGTAAGACCTGCCGAGCCGTCCATTGTAGGCTCATTGCTGGCATAATCACCAATATCGTCATGATACACCGCCTCACCATTATTAAATACCGCATACTCATCCGCATGGGTTAGCGAACCGCCTGCCCTCTCCTCAAACAGATCTTTTTGAATAGGGCCATCAATCAACCCACCATATGTAATATCTCCCCAAACCTTCAAATACGAAGAATGCGGATACTTGGGATAATCTGCAATTGACGGATATCCCACAATCATAGTTGTACCCCAAGGGTTACATCCCAACAACCAATCCCTCAAAGCCATCTCCATCTCTAGGTATGTTGAGTCTCCCGACGAAATATTATATAGTCTTGCATAGGTAACTGCAGCTGATGTAAGATTGTTTGAGCACCATAAATATGGTACACCATGCATGAACGGATCATCTTTACCCCTCTCCATCAACATTTCAAGTCCCAATTTCATAAAACCCTGATACTTTTTAGCTATCCTCTCATCAGAACTTCTCGACTGCAGGAAGTGGCCAAGATTTATGAAAGGATACCACTGGTAATGGTGATATTCACCCCTTCTTCCAACCTCCATCCATGGAGTTACAGGTTCTAGGTCACCCCAATAATCAGCTTTCTTTTTCCACTCAGGCATACCCGTAAATTCAGCCAAAGTTGCAGCTGCAAGCTCAAGATCATCTACATATGAATCTTCCTCATAGAAATATGGAGATACCAGACATGCGGTCTGCGTATTTCCAGGGAACTCCTCTCCATAATCAAATGCCTGAAGTGCCTTCACCTGCATTACATTTGAAAGTTTTGGATCAATATCTTTAAATAGTTTTGCTCCCATGGCAAATGTTGAAGCAAACTTACCTGCTGTAGATGCCACACCGGTTGTACGGTTTATATATTTACCCAAGCCTTGCGGTTTACCAGTTACATAATATACTGGTCTTCCCTCACCAGGTCCCCAACCATAATCAACAGTATCTTTATTAGGAAGTCTCATTCCTGCATGATCCCTGTCATCGGCAATCTGGTTGAACATCACCTTATCCTCCGGATTCATTTTATTGAGCCACTCCAATCCCCATTTGGCCTCATCCAAAATGTCGGGAATACCATTCTCCCCCTTTCTTCCATCTGCTTTATACTCATCCTTAAAGATAGATTTATCCTTAGTCATATAGTATGCAAACATCATATGATATGTGGCTGTTGCAGATGTTGTCTGATACTGAAGATAATCTGTTGCATCATGCCATCCTCCCCTAACATCTATCTTTTCACCATTACGGGTAGGGTGGTCTACAATATAACCGTCGTGCTGGTGGCACAAAGTGTCTGTATACGGGTTGTCGCCACAACGCTGCTGCCTCATATACACCAACATATAATCTGCCAAGCCATCATATACATCTGCACCAATCCTGAAGTTTGGAGATTTTGCTCCGTCACACTCTATGTAATAACCACCCTCCTGTTTAAGTTCACTGAAATTCAATCTGAATGCAGAAGCCATACCCCACTTTTTACCACTCACGCTTCTGGTATTTCCAGTGTACACAACTTCACCTGTTACAGCATCGCATACATTAAAATCATCTGCCTGCGAATTTTCTGTAGAAATGAACACAGCAACCTTTATATCTGCCGGCAAATAGCCCACACTGTTTACCCTAACCCATTTCTGGGCTAACAACTGCATACTGCAAGCCATTACTACCAATAAGAACAACAACTTCTTCATAATATAATTTACTGTTATATTTTACATGGTTTTGTAACCTGCAAATGTACTAAGATTTTCATTAAATAAAAAGGGGCCAGCTCCAAGAGCTGCCCCCTCAAATTCCTCATTTCAAACTGCTGATTAGTGTTTGTGGTCGTGGTCATGCTCACAACAAGCCTCATGATTGGTCTCAACTGCTTTAAAATCTTTTACAGGGAAACCTTTCTTTGCCAATGCCTCCATCAAAGCCTCTTTACTAATCTTAGAAGGATCATATTTTACCCATAGGCTCTGCTCCTCAACACTAGCCTTCATATCTTTTATACCTTTAATTGTAGGGACAACTGCCTCAGCTTTTTTCTTCTCATCGTTGCAGTGAAGATATACGCTGAACTTAGCCTCCTCTACACCTTTTTTCTTTTTGTTCTGTGCCTGTGCATTGAACGAAAGTGCCGAACACATTACAGCAAGAACCATCAAAAATTTAATTGCTTTCATATTCTCAATATTAAATATTATTATTTCCACATAGTATATCTCATTCCAATATAGAACATCCTGCCCATCAAAGGTCCCCAAACCATAGAGGCATTGAAGCCGTTGCTATAAGGTTTATCTGCATTGATGATAGGATTCTTCTGAGTATAGCCTGTAATGTTCTCCACTCCAACATACACATCCACAAGATTAAACTTCTTGGTAACCTGTGCAAACATCATAGGATATACCTCACTCTCTCCACCACCCATAAACTCAGGCAGTGTACAAGGTCCGTTAAGCTGGCCGGTAACATCAAATGTCCATTTATTCATTGGCAAAGCATACTGCAAGTTAAGCACAGCTTTATATTTGCTTGTCATAGGAGCATCTACAAGCCCTTTGTTTCTCATGGAAATTTTGGCATTGCTGTATCTGAAAGTTGCAATTGCTGTAAAGCGCTCTATTGGCTCCAACGACAAATCAAACTGATATGTATCTGTATACGCCTTATTATTGCCCTGTGTTGCATCTGCCACATCATAAATATCCACTACATTATCCGCCAGACCAGAGTCCCAGTCATAAACTACCTTGTGGTTGAAAGATGTTCTGAAATAATCAAAACTGAAGTAGTTGTTCTCCCTCTCTCCAAGTTTAAAATATTGGGTAAAATTACCTCCAAATGTCCATGCATCCTCAGCTGTAAGATTACCTGCTATTCTCAAGCCTCTGCCATGGGACATTACCCCCAAATTATCTGTAATCACATAAGGTGTCCTGAATCCTCTACCACCGGTAAGTCTCACTACAGTCTGGTCTGAGAACGAATATTTTACACTTGCTCTTGGAGACACCTGCCATCCGTATATAGAACTGTAGTCAGCTCTAAATCCGGCAACCATAGAAATTTTCTCATCTAAAGTATATGTATACTCGGCATAAGCTCCAAGGACTTTCTCCCTAAGGTCAGAATTCCAGATTTGAGCATTATAATCCAATGTATGATCTCTATATTGGCTGTCAATATCATCGTATCTGCCACTCAAGCCCAATGTATACTTATGATTGTCATTTATGGTATGCTGATACATAGCATTCACATAGCCCATATGCTGGTAGCCGCCAAAATCCTTTATACCATAGCTGCTCTCCATATCATAGTATGAATAATCAGCAACTACTGCAATATTTTTGCTTTGGTCCTCATTCAATGGAATACCCAATTTAAAAAAGCCGCTTACTCCTGTATTATGGATTTCATTACCCCAAATACCCATATCATAAGCCTCTCCCAACGAGCCAAAACTCCTGTCGTTCATTCCCTCCTCATAATCCTTATGACCACCTATTCTGGTATCCTTCAAGAATTTGGCACCAAATCTTACCTGGGTACCATTCGGATTAAAGTACAGCCATCTATTATCAAAGTTAAACTGCTGTGTAAGAGGATCATCTCTAAAGTTATCATTATTTTCGTCATGAATCTCATTATCCTTTGAGAAATGTCCCATCATAACGGTACTCCATTTGTCATTCAACTGCAAAGATGAAGCTACGTTGGCCTCTGCCCTAAGATTGCTGCTTGCAAACAGATTTACAAACAAAGGGTTCTCGGCTGTAGGTTTTCTATGCTCAACATTTATCTGCCCGGTTATTGCCTCCAGTCCATTCACAACAGATGATGGCCCCTTGGCAATCTGAATGCTCTCCAACCACTGACCAGGAACATATGTCAAGCCAAAAGGAGAAGCAAGTCCCCTCATCACAGGACGTGTCTCATCCAGCATCTGAGTATAGCTTCCCGACAGTCCCAACAATTTGATTTGTTTGGCACCTGTAACCGCATCAGAATAACCCACGCTTACACTTGCCGAACTCTCAAAACTCTCGGCCAATGAACAGCATGCCATCTTGCAAAGTCCGGCCGCAGATATAACCTCAGTCTTTATATTGGTGGTTTTTGAAAGGAAGTTTGCCTGCTGTCTGCCGGTAATTGTAACTCCATCAAGTTCGTTTTCTGGAATAAGTGTAAATACCACCTCCTCCGCTGCAAGAAGTGCAACACCATTCTCTACAACCTTTACTGTATCAGCCTTATACCCCACATAAGCAGCAATAAGGGTAATATTGTCACCTTTCAGTTGTTTTAATGTGAAATTACCATTCTCATCAGTCTCTACAGCAGATTTTCCCTCCATCCACCACACATTTGCAAATGCTCCGGGTTCCTTACCGCCTTGACCATCCGAAAAATAGACCCTACCATTGATCTTTTGTGCAGCTGCAAACGTTGTAAAACACAACATCAGCAACAGAAATGTAAATATTTTTTTCATCATTTAATTTTGCGCCAACAATACGCCACAATAATATTTTATGCGGCAAAAATAATATATTTTTTTTACATTTGTGTTGATACATATTTACTGATAACAACTCAAAAAAATAATATAAGAAATGAAAAATTTCCTCAAGACCACTTTGGCAGTAATTGTAGGTACAATGATTGCCATGTTTGTAGGTTCACTAGTATTTTTCGCAGTATTGGGGACTGTGGCAACCCTTGGCGACACTGCTGAACCGGTAATTCCATCCAAAGCCATTTTAAGGGTAGATTTTAACAATCCTGTTACGGAACTTGGAGAAGAGGATGCAATGGCTGCTCTTCAGAGTTTCAATTTCAGTTCTGCCAAACCTATCGGGATACTTAAAGTTGTTAAAAGTATTGAACTTGCCGCTACAGATCCTGCAATAAAGTTCATATACTTGAACCTTAACCAGATGAATATTGGAATGGCAAGTATTGAAGAGGTGAGGAATGCATTGGAATATGCCAAACAGCAGGGAAAAGGTATTGTATCCTATGTTGACAATTTTTCACAAGGTGCATACTATCTGGCTTCTGTTTCAGACAAAATCTATATGAACTCAGACGGTTCTTCTGTTATGGTTGGTATAGGCAGCACAATGATGTTCTTTAAAGACCTGTTGGATAAGTTGGGAATTCAGGTACAGTTAATCAGACATGGAAAATTTAAAGCTGCAGCCGAGCAGTTTATAGCATCAAACATAAGCAAGGAAAATTATCAGCAGAACAAAGAAATGATAGATTCTATCTGGGAAAGTTGGGCAGATGAGATATGTAAGAGCCGCAATATTTCTACAGAAGAATTCAACAAACTTGTAGACAATCTTCAGCTTTTCTCTGCAGAGTCAATGCTTGAGCATGGCCTTGTAGATGAACTTGTAAGCAGAGACCAGTTGAGCACAATCCTTTGCAACTTGTTTAATGTAGAGGATGACAAAAATCTTAAATTTGTAACACTTGCCTCATATGCAGCAGCCAAAGTGAAACCAGACCTTTCTTCTAAAGAGAAAATTGCAGTAATCTATGCCGACGGAGAGATAACAATGTCGGGACAAGAGGGTTTGACAGTAAAGAAATTCTATCCTATAATTAGAGAAGTAAGCAAAGACTCTTCAATTAAGGCTGTAGTTCTAAGAGTAAACTCTCCGGGTGGAGATGCTCAGGCAGCTGAAATCCTCAACAAAGAACTGCAATTGCTAAGAAGCAGCAAGCCTCTTATAATAAGTATGGGTGAATATGCAGCATCGGGAGGATACTGGATTTCTGCAAAATCAGAAAAAATATTTGCCAACAACACCACTCTAACTGGTTCTATTGGTGTATTCAGTATGGCAATGAACTATGGAAAAGGTCTAAAGAAACACCTTGATATAAATACAGCCAACATAGGGTCAAATAAACATAGTACAATGCTTAATGGTGTAGATCCTCTCAATGACAAAGAGGTTGCTTTTATGCAGGGAATGGTAGAGGATATCTATACCAAATTTACGGCACTTGTATCAGAAGGCAGAAATCTTCCTGTTGAATATGTAGATGAAGTTGGTCAGGGAAGGGTATGGACAGGTGCAGATGCATTCCAGAACAAACTGGTTGATGAGATAGGTGGACTTACAAATGCTATTGATTATGCAGCAGCATGTGCAAATCTAACCTCATACAGACTGGTTGAATACCCTAAGGCCAAAACATCCATGGAGCAGATAATGGAGTTGTTGCAGAATACAGAGGCATCTGTAAAAGCTCTTGCACATCCACATGAATCTATAAAAGAGATTTACTCCAACATTTTGGAAGATGGCAAGTTTAGAGTTTATGCACGTCACCCGTACTGCTACGAATTCAAATACTAGAACGACTGTCCAACATAAAAATATAACTAAGAATAAATGAACCCCGGAAGTAGCTTTGATATGAACCCCAAAAGTTAGACAAAAACTTTTGGGGTTCATTTCCTTTTAATCCTACCTACGGTAATTAAAATATGGCCTGATACCAGATCATTTCAATTATATTGTCTTTATGTGTAACTCTGAAAGTATCATCTCCCAATTTAATCACCGTTGTCCTATATCCGGTATCCTTTATCTCTTCTATATAAAACCTGCCAAAATTGTTGGCCTGCATATTTCTCAACTCCTGAATACTGCCACCAACCCTAAGTTTACCAAAGATCAAATAATCTGGGGAATCTGTATAAAATTCTTGAATAACTCCATCAGTAAATTTCATATGCAGTCTCTTTCCTACTTCTGTGTAATCATAGAATTCATCTATTCCAAGTCCTTCATCAGTTGCATCCTCAAAATGATACTTTTGAGGTATTCCAAAAGAAGTTTCCACATCAGCCTTTGTTACAGGCGTCTTACTTAAATCCAGGCCATTGATTGTATCAGGATACCCTGCCATATATTGGCCATAACTGTTAAGAGACACTAATAATAGCGCAAAAAACAACAAATTAAATTTAAGACTCTTATTCATATGATAAATTTTATTGATTATTACTTGAATTGACACAATTTAACAACACTATATCTGTTGTTGTAGTTGAAATAATGGCATTCAGATAATTTGCAGGGTTTTCTTTCTGACCATTCTTTGACATATTAAGATGCAAATGAGGAGTATTTTTACTGGCATTACCAGTATACCCAACATATCCTATTATTTCTCCTTGATAGACTATATCTCCAGTTTTATATGGCTGTCCAGTCCGAGGGTTTACAGCAATAGGACCATTCCCTTCTTCCTGACTTTGCAAATGCCAATATCCAATGTTGACATTATCACCATTTATTGAAGTCATAATGTATATTCTATTACCTGCACCATTTGTATTGCCATTATATCCATCTGGATATACCCACATAGTATCTTTATTACGATCAAGTCCACCAAAAACCTTATTAACCTGATTATATATAACCTTATTTACAGTACCCGTAAACATTGAATAAATAGGAGATCCCAATGGAGCATACAAATCTACACCGTTATGAAACTTTATATTACCAAATCTATCATGTCTTGTATTTCCATAAGTAGCAGCAGCAACCATACTTCCATTAGGAGGAATCAATTTCATATTACGTAATGGATTAGATTTATTATTAAGTATATCAGAGCATATATCTATAAGTTTAAATGTAGCTTCTCCAGACATATCTTTTTCTATCTGAAATGAAAAAGAATCTGGCATGCCAGAGAAACTCTGGTTCCAACTACTAAATTTATATTCCCAATTTGGGATAGAAAATATCTTAACAGTAGAACCTGCTGTATAATTGCCACTGCCGGTTACTCTACCAAATCCAGCACAATAAAATGCCACTGTTGCAGAGACATTATATATTACACCTGAATCATAATTCCCTCCGGTTCCATTATTTCCTCCTCCACCCCCTCCTGGAGGCATTGGTGGAAGTATTGGTGATCCGCCTCCTCCATCTTCATCATTTTCTCTTGATTCTCCTTCTTCGGGTGTTGGTGTTGTGGGGAGTACATAGATTGGAGTCAATTCACCTCCATTAAGTGCATCATCATCTCCACCTTCTTCACCCGTATCGCCTCCATCTCCAGACCTTGTTAAAATAGGAGAATATACTGAAATATACATCACATTGCTATAATCATTTATATTCTGAGATTTCAGTAACTTTCCGTTTATTAACAACCCTTTATAAAAATGTTCTATTCTTAAAAAATCCCCTAATTTATTGGAATAAATTATCAAGCCAGTAAAATTCCCTTTTTTCAAAAATGTACATTCATTATTATAGCCATCTCCACTATACATCGGGAACATACTTGCTACATATTCTATCTTTTCTTTAGATATAAAATTTTCAACTATAATCAAATAAGATTTTATATCTGTTAATGAATCTATAGAATTTTGATAATTAACTCCATGTGTAATTGAACAATACGCATTATTTAACTTAAGAGGTATCTGCCTTAGAAGAACTGATTTATCTTGCAAATAAACTTGCTCTTCATTTTCCCATTTTAATAAAGAATCTATTACAAATCCTGCTCCAGTATTCTCACTCTTGGTAGATGCCAACATATTATATTCTGCAAGATCTACAGGTAATACTGAAAAAGACTCTATATTTACACTTTGTTGATTTAAAATAGTTTTGTCCGGTTCTTGATAGATTTTCTCACAAGAAGTAATAAAAATGAATAATAACCAAAACAACAAAAATATCGACTTCTTTCGCCTAATAATTCCAGGAGGGTATTGCATACGCTAAAAATTAAATGGTTAATAAAATAGTGATGTAATGCCTTCCAAATCGTTAGATTTGACAAGAACTATGGAAATACGTACTTCACTTAACTCCCAAGATAATACATTAAATCCATTTAAACAAAAATTTTTACATTTCAAGGTGTTAGTCTACTAACCTACTCCCCTGAAGGATATTTTGCCCACCTTGCCTGTTTCTGTACGGTTGTGTACTTGTAAAAAAAGAGCCTCTTTTTTTTACATTCTCAACATTCCACATCACACCGTACTGCAACAGTAATGGGCCACAAAATATCCTGAGGCGGCATAGGCAATCATTGCAGATGTGCCGTAAAATTTCCGTGTGTCTGAACAGATGCCTCTCCGTAGATAAATTGGGGCATCTGTGAGTTAGGAAATTCGGCATAGATGAAATAGATTGCTCGCCAGGCCGAAGACCATTTTGGGGAACATTGATGTGGAAAGAATGTGAGATAGGGAATGTAAAGTACATAAAAAAGGGCAACCCTTTCATTACTTTTGGGTCACCCTCCGTCATTCATTTAATTGTATTCCCTGTTACAAGGTTCTCTTTATCTCTACTATCTGGTAAGCCTCAACAATATCTCCAACTTTAATATCGTTGTAACCATCAATATTAAGACCACAATCGTAGCCGCTGTTAACCTCTTTAACATCATCTTTAAAGCGTTTCAACGAACCAAGACCACCAGTGTAGATAACAATACCATCTCTGATTACGCGCACTTTAGCATTTCTGGTAAGTTTACCCTCTTTAACCATACATCCTGCAATAGTACCAACCTTAGAGATCTTGAATGTCTCGCGTACCTCAGCAGTAGCTGTAACCTCCTCTTTCTCTTCTGGAGCAAGCATACCCTCAATACCACTCTTAACCTCGTTGATAGCATCGTAGATAACTGAGTAAAGTCTTATCTCAATTTCCTCGCTGTCTGCAAGTTTTCTTGCATTTGCAGAAGGTCTCACCTGGAATCCGATGATAATGGCATTTGATGCAGCTGCCAACAAAACATCAGACTCCGAAATCGCACCTACCGCTTTATGTATTACATTAACATGTATCTCCTCTGTAGAAAGCTTGATCAATGAATCAGACAATGCCTCAATTGAACCGTCCACGTCACCTTTAATGATAACATTAAGCTCCTGGAAGTTTCCAATTGCAATACGGCGTCCAATCTCCTCCAAGGTAATATGTTTCTGAGTTCTCAAACCCTGAATACGCAAAAGCTGCTCTCTCTTATTTGCAATATCCTTAGCCTCTTTCTCATCCTCAAACACATTGAATGTCTCACCTGCATTTGGTGCACCGTTCAAACCAAGGATTGATACTGGTGTTGAAGGACCTGCCTCAGCAACTTTCTGACCACGCTCGTTGAACATAGCCTTAACCTTACCTGTATAGCAACCGCTCAACATTACATCACCTACACGTAGAGTACCAGCCTGAACTAGAATAGTTGCAAGATAACCTCTACCCTTATCCAAAGATGACTCAATAACGGTTCCTACGGCCTTCTTGTTAGGATTGGCTTTAAGCTCAAGCATATCAGCCTCCAAAAGCACCTTATCCAAAAGATCCTCAATACCTATACCTTGTTTTGCAGAAATCTCCTGGCACTGGTATTTTCCACCCCAGTCCTCCACAAGGATATTCATCTGTGAAAGCTGCTCCTTAATCTTCTCTGGGTTAGCTGCAGGCTTGTCAATCTTGTTGATAGCAAAAATCATAGGACATCCAGCCGCCTGAGCATGGCTGATAGCCTCAACTGTCTGTGGCATTATGGCATCATCAGCAGCAACAATAATAATTGCCAAGTCTGTCACTTTTGCACCACGGGCACGCATTGCGGTAAATGCCTCGTGACCTGGAGTATCCAAGAATGCAATTCTTCTACCATTAGGCAACGTAACATTATATGCACCTATGTGCTGAGTAATACCACCAGCCTCACCGGCAATTACATTGGCTTTACGGATATAGTCCAAAAGCGATGTTTTACCGTGGTCTACGTGACCCATTACGGTAACAATAGGAGGTCTCTCCTCCAACATCTCAGGAGTATCCACCTCATTGCTCTCATCTATGGTCTCCTGAATCTCTGCACTTACAAAATCAATCTTATATCCAAACTCCTCTGCAACAAGCACCAATGCCTCCGCATCTAGTCTCTGGTTGATTGACACCATAAGACCAAGATTCATACAAGCCTCAATAACTTTGATTACAGGAGTGTTCATCATAGTTGACAGGTCATTCACAGTAACGAACTCAGTAACTTTAAGTACGTTGCTGTTCATCTGCTCCATCTCTTCCTCCTCCATCATTCTCTGAACGTTAAGCTCTCTTTTCTCCTTTCTGTATTTTGAGCCTTTGGTCTTTCCTTTACCCTCTACCATTCTCTGGTAGGTCTCCTTAATCTGCTTCTGTACTGCATCCTCATCAACCTCAACTTTTACAGGCTTGAATTTGTCTTTCTTATTGCCTTTTCCGTTGTTCTGGTTTTTGTTGTTCTGCTGTTTGGCAGCATTAGGATTTACACCTCCCTGCGGCTTGCCATTCTGACCGCCGTTGTTAGGTTTACCATTATTCTGTCTTGCCTCCTTGGCAACATCCACTTTCTCGTTCTTCTTGTGGATTCTCTCTCTCTTACCTTTGTTGCCTTTATTATCCTTATCTTCAAACTTACCTTTCTTTTTCTCTTTATTGAACTGTGAAAGATCAATCTTACCAATAGTCTTAGGGCCGGCAAGCTGCTCTACTTTTGTTTCAATATGGGTAGGTTCAACTGCTTTCTCAGACTCCTTAGCCAATGTCTCTGGCTGTGGTTTAGCTGCTGGGGGTACAGGTTTCTGCTCCACTTTAGGGGTCTGCACAGCCTTCTCCACTGGCTGTGGAGCCGGTTTCTGCTCTGGTTTCTGAGCCGGTTTCTGCTCCACCTTAGGTTCTGGTTTAACCTCAGGCTTAACCTCTGGTTTTGGTTCTGCTTTAGGTTTGTCAAGATCTATCTTACCAAGGATCTTAGGACCTTTAACTTCCTCAATAGAGGTCTTTATAAATAGTTCTCTTACAGGCTCCTGATCATCAATTGATTTAGGTTCCTTATCAGTTATATCCTTAACCTTAATGGCAACCTTCTTTGATTCTGCCTTTACAATCTGCTCTTTCTTGAACTCTTTGGCAACAAGCGCATATTGGTCACCTGTAAGCTTGGCACCAGGATTAGAATCAATGTTGATACCTTTTTTATGAAGGAACTCAACAAGAGTACCCATTCCAATATTGAACTCCTTAAGAACCTTACCTATTCTGATGTTATCGTTTTCTGTCATATTATATCCCCCATTTAAATTCTACAATAAATTATTTCTCGTCCTCAAACTCAGATTTGAGAATGTTCTGTACCTCAATTACAGTCTCCTCTTCAAGGTCTGCACGTTTTACAATATCCTGTACAGAAAGTGCAAGTACACTCTTGGCAGTATCACATCCAATACCTTTAAGGGCATCAATGATCCACTGGTCAATCTCGTCATTGAACTCGCTCAACAATACATCCTCTTCCTCCTCCTCAAGTTCTCTGAACACCTCAATCTCCTGGCCAACCAACATGCTTGCAAGTTTGATATTGCTACCGTTCTTACCAATAGCAAGAGATACCTCACCAGGTTTTAGCCATACGCTAATCTTACCCTCCTCAATCTTGATTGAAGATATTTTTGCAGGACTCAATGCTCTCTGAACCAACAGCTGGGTATTTGAAGTCCAGTTGATGATATCAATATTCTCATTCTTAAGCTCTCTTACTATACCGTGGATACGTGAACCTTTAACACCCACACATGCTCCTACCGGATCAATTCTGTCATCATAAGACTCTACTGCAACTTTGGCTCTCTCACCTGGGATACGTACAATCTTCTTAATAGTGATAAGACCGTCAAAAATCTCAGGAACCTCCTGCTCAAACAATTTCTCAAGGAACATAGGAGCTGTTCTTGAAAGGATAATCACAGGATTGTTGTTCTTCATCTCAACTCTCGACACAACTGCTCTTACAGACTCACCTTTACGGAAGAAATCAGAAGGAATCTGCTCAGATTTAGGAAGCAATAGCTCATTACCCTCCTCATCAAGCACAAGAACCTCTTTCTTCCATGCCTGATAAACCTCACCAACGATTACCTCACCTATACGGTCTCTGTAAGCATTGAAAAGATTTGCCTTCTCAATATCCATTATTCTTCCCGACAAGTTCTGTCTTAGGTTAAGGATTCCCCTTCTTCCAAAGCTCGCAAGTTTCACCTCCTCAGTAAACTCCTCACCAATCTCATAGGAGCTGTCAATCTTGTCAACCTCCTCCTTGGAAATCTCAGTATTAGGATCCTCTACTGTCTCAACTACAGTTCTGTTTCTCCAAATCTCAAAATCGCCTTTGTCAATATTGATGATAATATCAAAATTATCAGCTGTGCCATACATTTTGGCAAGCTGAGTGCGGAAAATATCCTCCAATACACTCATCATTGTTGGACGATCAATGTTCTTAAGCTCTTTGAACTCAGCAAATGTGCTTATTAAATTAAGGCCTTCCATTTTAGCTTTATGTTATTTTATTTTAATACTTTGTCTATTTGAATTTAATTACCGGCTTGCATGATTTTACATCCTTATAGGCATATGCTGTTACAGTATCCTGCTGAACTTTCTTCTTGCTTCCCTCAACCTTCACCATCTTGCTTACAGTAACCTCAAAGTTCTCTGCATTTGCAGAAGTAAGTATACCTTTCATTTTTCCGCCACCTTTTACAACAACCTCAACTTCGCTTCCAATAAATTTAATATACTGGTCAAGCACCTTAAAAGGTTGGTCCAAGCCGGCAGATGTAACTGTCAAAGAGTAATCCTCTACATCCCTATCAAAAGCAGCTGCAACAATACGGTCAATATCAATGCAGTTGTCTATCTTCACATCACCCTCCCTGCTCTCAATGGCAATTGTAATGTCGTTGTCCTTTGAAATTTCAATATCCACAAGAAACAAGCCGTTATCGGTCAAATAATTGGCAATTGTATTGCCTAATGCTTCAGATGTAATCATAATTATCGTGCATATAACAAAGGGCAACCGCACGCGGTCACCCTCAAGCCTTTCATTTCAAGCGCAAAGGAAAGAAAAATTTATCACATATGCAAATGTGCCGTTCTTCCTAATTACATATTTTTTTATTACTTTTGCTCAGTTATATATAATACCAACTTATGGAAGTAACAGCAGAAGTTATCGCACAACACTTCAACGGCGAGATTATAGGAAACCCCAATGTAAAGGTTTCATCAGTTGCAAAAATTGAAAATGGCAAACCTGGAAATATCTGTTTCCTTGCCAACCCAAAATATGAGCAGTATCTGTATACTTGCAAGGCGAGCATCATTATCATAAACAGGTCTTTCCAGCCTAAAGAGCCGGTAGAGCCTACGCTAATCCTTGTAGACAACGCATACGAGGCAGTAGCATCTTTACTGGATCTTCTGAACACTCTTAAGAAATCCAAAAAGAGCGGAAAGTCATGGAGATCAAAATGTGCTTGGAGTGCAAAATTTGGCAAAGGGGTATATGTGGGAGACTTCTCATTTGTCGGGAAGAAAAGCCGTATTGGAAAGGATACCCAAATTTACCCTCAGGTTTATATTGGTAATGATGTTACAATTGGAGAGAATTGTATTCTGTATCCTGGTGTTAAAGTGTATGACGGCTGTAAAATTGGAGACAATTGTATTCTCCATGCAAATGTTGTTGTAGGTTCTGACGGTTTTGGATTTGCACCAAGAGAGGATGGTTCATATAAGAAGATTCCGCAAACAGGTATTGTCACCATTGAGGACGATGTTGAGATTGGAGCAAATACAGTTGTTGATAGAGCAACGATGGGCACCACTCTAATTAAGAAGGGTGTAAAATTGGACAATCTTATACAGGTTGCCCATAACGTTGAGATTGGCGAGCATACTGTTATGGCTGCGCAGAGCGGTGTTGCAGGTTCATCTAAAGTTGGAGCAAAATGTATTATTGGCGGACAGGTTGGTATAGCCGGACACATTACAATACATGACAAGACCAGCATTGGGGCACAGGCCGGAATCCTGGGAAGCACCAAGAAAGAGGGTGAAACATTAATGGGCAGCCCTGCATTTGACTACAAACAATACCTCAAATGCTACGCTATATTCCGCAAACTGCCTAACAAATAAGAATTTTCACTATATTTGTAAAATTGAAAACAATACTCTGAACTTAAATATGAGCAATAACCAGCACACACTAAAGTGTAAATATACATTTAAAGGCAAGGGACTCCATACTGGAAGAAATGTAACTATGGTTCTGGAGCCTGCGCCTGTAAATCACGGCATCAAATTCAAAAGGGTTGATTTGGGAGAAGATGCAGTCATTGATGCAATTGTTGATTATGTTACAACAACTGCCAGAGGTACTACACTTGAGAAAGGGGAAGTAAAGATTTCCACACTTGAGCACCTTATGGCAACATTCAGCGGACTTGGCATAGACAATGCACTTGTATCAATCGATGCTCAGGAGGTTCCAATCCTTGACGGAAGTGCCAAGCCTTATGTGGAGGCTATTTGTAAAGATGGTCTTCAAGAGCAGGATGCTCCAAAAAACTATATTGAACTTAAAGACAAGATTGTTTACAGAAATGAAAAGACCGGATCTGAGATTATCATTATGCCGGACGACCATTTTTCTGTAGACCTTATGATAGACTACAACTCAAAAGTACTTGGCAACCAATATGCAAGACTTGATGAGACTACTGATTTTGCTAAGGATATTGCCCCATGCAGAACATTTGTATTCTTCCATGAACTTGAGCCTCTGTTCAAGAACAACCTCATTAAGGGTGGAGACCTTGACAACGCAATTGTGATTGTTGAGCATCCGGTACCTCAAGAGGAGCTTGACCGCCTTGCTGGTGTATTCAACACATCTTCACTTGAACGTGCTCCAGAAGGATACCTAAATCACCTTGAACTGAGATTCTCAAACGAGTGTGCAAGGCATAAACTATTGGATATTATGGGTGACTTTGCATTGGTAGGAAGTCCTATCAAAGCCAAGGTAATTGGATACAAGACAGGTCACGGCATCAACACTCAGTTAGCCAAAATTATCAGAGAGCAAGTAAAAAACAATTAAATTGATACAAAAGATGGAAAACAACGCAATACCAAAATACGATCCAAATGCGGAGCCATTGATTGATGTCAATGGAATTAAAAAACTTCTTCCTCACCGTCCACCGTTCCTAATGGTAGATAGGATTACAGAGGTTGGAGAAGATTACATAGTTGGTATAAAGACTATTGGTGTAAACGAGGGCTTTTTTCAAGGACATTTCCCGCAGGAGCCTGTTATGCCAGGTGTCCTTATTGTTGAGGCGATGGCACAGGTTGGAGGTATCCTGGTGCTTCACAGCGTAGACGAGCCAGAGAAATACTCCACTTACTTTGCCAAGATTGACAACACCAAGTTTAAGAAAAAAGTTGTCCCAGGTGACGTGCTTGTACTTAAACTTACAATTACACAACCTATCAGAAGATCCATTGTATGTATGCATGGAGAGGCATATGTAGGCGATAAACTTGCCTGTGAAAGTGATATGGTTGCACAAGTAATCAAAAACAAGGAATAATCATAAAATTCAGATAGGATATGCAAAATTCATATGTGCATCCCAATGCCAAAATTGGAGCTAACGTAAAAATTGGACCTTTCTGCTACATTGCAGAGAATGTAGAGATTGGAGACGGTTGTGAGATTGGGCCAAATGCTACAATTTACGATTACGTAAAAATGGGTAAGAACTGTAAGGTTTTCCCTGGAGCAGTTGTTGGTGCCATTCCACAGGACCTTAAATTCTCTGATGAAATTACTTGGGTTGAAATTGGAGACAATGTAACAATCAGGGAGTGCGCTACAATCAATAGAGGTACTGCTGCAAGCGGAAAATACAAGACAGTTATTGGAAACAACACACTTATCATGTCTTATGCTCACGTTGCACACGACTGTGAGGTTGGAAATAACTGCATCCTTGTAAGCTACGTAGGTATCGCAGGTGAAACAGTAGTGGATGACTGGGCAATTATAGGCGGAGCTTCAGCTGCACACCAGTTCTCAAACATTGGTACTCATGCAATGGTAGGTGGCGGTTCACGTATCAATAAAGATATCCCTCCTTACGTATTGGCAAGCAAACTTCCACTATCATACTGTGGAATTAACATTATTGGTTTGCGTAGAAGAGGATTTACAATAGATCAGATTGATACCATTAAAAATATCTACAAAGTTATTTATCAGAGCGGTCTTAATGTTTCTGATGCATGCAAGAAAGTTGAGGCAGAGTTCCCTGAGACTGTAGAAAAGAGAACTATTCTTGATTTCATCAACCGTTCAAAGAGAGGTATCATCAGATACAACCCTAAAGCAGTTTCTGAGGAGTAATAATTTTGAAAATGATTTTTGACACATCACTTTTAAGTACTGCATACTTTCCTCCCATTGAGTATTTTGCAGCAATTGCTAACTCAAATAAAGTGGAAATTGAGAGCGGTGAGATGTATCAAAAACAATCATACAGAACCCGTTGTCACATAAATAGTGCCAACGGGCTTCTTGTTTTAACCTTACCTGTTTTACGCAGTTCCCTTAACAAAGAAGAAAACAGCAGCCACAAACTGCCTACCGCAGACCTTAAAATAGATTACACCAAACCGTGGCTATTGCAGCACACCAGGGCATTGGAGGCTGCATATATGTCATCCCCATTCTTTGAATACTACATGGATGAGATCTATGAGATTTTGCATAGTGGAGAAGAAAGCCTTTTGGCCATGAATACAGCACTCACAAAAAAAATAGCAGAACTCATAGGAATAGAAACACCTGTCACCCTCACCGACGGAAATTTCATTTTACCGGGATCTGCCGAACTGCAACAAAAGGGGATAACCGACTTTAGAGATTCAATACACCCAAAAAAGAAATCCTCACTATTGGAGGATCTTAAATTGGTAAAGCCCTACTGGCAGGTCTTCACCAACAAGCAGGGCTTTATTCCTAATCTTACTATATTGGACCTACTATTTAACGAAGGTCCAAACTCCATATCTTTTCTAGAATCTGAATCCTACAGATAACAGCAGCTTCCAGTTCATGTTCTTGCTTGTACCTACAGGTGCAGGCACATTGGTATCGCGATATAATGTAAACGTCTGCTCTCTCTTGCCAAGCAGTTGCTGATATGCAACATCTACAAACAAATCTCCAGCAATACATGGGAAAACATAACCTGCTCCAAAAGAGACAACTTCCTTTATATCATCAGAACTACCATTTGCATAAGGAGATGAATAATACTGATATCCTGCCCTTACTGCACACAATGGAGTTGCATTCAGCTCACCGCCTACTCTAACTATTTTCTGCACACCAAATTCTTTTTTTATCTGGCTGTTCTCTTCTTCATATCCAAAATCATAGTCCAAATCTCTCAGAGTTGCATTACTGTAATCTACACTCTCATAATCTGCACTTATTACACCTCTCTCCCCCATTACTACAGCTGCACCCACATTCCACCTGAAAGGTGTTGTAAGGGCATAATTATAGGTTCCCAAAGGAGATATCAGATTCTGTCTGTAACCATCATCAAACTCAGAATTCATACCATTCTCCCACTCCTCTTCAAGATACATCCAGGTAGGTGTACTGATACTGGCGCCCAAACGCAACCAATTTGTAGGGAGATAGATAAGTCCGGCCTTTAGGTTTACACCTGTTCCTGTTGCACTATATCTGTAACCCTGAGAAAAATAGTTGAACCCAGAATTAAAGCTGGCACTATTGAGAGCCTGCTCTGCATATATCTCCTCATATTTGTAATATATACTCTGGATGCCAAGGTTAATTCCCACAAAAAGTTTATTGGAGAAGTTACCAGCCCAGTTAATCACTCCCTCTGTAACATTTCCCACCTGATAACTCTTGAATCTCTGTTCCAACATACCGCCAACATAAATATCAGAACCATCCAAGTTCTCGGTTGCCGCAATATAGTTATCATATGTCCCCGGCAATGTGTCCAAAAGGGTATTGTTCCAAGCCAGGATAGAGTTCCACGAAGCGCTGCCGTAATAGAACGGATCATACCCCCCTACCATATCCATAGACTTGGCATCTATTCCATTGGTTGCATGTGCCAATGAAGCAAGCCAACTGGTTTCATCTGTCTTACCATAAACTTTATTTCCATAGGTATAATTGTTCTGCTTGTTAAAAACCAGTCCAAAGCTCCAGCTCAATAACCCGGTATGCGCCCTGCCGGTATTTACATTTGTAACATATCCTACATTGGCTATACCAAGCCTTGTTTTGGAACCTTTCTGAGAACTTCCAAGGTAATCCGAAGTTGTTGATGATACCGTAACCGATGGGGTAAATACCAATTCAGAAAATTTGTATACAGCACTGGAAGCCGGATTTATGGAGAACGCCCCCATATCTCCTCCCAAAGCCACAAATGCATTTCCCATTGCTACACTTCTTGCTGTACCTTCTGCATATTGTTCGCTGTAGCGGAGTGCATCATAAGCATCCTGAGCAAACATTGATGTACTTATAAAAGCACATGCCAAAACACATATAAATTTCTTTACCATTGCCTTAACTTTTAATACTATCTTCTTCTATATGAGCCTGAAGATCCACCACTACGTGCGCCACCACCATTATTTACATGACTGTTTCTTCCAACTCCAAAAGAATTGTTGTTATTATATGAAGAGCTGCTTCTCTCTGTAGTTCTCCTGTACTGTGGAGTCTGGCTTCCCTGAGTATTCTTATGCTCTGTATTCTGCCCTCTAACAACAGGTTTGCCGTTCTGGTTCTGAGGCCTTCTTGTTACACTACCCTGTGAAGGTCTTCCCATAGGAGAAGTATGTCCGCCTGAAACATATCCTCTATCTGTATCCCGATAGCTTGGCGAAGATCCCCTTTTACCATAATAGACAGGTTTTCCTGGCCTTCCTGGAGCAGGATGATAAACAGGATGATGTATTGGTCCATAATGAGGATAGTACCCGTACCAATAACGGTGGCCCCAGTGTATATCAAACCAATATCTGTTCCAGTATGAACCGGCATACCATGAAGAGTACCAAGGGTAATTCCACATATAATCCCTATACCAAGAATAATAATAAGGATGATACCAACTGTACCCCCACCATGTATATGGGTCATCTATAATGATATTTACATTATAAACCGGAGAGTCAAACTTGGTAAGGCGCGACTCATAAGTCTCACCCTCTGCCAATGCCACAGGCTCCTCCATCTGCTCCTGTACAATTGTCTGCGCTCCTGCATACTCCGATGAGTAATAAATACCGTTTCTCAGTTGTGAAGGTCCATAAAAAGCCGTATGGGTTACCGTACCACAAGAGACCATGGCAAAAAGTGATGCCACCAAAAGAAATAAGTTGCTGTTTTTCATTTTTACCTCCTGTGTTTAATTTATTATTTGTATTTTTGTCATCTGATATTATCAGCAAATATATCAAAAATTATTCCAATCGTGCATCTGCTCAATATTGAGATGCTATAAATTGGAAAAGGTTTAACAGGAAAATATAAAATACACAATAATGGCAAAAGAGGTTACAAAGAGAGAGGACAATTACTCACAATGGTATAACAACCTTGTAGTGAAAGCAGATTTGGCAGAGAATTCTGCTGTTAGAGGATGTATGGTAATAAAGCCATACGGCTATGCAATTTGGGAAAAAATGCAGGCTCAACTTGACAAAATGTTCAAGGAGACAGGCCACCAGAATGCATACTTCCCACTATTCATTCCCAAATCATTCCTTAGCAGGGAGGCAGAGCATGTAGAGGGTTTTGCCAAAGAGTGTGCTGTTGTAACTCACCACAGACTTATGGTTGACCCACAGGGCAATGGTGTTGTTGTAGATCCTGCTGCAAAATTGGAAGAGGAGCTTATTGTAAGACCTACCTCTGAGACCATTATCTGGAACACATACAAAAACTGGATCAACTCATATAGAGACCTTCCTATCCTTTGCAACCAGTGGGCAAACGTAGTTAGATGGGAGATGAGAACCAGACTTTTCCTTAGAACTGCTGAGTTCTTGTGGCAAGAGGGACATACTGCCCATGCAACAAAAGAGGAGGCAATTGAGGAGACAGAAAAAATGGTAAATGTATATGCCAAATTTGCAAGGGATTATATGGCTGTTCCTGTAGTTGTAGGAAAGAAATCAGCAAATGAAAGGTTCGCAGGTGCTTTGGATACCTATTGCATTGAGGCAATGATGCAGGATGGTAAAGCACTTCAGGCAGGAACTTCACATTTCCTTGGGCAGAACTTTGCCAAGGCATTTGATGTAAAATATGCAAGCAAAGAGGGTACACTGGAGTATGTATGGGCAACTTCATGGGGCGTATCTACCCGTTTGATGGGTGCTCTTATCATGGCTCATTCAGATGACAATGGTCTTGTACTTCCTCCAAAATTGGCTCCTATCCATGTAGTTATGGTTCCTATCTTCAAAACAGACGAGGAACATAGCGCCATTATTGCAAAAATGGAGGAACTTAAGGCTGAACTTGAGAAATCTGGCCTTACTGTTAAAATTGATGACAGAGACAATTTGAGAAGTGGTTTCAAATTTGCAGAGTGGGAGCTTAAAGGTGTTCCTGTTAGGATTGCAATGGGACCAAGAGACCTTGCTAACGGAACAGTGGAGGTTGCAAGAAGAGATACCCTTACAAAAGAGTCTATGCAACTAAGCAATGCCGTACCTGCAATCACAGCATTGATGGACGCTATCCAGGAGAATATCTACCAGAAAGCTCTTGATTTCAGAGCTGCCAAAACCATACAGGTAGACACATGGGAAGAGTTTAAAGAGAAGATTGAAGAGGGTGGATTCCTACTATGCCACTGGGATGGAACTCCTGAGACTGAGGAAAAGATTAAAGAGGAGACTAAAGCAACTATCCGTTGTATCCCTTTGGATACAAATGTAATTATGGAAGAGGGCAAATGTATCTATTCAGGCAAGCCTTCGAGCCAGAGAGTAATTTTTGCAAGATCATACTAAACAAACAAGAGCAATATAGATTTATGGCAACAGATCCTTTACCGACACAGCAACAGAAGATACTTGAAGGGCTACAAGTAAAAGCCCGTATTAAATCTTGTGTTTACGACCAGTCACTTGAAGTATTCAACGAACTCAAAGAGGTTCTTGGGGAGATCAGCAATGACCTCACCGATATCCTTGCCGAGTCTGAATCACACAAAAAAATCAGATTGGAGTATAGGGATAGGGGAAAATTTGAGGCAGAACTGAAATTTGCAGATGATGTTCTTATGTTCAGCATGCATACCGACATTTTTCAGTTTGACAGAGACCATGCTATCTGGAAAAACCCTTATGCCAAGGCTGACCCGTACAACACATACTGTGGAGTAATAAGTGTATATAATTTCTTGTCAGATTCCATTAAATACAGCAGAAGCGAGGATTATGGATACCTTGTTGCAAGAATGTTCATAAACAAGGACAAGAAATTCTTTATTGAGGGTAAGAGACAAGCCAGACAAAAAATCTCAGACTTTGGCAAAATTGAGCTAACCAAAGATGAGTTGGTAAACTTTGTAGAGTCTGCAATGCTTTACGCTGTATCGTTCGACTTGTTGGTACCGCCATTTGACTTGGTAAAGGTTGCCAGCGTTGAGCAGATAAATGCAAAAATAGAGAGTGCCAAGATGAGAACAGGCAAACGTATGGGTTACAAGTATAACTCAGACGATGTGCTAGAAAACGACTAACATTATGAAAGTTCTTGCCATTAGAGCCATATCTTTATTTTTAGTGATGCTGTTTTCAGCAACACTTCCTTTGTGTGCCCAGATTAAGGGTGAAAAAAAGAAAAACACTTTAAATGAAGCGGCTATTGAACAGGCAAGACTTTCAAATCTGAACAGCGCTCAAGAGTTATGTAGGATTATAGGTTCACAATTTGCGGTTCCAACCATAAATTACGAGCCTGTAACTCCTCCAAAATTCTGGGCAAAAGGCATGATGACCGAGCTTGGATTTTCGCAGGTTTCCCTAACTAACTGGGCTGCCGGTGGATCAGGATCCGTAGCTCTTAACAGTTATGTAAACGCTCATGCCAACTATGCAAAGGGAAGTATGTTCTGGGATAACCGCATACAGTTGTCTTACGGCTTTATCCAATCATTTGATGAAGGGTACAAAAAGAGTAGCGACAAGATTGTCATAGACAGCAAATGGGGATATAAGGCTGTAAGCAAATTCTACTTCTCGGCAAACTTCAACTTCAGATCCCAATTCTCTCCAGGTTTTGACGGCTCGGGTAAAGTATCAAAATTCCTGGCTCCAGCATACACTTCTCTGGGTCTCGGTATTGATTACAAACCGGGCAATGGGAAAGAGTTGTCTATAAATATGGCACCTTTCACTGGTAACCTTGTAATTGTAACAGATCCTCTTCTAAGAACCAAATACGGTAATAAAGAAGATGAATCGGCAAGATGGGAGCTGGGTGCTCAGCTTAAAGCTACACTTAACAAAACATTTTTTAAAGAGCTTAAAGTATCATCTACTTTAACTTTGTTCTCCGATTACTTGAACAACCCTCAAAATATTCAGGTAAACTGGGATTTGCAGATGACTTACAAAATGAACAAATATCTGCAGACCGGTATCAGAACCAACCTTATTTATGATGACAATGTGCTCATTGCAAATAAGGATGGCATGTTATCGAGAAGAATACAGCTACAGGAAGTACTAAGTGTAACATTTGTATACACTTGGGGAGCTTTTAAGAAGTAATATCTTTTATCTGTGCAGACACTGCCACAGTTTGACACACTGCACCCCCTCAGCCACATCGTGAACTCTAAGGATATCTGCCCCTGCAATAAGGGCTTGCAGATTCATTGCGGCAGTAGCACATAATGCTTCGTCGGGAGTAATCCCAAGAGGTTTCCATATCATCCCTTTTCTGGAAATTCCAACCAGAAGTTTGCGCTCTTTTCCTGCAAATTCCTCTATCTGTGATTTTATTTGAGACATCCCATTGAATAGGGTGTAATTCTGCTCAAGGTTCTTGGCAAATCCAAAACCGGGATCTATAATATACTCCTTTATTCCATGTTCTGCAGCTCTGGTTTCAAACTGTCTGAAGTATTCAATAACTTCATTCACAACTCCATTGGGATAATCACACAACTGCTGCATGGTATCTGGTGTACCCCTTTTATGCATTGCTATATACGGCAATCCCAACTCACCTACCGTTGCAAGCATCATATCATCATCTTCGCCAGCCGAAATATCATTTACTATGAATTCTCCAATAATATCGTAGGCACGCCTGACTATCTGGCTACGGAAAGTGTCAATTGAAAATTTCACTTTGTACCCAGCAGAAGATACAAACTTCTTTCCAATCATTTCTAGCGGTTTTTTAAGGTATTCCCACTCCTGCTCCAATGTTACCGGGGTGCTTCCAGGACGAGTGGAACAAGCCCCCAAATCTATAATGGAAGCGCCATCAGAAATCATCTGTTGCAACTGACTCTCAACCTGTGAAACTCCTGTAAAACGGCTTCCGCTGTAGAATGATTCGTTGTTTATGTTTACTATTCCCATTACCTGGGGTAAAGAGGGATATTTTACACTCATTGGCATATTGGATAAATTGTCGGGATACTCATATTATTCACAAATGTAAAAAGTATTTTCTCATTTTATTGTTATATCTTTGTTAGATATACCAAAAATCAATAAGATGCTGATAGTACTGGAAGGACTTGACGGTGCAGGTAAAAGCACCCAAGTCAAATTGTTGAAAGAATATCTTGTAAGTAAAGGGGTAAACCTTAGGTACCTCCATTTTCCACGTTATGATTCCATTCCTTACGGAGAGTTGATTGGAAAGTATCTGCGTGGAGATTTTGGCAGCATTGAACAAGTTCATCCTCAAATTGTTGCCCTGTTGTTTGCTTTGGACAGAATGGATGCAGCGGCTACAATTAAAGAGTGGCTCAATGCAGGTGATTGCGTACTGCTAGACAGATATGTTTATTCCAACATTGCATATCAGTGCTCCAAGATTATGATGCAGCCACAGTTTGAAGAGAACCGCCAAGAGCTTGCACAGGAACTTAGAAACTGGATTTTTGACACAGAGTATAATAAATACGGCATTCCAAAGCCTGATTTGAACCTCTTCTTGAATGTCCCTATTGAGTTTGTAGATTCAAAGCTTAAGGAGAGCCGCAACGGAGATGATGACAGAGATTATCTGAATGGCAAATCGGACATTCATGAGGCTGATATCCGTTTCCAGATATCTGTAAGAGAAATATATCTGCAGCAAACAGAGTTGGACAGCAATTTTGTTAAGGTATGCTGTGAGGATGCCAATGGCAAGATGCTTCCTCCTATGGATATTTTTGCCAATATTAAAGAGCAAGTGGACAAACTTTTCTGAATTGAAAATTGAGATGAGGCTTATTAGGGTTATATGCAGATTGATTTTTGGTATCCTGTTTGTTTTTGCAGGATTCCTCAAGGCTGTTGACCCTATTGGTACAGCCCTTAAAATCAAGGAATATATTGGAGTATTGCACCTCCAGTTCATGGATTTTGCCTCTATCCCAATTGCCCTGCTCCTAACTTGCGCCGAGTTCCTGGTTGGAGTTGCCATCCTTAAAGGATTGAGAATGGAATTCTTCTCAAAAGTTGCCCTGGCTTTCATATCCTTTTTCACTATTCTTACGCTGTGGATTGCCATTGCCAATCCAGTGAGCGATTGTGGGTGCTTTGGAGAAGCAATACACCTTACCAATAACCAGACCTTTATAAAAAACCTTATACTGCTTGCAGCGGCACTGGTAATATTTTTCCAGCGTAAAAAGTTCCAGCCTATAGCCAAAGCCTCCGTTGAAAAGGGCTACCTTGCAATATATGCAACCCTTATAATTGGACTGCAAATATACTCTCTGCGCAATATGCCGCAGATAGATTTTGGCATATATAAGCCAGGCACAGACATTGTAGCCCAACAGAACGAGTTGCAGGAAAGGGTATATGAGACTACATTCATATACAGCAAAGACGGTAAGGAAGATACTTTTACACTCAATAATCTTCCCGACAGCACCTGGACATTTGTAGATGCCAAAAACATCTTGGTACAGGGGGCTGCAGAGGATAAAAGTGTTGATTTTTCATTTATCGATGGAGATGGAAACCCTGTCGGGAATGAAATTATAAAACAGGATGGACCTCTCTTTTTTATCTCAATTTACAACACTAAAAGACTTGGAGAGCACGCTGTAAAGAAGATTATGACTTTAGCTGATACCCTTTCACGTCATAATCTGGAACTC
Source organism: Candidatus Egerieisoma sp. (assembly GCA_045613465.1). GTDB lineage: Bacteria > Bacteroidota > Bacteroidia > Bacteroidales > UBA932 > Egerieousia. The sequence goes on from JAZLBB010000017.1 coordinate 28,121, forward strand.
TACATAATAAGTGCAAATACCATTGAAGATACACAGGAACTGTTTGCCCCATACCTGAAAGAAGATAGCCACAAATTCACTATCCTCTACTCCGATTTTAAGGCAGTAATTTCATTTAACCGCTCAAACGGAGGTCTCACTTACATAAATAAAGGAATAGTAGTAAAGAAATGGGCACGTGGGAACTACCCTATTGACAATATTCCGCAGATACTTGAAGAAGATCCGGAGATAATCACCGCTAAGGCATGCATAAGCGAACAGCTTTTCACAGAGATCTCTCTGTTTGTAATCCTATGTCTGATTATGATAATAAGGTTCTTCTCAAAAATTATATACAAGCATTCACAGAAATAACCTCTCATGAAAAGACTTTCAACTTTACTTGTTGCTTTGGCAGCATTTGCAATTGTATCGTGCTGTTCCAAACCACAAAAGCCTCAAAATGTAATCTACCTGATTGGTGACGGCATGGGCTTTGGCGCAGTGTCTTCATTATTGTTGAGCGAAAACAGCCCTACAGGATTTGAAATGGCTCCAGTTATAGGACTTAATGAAACACAATCTGCCAACAACTATGTTACAGACTCCCCTGCAGGCGGTACAGCCCTTGCAACAGGTACCCGTACTTGCAACGGTTTTCTTGGTGTGGATCCCGACACCGTACAGCTCACCAGTATTTTAAAGAAGGCACAGGCAATGGGTAAAAAAACAGGAATTGTTGTAAATACCACCCTCACAGAGGCCACTCCTGGAGCATTCTATGCAGGTGTACCATCCAGATCCCAGAGTTACAAAATTGCAGAGCAGTTTACACAAAGCGGTGTAGATGTAGCTATTGGCGCAGGACTCTCTGCATTCATCAATCGTCCTGATTCTGTAGATATGACAGCTGTACTAATTGAAAAAGGCTACGATGTATATCTGGACTGGAAATCAGTGTTAAACACAAATTCTGAAAAATTCGTCGGGATACTTGAAATGAGCGATGTTCACCGCCGCAACAAATCATCCAACAGTGTTGCAAAGGCTGCCGAAGGTGACCAGGTATGCCTTGCTGCCCGTCTTGCTGCTGATGCAGGCAATCTTGATACAACCCGTTTCTCGGAACCTAAAGAGTATCTTGGAAAAGCATCTGCAAAAGCCCTTGAGCAACTTTCAAAAAATGCCCCTAAAGGTTTCTTCCTTATGATTGAGAGCGCCATCATAGACGGCTACGGCCACAACAACGATTCCGACGGCATGATTGAAGAGATGAAAGAGTTTGACACAACTCTAAAAATTCTTGTTGAGTATGTAAACAAACATCCGGAAACCCTCCTTGTAGTAACAGCAGATCACGAGACAGGCGGCACAGCTGTAGGCTACAAAAGCCACGCTGTAAACCAGCCGGAAGGGATGAAACTCACATTCAGTACCAAAGGTCATACTGGAACAGTTGTTCCAATCTTCGCATACGGAGCAGGAGCAGAAAAATTTGCCGGAATCTATAAGAACTATGAAATTCCTGGAATAATAGAGGGGCTGATCAAATGATCAACCCCTTATTTCATAACATATCTTGCCCCACAATCAAGGATAAAATCGAGCACATCCTTAAAGATCCCTTTTACCTGTGATGGGGTACATACTCCCGACGAATCACCACACTCCTCAAAGACACTTATAGGAATTTCCTCAGGCTTTACACCAAGATACTCTGCCATTTTTACCGTATCTTCCCTATCTACTACAGCCAGAGTCCTATGTTCAATTTCTGTCCTGTAGTCTGTTACAATATACTCAATAACCAACTCATTGCGGTAATTGATATCTGCACTCACGCAATCTCCAAAAGGAAGATCTCCATCGGACTCTGCAATAACCTTACTGTAATCTGCCATATCTGTAAATATTAAATACTGTCAATTTTATCCATCAAATCCAAAGGACATACATCAAATCCATCTAAAAGCTCCTCTGTCTGATACCCCAGGAAATAGAGATATTTCATGATCAGATCATAGTGATATCTTGCAAACCCTGTACTTTTATCCCCTTCACGGTTGAAACATATTCCCTCATGATGTGCTATCTTGTTCCTAAAATCCTTAATCTGCAGCAATTCCTTATAAATGGCTTTCTGTCCCACTCCTATATACTTATGGGGAAATACCTTCAACAAATTCTGACCTCCCAATTTGAATGGCACTTTGGTAAACAGATATGTCCACATACCCAGCGATACAGAAGAGACCAGACGGTCTTGAGAATACTTGCCCTGCCTGTACAACCCCTCTATAATCTTCTCCACCGAAACTTTTTGGGTATATTGCCCCAACATACCCCCCGGCCGTAATTCCATCTCAATCCAATTCTCACATCCGAGGTACTCCCTGTAATGGGCATCTATTGCATTTCTCAAGGCAACCTCAAAAAGATTCAACAAAGCATAGAACTTTTGGCAAAGGCCAACGTTATATCTGTAAAGATTTATAGCTTGATCATAATCGCCACCACATGCTGCTCTGTACTTATTGAGACGTACAGCAGAAAAGGCCCTTTCATAATCACTATAATTCATTTTAGATAAAATTCATATTGCGTTTGCAAATTACGCAAAAATATATTTACTTTGCAAAGTAATCCCCTGAGGTCCCTGCTAGTCAAACCTTAGGGTTTTGTTTTTTATACCCTTCCCCCCCTGCAACAAAAAACGCGCAGGAAAACACCCCTTTCCGCGCCCGAAACTGCCAAGAAACAGAATACGCGCAGAAAAACAACCCTTTCCGCGCCCAAAACACTCCAGAAATAGAATACGAGCAGGAAAATACCCCTTTCCTGCCCGGAACCGTTTGGCAACAGAATACAGAAGAAAAATGACCTTTGGGACAACGTCCTAAAGGTCATTTTTGTTATTTCACCTCAACCATCTCTACAGGCTGCACCTGATTTGCATCTAATGGATGCCACTGGTATTTTACCTTACTAAAGTCTATAGAACCCAAATCTATACAACGGATATTCACGTTGTAAGCTGTATGATAATATACTTTCTTGTGAGTAAGATCTATTGAACTGGTCCATTGTGTAGCGCTTGGGATATTTGGGAACTGTGCATCTGCATTTGTCTCAAATCCTAACGGAACATCAAAGAAGTTTAAAAGGTGGAAAGTTTGGAATACTGTAGAAGGGGCATCTGCAAGCTGTGGCGCAGTATTACGGATGAACGCAGCCCTTATGAAGCGTGAAGGAGGTGTTGCATCACCAGGCAGGCCCAACAAGCCTGAACCGCTTCCAATAGGGTTTACTGTAAAATCTCCCATATCATGAGCCTTGGCTGTACCACCATAAAGGTTGATATAGTTGCTCAAATTTGTAAGATGCCATTGGAAACCCGGAGCATTGGTAATTACCCCTACAGTATTCTCATAAAAATGAGGAACACCATTTACAATCTCCAATACTACCTGACGTCCGTTGGCTTCACCAATCCTCCAGTGGATTACTGCATTGCCTACCAAACCGGTCACTATTGCCTTGCCGTTCAATAAAGCATGTTTCACTTCATCAATTGTAGAGAACTGTGTAAGAATCCACTGATTAAGCTGCATATCGGCAATTGTAATATCCCTTTTTTGAGGATCAAACTTGGCATATGAACCATAATCTGGGAAGAAGAACAAGCCGCATGAAAGTCCGGCTTCATTCAAACCCTCTGCAATAAAGTTCTTGTCTGCCACAGTAAGTCCCACAACTCCGTATTTTGCGGTAAAATGAGCTCCCTGCCCTCCGTCGGGAGTATAAGAGAAGAGTTTTTCTCCTCGTGGAATAATGGCATATCCGCTCTCCAGATAACCTTTCGCCCATTCAATTGTTCTGGCCTGAATGTAACTGCCGTCTTTTGCTGTGAGTGCTATTCCTGTACAGGCCCCTGCAGGGATGGCTGCACTGCATATTGCAACTAGTCCCATAATCAATCCTTTTTTATTCATATCATTTGTTTTTGGTTATATATTACCAATACCAAACACTTCACTTATGTTTTTGTTGCAAAATTGATTATCTTTACACCCAAATTCTTTTTATTAGCACAATATGTCAAACAATGCATTGATGGCAGTATCCCCTATAGATGGCAGATACCGCAAACAAGTAGAAGATTTGAGCATGTACTTTTCTGAGTATGCGCTTATCAAATATAGAGTAAGGGTTGAGATTGAGTATTTCATCGCCCTATGTGAGCTTCCTTTGGAGCAGCTGAAGAGCTTTGATCAGGCAAACTTTGCTGCATTGAGAAACATTTACAACAACTTCTCGGCTGAGGATGCACAGAGAGTAAAAGATATTGAGAAAGTTACCAATCACGATGTTAAAGCCGTTGAGTATTTCATTAAGGAGGAGTTCAAGAAATTGGGTATTGAGAAATACGGCGAGTTTGTACACTTTGGCCTTACATCTCAGGATATCAACAACACTTCAGTCCCATTGAGCCTTCTTGAGGGTATCAGAGATTCTTATATGCCGGCACTTAATGAGGTTATCGGGATACTTGAAGAGTTCTCTAAAGAGTGGGAGAATGTTTCTATGCTTGCTCATACACATGGTCAGCCAGCTTCTCCAACCCGTTTAGGAAAAGAGATATATGTGTTTGTAGCACGTCTGAAAGAGCAGTTGAGACTTTTGGAGCAGGTTCCTTATTCTGCAAAATTTGGTGGTGCAACAGGTAACTTCAATGCCCACAATTTTGCTTATCCTGATATAGACTGGAACAAATTTGCAGCTGATTTTGTAGAGGGCAAACTTGGACTTAAACGTTCATACCCTACAACCCAGATTGAGCACTACGACAACCTTGCAGCATTGTTCCATAATTTGGAGAGAATCAACAATATCCTAATTGACCTTGCAAGGGATATGTGGACATATATTTCAATGGAGTATTTCCGCCAGAAAGTTAAAGCAGGCGAGGTTGGATCTTCTGCAATGCCTCACAAAGTAAACCCTATTGACTTTGAGAATGCAGAGGGTAACTTTGGTATTGCAAATGCAATCTACGCACATCTTGCTGCAAAACTTCCTGTTTCAAGACTTCAGAGAGACCTGACAGACTCTACAGTACTTAGGAATGTAGGTGTTCCATTGGCTCACTCAATCATTTCATTGAGATCACTAAAGAAAGGACTTGGCAAGCTTATCCTTAACGAGGCTGCTCTTGACAAAGATCTTGAGGCAAACTGGGCAGTAGTAGCCGAAGGTATACAGACAGTATTGCGCCGCGAGGGATACCCTAACCCATACGAGGCACTTAAAGCCCTAACCCGTGGAAACGCCGGAATCACTAAAGAGAGTATTCAGGAATTTGTAAAAGAGTTGAATGTAAGCGACTCTGTAAAACAGGAAATTCTGGTAATCACTCCTCAGAATTATGTAGGAAAATAATATGAGAGTGGCCCTTAAACGGGCCACTTCTTTTATACATCAATACCATGAAGAAATTTATCATCTTGTGCGCAGCAGCACTTATTTCCGTGGCAACATTTGGCCAGCAACCAAAATATGACACATATTTCACTCCCGACAGATTGCGTATAGACCTCACTTTTGCAGGTGATGCATCTTACCAGAAAATCTTTCTTGAAGGAATGGTAAAGGAGTGTGCATGGAGTGGATCAAAAACAAACCTTGTAGATACATTCAACTATGGTGAATACCGTATGGAGGTTTTGAACCAGCAAGGAGAAGTCATATATTCAAAAGGGTTCAACACATTATTCCAGGAGTGGAGAACAACGGCTGAGGCACTTACAACCCCCCAGGCATTCAACAGTTCATATACCATCCCTTATCCAAAAGAAAAGGTTACCCTAAAAGTATATGAAAGGGTAAAAGCTACCGGTTTATATAACGAAATCTTCTCAATTGGCATTGACCCTGCCGACAAGCTCATCAGCCAGGAGATTGCAAATGACTTTAAGGTATCTGCAATTATGCAGAATGGAGATCCAGCCGTAAAGGTTGACCTATGCTTCATTGCAGAGGGATACACTGCACAGGAGATGGAGAAATTTCTTGCAGATGCACGCCGCTTCGCAGACTATATGTTCACCATGGCTCCATACAACAAACACAAGGAGGATTTTAATATTTGGGTAGTGGAATCAGTATCGCAAGAGAGCGGTACAGATATTCCACATGAGGATGTATGGAAAAAGACTGTAGCCAACTCCAACTTCTACACCTTCCGCAGCGACCGTTATCTTACAGCTCAGAACCAGAAAACCATTTGCCAGATTGCTACAGCTGCCCCATATGATGCACTGTATGTAATTGTAAACAACCCTAAATATGGTGGTGGCGGAATCTATAATTTCTACGGTCTCAGCGCAAGCGACTGTCCATGGGCAGAAGAGGTATTTGTGCATGAGTTCGGACACAGTTTTGCAGGACTTGGAGATGAATATTATGATTCAAGCACATCATATGAAGAATTCTATAACCTATCCATTGAACCTTGGGAACCAAATATCACCACCTTGGTAAATTTTGATACAAAATGGAAAGATATGCTAAAGGAAGGTGTATCTGTACCTACCGCTCCATTGGAAGATAAAAAAGACAATACCAACGTTGGAGTTTACGAGGGTGGAGGATATATGGCTAAAGGAATATACCGACCTGTAATGGATTGCCGTATGAAGACCAATCAGGCTCATGCCTTTTGTCCTGTATGCCAGAGAGCTATAGAAAAAATGATTGAGTATTACTGCAAATAACACTTGCTACATATCTTGTACTATGAAGAAAAATTACAAGTTTTTCCTTTTTGATCTTGACCGCACCCTATGGGACTTTGACAAAAATGCAAAGACAGCCCTATTCAAGCTGGTAGATTCACAAAATCTCACCCAGCTTTTTGATGTAGTGGACAAAGAGGAGTTTTTCCAGAAGTACGAGGTGATAAACCAGGGATTGTGGAAACAATATGAGAGAGGTGAGATCCTTAAGGAGGAGCTGCGATGTAACAGGTTTCTGTTCACACTGCAGCAAATCCTAAGGGATGCGCCATCAGGATCATTGCCTGCCCACAGTTATAGTGCAGAGGAACTGCACCGCTTTGCTCTGGCATTCGGTGAACAATATCTACTTTTCATGGCCATGGAAACCTCCCTGGTTCCAGGAGCAGAAAAAGTACTTGAAGCAGTAAAGGCTAAGGAAGGAAAGATAGCTATCATATCAAACGGGTTCAAAGGGGTACAATATAGAAAGATGAACACTACCTGCATACACAAATATGTTGATGCTGTAGTGGTATCAGAAGAGGTTGGTGCAATGAAGCCTTCTCCTATAATATTCAGAAAAGCCCTTGAATCAATCTGTGGAGAAGAATACTACAAACAGGCCCCATCCCGTGCCAGGAATGAGGCCATTATGATTGGTGATGATTTTCCTAATGACATTGAAGGTGCACAAATTTTTGGAATAGACCAGTTCTATTACAATCCTTATAACAGAGAGTGCGACGGAGGTCCCACTTACACCAGCAACAATCTTGAAGATCTTCTAAAGTATATTTAAGTGGTGCCTTACTCTGTTATAATAAACACCTCTTCATCTTTCTGATGGAACAAATACTGTTCTCTGGCAAATTTTTCAAGGCTGTCTTTATTGGATGTGAGCTCTTTAAGTTTCTCATCTGTCTGTCTTATAGCCTCCTTGTAATGCTCTTTCTGTCTCTCCTGTCCAGCTACAACTCCAAGATCCCTCATCCAGACAAAAAGATTGTTGGTGTCTATAAACAATACCCACACAAGGAAAAAGGTTGTAACAACTACATACTTGTTCCTTATGAATCTTAAAACTTTAGATTCCTGCAGTACCCTTTTTACCGAGCGGATAATATTATTTGCCATATTTTTACTAATTTAGCGCAAAATTAACGTAAAAAATCTTAAAAATATGAAACCGGCATTAATTATTTTGGCCGCAGGTATGGGAAGCCGCTACGGCGGATTAAAACAGATGGATGGTGTTGGGCCAAATGGTGAAACCATATTGGATTATTCTGTATATGACGCTATAAAGGGGGGATTTGGAAAGGTTGTTTTTGTTGTACGTAAAAACTTCAGAAAAGAATTTGAAGAGAAGATTGCAAGCAAATATAACAGTTTCATTGAAGTCGCATTTGTAGAGCAGGAACTTGACAAACTGCCTTATGGCTTTACCCTTAAAGCCGGCAGAGAAAAACCATGGGGTACAGCCCACGCAATGCTTATGGCAGCTGAGGTTACAGATATCCCTGCTGCTGTTATTAACGCAGATGATTTTTATGGAAGAGAGTCATTTAGAGTACTTGGAGATTTCCTTACTAAAAATGCGGGAAGCAAAGGCAAATACTGTATGGTTGGATTTTACCTTAACAAGACTCTTTCAGAAAATGGAGAAGTTTCAAGAGGTATCTGTACAGTAGACAGCAACAACTACCTTACCACAGTTGAGGAGCACCACAAAATTTCTGAGAAAGACGGAAAAATATCGGGAATAGGAATGGACGGCAACAGAAAGGAACTCCCTATAGATGCATACGCATCAATGAATATGTGGGGTTTTACTCCCGACATCTTCACCCACACCGAGAAAATGTTCAAAGAATTCCTTAAGGCAAACGAGAACGAGCCTAAAAAAGAATTCTATATACCATTTGTAGTAAATGAGGCAATTGAGAAAAAAGGATGTTCTGTACAAGTGCTTTCTACTCCCGACAAATGGTTTGGTGTAACATTCCAGGAGGACAGGCCTACCGTTGTTGAAAAATTGAAAAAGATGACAGAGGAAGGATTATATCCATCGCCTCTATTCTAAAAATATGCTTAAAAAACTACTTCACTATTTACCCAGCCTCAACCAATGCTGGGTAATTGTTTTTTTCCTTATAGCCGTTGGAGGCTTGGGAGTTGGCACTCTCATTTCTGTTATCTGTAGTGCCATTGGAGTTGATGTTGCTTCGCTCAACCCCTTGCTTTCATATGTATTGCCCATAATTCCTGCTCTCCTGTATATTTTCTTTTCATCACCTACCTCACATACTCCTGTAAAGATTGAGAGGGATTGGAACGGCTTTACTATAGGGGAAATAAATGTTTTTCTACTCTACCCTTTAATGGCAGCAGCAATGCTGGCTCTAGGATTTGTTGCAGAGCCATTGAGCAACTGGCTCCCTATGCCAGAGTACATACAGCAGATTTTTGAGAAAATTCTCAATGATTCCCTCTGGGCATTTGCCACTACAGTTGTGGCCGCTCCAGTACTTGAAGAGTTTATTCTAAGAGGGGTAATACAGCGAGGTCTGCTACAACACAAAACACCTCTCAAGGCCATATTATGGAGTTCGTTTTTCTTTGCAATAATACACCTTAACCCTTGGCAGGCTACGGGAGCATTCATTGCAGGCATCTTTCTTGGTTGGATATACTGGAAAACCCATTCATTATGGGCTTGTATTTTCATACATGCAGTAAATAATGGTACTGCATATTTCATCCAACTGCTAAATCCGGAACTTCCGGCATCAAGTACATATAAAGATTTGGTTGATATGTATCTGGACGGCTATTACTGGATAGTTTTTGTTATATTTGCAGTTTTATTGGCCGCAATTTTGCATTACCTTAACAGAAAACTGGGGAAAACCAATTGGGAAACACCCCAAACAAATTAACAGGCAACTTTATGAACAAATTATATCCATTGAAATTTATTCCCGACGCCAGAGAGAGAATTTGGGGAGGAGATTATCTTGCCAAAAACCTCAAGAAGGAATTTGATGAGTCTTATGCAGGTAAACCTGTTGGAGAGAGCTGGGAGCTTTGGAGCCTGTATGGTGGCAGTTCTGTTGTACAGAACGGCTATCTTGCCGGAAACACTTTGGATGAGCTTATGGAAATATACCTGGGCGATTTGGTTGGAGAAAATGTATTCAACTGGTACAAAGGGGATTTTCCGGTACTCGTAAAGATTTTGGATATAAAGGATAAAATTTCTGTCCAGGTACATCCAGGTAACGACATTGCATTTGAGAGAGAAAATTCATACGGTAAGGCTGAAATGTGGTATATCATGGATGCCAAGCCGGGAGCCAAACTATATGTTGGATTCAACAAGGATGTAACACCTGTTGAACTGTATGAAAAATGCAAGGACGGTACAGTTACAGAGTTGCTCAACTGCTTTACTCCAAAAAAAGGTGATTGCCTGTATATACAGCCTGGATGTGTACACTCTGCAGAGGGAGAGGTTATCATTGCAGAGATTCAGCAAAGTTCTGACATCTCATACAGATTATACGACTGGGGAAGGGAAAATAACCCTGCTACTGCAAGAAGAATCGACATTGAAGATGCAATAGATGTTATAGATTACTCCAAATTTGATATAGATAAATTCTATTTCAGCAATGTTGGAGGCAACAAGACAATAGTTGACACCTCAAACTTTATTGTAAAGACTATTGAACTTGAAAAAGCTGAGACTGTTGTACCATCATTGAGAGGGAGTTTCACTATTTATATGTGTATAAATGGCGAGGCTGTAATAAAAATGAATGATGGCACCCAATACTCTATCTGCACAGGTGAGACACTCCTTATTCCAGCATCTATGGAAGACTTTACCATTGCCCCAACAGCCGGCAATGTACTATTGCTTGAAATCACAATGCCTCAACTTACAGAAGAGCCAGATACCTACCTCAATTACGATGAACCTGAAGATGAGGAGCACGGTTCTTACAAAGAGAGTGTTGGATATGATGATGATCCTGAAGATGAACATGAGTGCAGCTGCGGATGTGGCGGTCATCATCACCATGATGAATTCCATCCAGGACAAAGATTCATGAGGAAAAACTAATGACACCGGAAGTTAGAATAGACAAATATCTTTGGGCAATAAGAGTTTTCAAAACACGCTCAGAGGCTGCAGAGGCATGCAAAACCAATAAGGTTTATGTAAACGGCTCTGAGGCAAAGTCGTCCCGTAATGTAAAGGAGGGAGATATAATAACTGTAAGAAAAGGTGCTATCAGATACCAATATCAGGTGATTACCCCTATTGACAAGAGACAGGGTGCTGCACTTGTTCCACAATATGCAATAAACATTACACCAGAAGAGGAACTTGAAAAGTTAAATGCGCCCAACGAAACTATTTTTCTTAAAAGGGATAGAGGTGCCGGCAGACCAACCAAGAAAGAGCGCCGTGATATTGAGAAACTTTTGGGATTGTAACGTTACGGTTTTGGAGTAGCTTTAGCGTTGGCAATATTCATAGCCCTATCAACACCAAGTGTTGCAAACGCCTTGATAGCCTCTATTGCCTTGTCTTCTATAAATGGGAGTTCCTTTTCCTCATCCGAAGTCCATTTTCCAAGAACGTAATCTACCTGTCGTCCTTTGGCAAAATTATCACTGATACCAATTCTCAGACGGGCATATGAATTGTTTCCAAGACACTCGTCTATATTCTTAAGGCCATTGTGTCCTCCAGAGCTGCCTTGCTTACGCATCCTTTGTGTTCCAAATGGAATTGCAAGATCATCAAGCACTACCAAAAGATTTTCCTGTTTTATTTTTTCCGCCTGCAACCAATAATTTACTGCTTTACCACTAAGGTTCATATAGGTTGATGGCTTTAGGAGAATAAGTTTATGTCCCCTTACAGATACTGTACAGGTAGAACCATATCTGCCGGAAATAAAAGAAGTGCCGGACGCTTTTGCAAAAGCATCCAGCACTTTGAAACCTATATTGTGACGGGTATCTGCATATTCAGCACCAATATTGCCCAATCCTGCAATAAGAAAATTCATACCCGTTATACAATTATTCAGTTATAAT
>JAZLBB010000018.1:0-6061 GCA_045613465.1 Candidatus Egerieisoma sp.
CAGATCGTTACACCATTCGTGCAGGTCGGAACTTACCCGACAAGGAATTTCGCTACCTTAGGACCGTTATAGTTACGGCCGCCGTTTACCGGGGCTTCGATTCAATGCTTCTCTTGCGATAACATCCCCTCTTAACCTTCCGGCACCGGGCAGGTGTCAGGCCTTATTCGTCATCTTTCGATTTTGCAAAGCCATGTGTTTTTGTTAAACAGTCGCCTGAGCCATTTCTCTGCGCCCTGCTATGCAGGGTCCCCTTATCCCGAAGTTACGGGGTCAATTTGCCGAATTCCTTAGCCATGATTCACTCGAGCACCTGAGGATACTCTCCTCGCCCACCTGTGTCGGTTTACGGTACGGGCTGTATGCAACTAGCGTGTCGAAGATTTTCTTGGAAGTCTGTTTACCATAACTATCATGTCCACCGAAGTTTTCATGTACTGTCAGACATCAGCATCCGTAGCTCTGAACCACCGGATTTACCTACGTCCTTTAACCAACTATTCCGTCAGTTGGCGTATGTGTCACTACTCCGTCTCTCCTAACATTTGCATACAGGTAATGGAATATTAACCATTTGTCCATCGAATCCCCCTTTCGGGTTCTCCTTAGGCCCCGACTAACCCTGATCCGATTAACGTTGATCAGGAAACCTTGGGCTTGCGGTGTGCAGGTTTCTCGCCTGCATTATCGTTACTTATGCCTACATCTTCTTTTCTAATCGCTCCAGCATACCTCACAGTACACCTTCAACGCCGGTTAGAATGCTCCCCTACCACTACTTCGTAGTCCATGTCTTCGGCAGTGTGTTTGATGCCCGTTTATTATCCACGCTCAGTCGCTCGACTAGTGAGCTGTTACGCACTCTTTAAATGAATAGCTGCTTCCAAGCTAACATCCTAGCTGTCTCTGCAACCGAACATCGTTCTGTCAACTTAACACACGTTTGGAGGCCTTAGACGTTGGTCTGGGCTGTTTCCCTCTCGCCACCGGACATTAGCACCCGATGACTCACTCCCGATAAACACTTGCACGCATTCGGAGTTTGTCAGGATTTGATAGGCGGTGAAGCCCTCGCATCCTATCAGTAGCTCTACCTCATGCAAGCTATATCGAGGCTGTCCCTAAAGACATTTCGGGGAGTACGAGCTATCTCCCAGTTTGATTAGCCTTTCACCCCTACCCTCAACTCATCCAAATCCTTTTCAACGGAAACTGGTGCGGTCCTCCATTACCTGTTACGGTAACTTCAACCTGGTCAAGGGTAGATCACAAGGTTTCGCGTCTACTCCCACTAACTTAACGCCCTATTAAGACTCGCTTTCGCTTCGGCTCCGTGGCTGAACCACTTAACCTCGCTAGTGAAACGTAACTCGTAGGCTCATTATCCAAAAGGCACGCCGTCATTCCCAAAAGGAACTCCGACCGCTTGTAAGCGAATGGTTTCAGGTTCTATTTCACTCCGTTACTCACGGTTCTTTTCACCTTTCCTTCACAGTACTGGTTCACTATCGGTCTTCTATTCGTATTTAGCCTTACGGGATGGTCCCCGCAGATTCAGACAGGATTCCTCGTGTCCCGCCCTACTCAGGATACTGCTAACTCTTATTGATGCTACTTGTACGGGATTATCACCCTCTATGATTACACTTTCCAGTATATTCCAATTCGTCAATAGTCGTATCGCGCAGTCCTACAACCCCAAAATTGCCGCAACAACTTTGGTTTAGGCTCTTTCCATTTCGCTCGCCACTACTTTGGAAATCGATGTTTCTTTCTCTTCCTGCAGGTACTTAGATGTTTCAGTTCCCTGCGTTGGCCCACTTATAGTGTGCTATGCCTTCAGCATAGCGGGTTCCCCCATTCGGATACATCCGGATCAATTCGTGTTTGCCAATCCCCGGACATTTTCGCAGCTTTCCGCGTCCTTCTTCGCCGATAGAAGCCCAGGCATCCTCCATTCGCCCTTTGTAACTTTTTCGCTTGAATCGTCTCTTGAAATTGTAGTCCCTAATTCTTAAAAAATTACAGACTATATCTCTTGTGTTGTTTTAATTTTACCTCTATGTTTCTTCTCTCAATAATGTCAATGAACTTGTCTTTGTGTCCGTTCGTTTCCCAAACGGGTTGCAAAGGTAAGGACAATTTTTGATTTTGCAAATTTTTTTGAAAAAATTTTCACATTTTTTTTGATTTTTTTCTCTTTTCGCCCAAAAATGGGCCTGCAAAGGGAGCTGTCGGGAAGCATATTACAGCCTATTAGTATCTGATAATCAATATATAAACTCAAAAATGAGGCTTATTTGAGCATATTTTTATCTTTCTGCAATTTTTTTTAATTTTTTTTAATTTTTTTTAGATACTTTTGTTCTATAGAACTAAAAGAATTTAAAAAACTATTTATACCTATGGAAAATAATCAAAAAACAGTGGGGTTGCCGGAGAATGCAACCAGAGAATTGAAACCGGGAGAAAAGTATTCACCTATATTGTCTCCCAATAAATCATATCCCGAAGTTAATATATGGTCGGTATCAATGGGTCTGTTGATGACCATTATTTTTTCTGCAGCTGCGGCATATCTTGGTCTTAAGGTAGGTCAAGTGTTTGAAGCTGCCATTCCAATTGCAATTATAGCAGTTGGAGTATCTGGAGCATTGAAGAGAAAAAATGCTTTGGGTGAGAATGTGATCATCCAGTCTATTGGAGCTTGTTCGGGATCAATTGTGGCAGGTGCCATCTTTACGCTTCCTGCACTATATATATTACAGGCAAAATATCCTGAACTTACTGTTGATTTCTTTAAAGTATTCATGAGTTCACTTCTAGGTGGTGTCTTGGGTATCCTTTTCCTTATTCCTTTCAGAAAATATTTTGTAAGTGATATGCACGGAAAATATCCATTCCCAGAGGCTACAGCTACAACACAGGTTCTTGTAAGCGGTGAGACCGGTGGCAATGGAGCAAAACTTCTCTTGGTAAGCGGTCTGATTGGTGGTCTTTATGATTTCATTGTATCAACTTTTGGTTGGTGGGCTGAGACATTCTCTTCAAGAGTTCTTCCATTTGGAGAGGCTCTGGCAGATAAGGCAAAAGTTGTATTCAAATTGAATGTTGGTGCTGCAGTTTTGGGTTTGGGTTATATTATAGGTCTAAAATATGCATTCATCATCTGCTGCGGCTCTTTCCTTGTATGGTTCTTCATTGTTCCTGTACTTAATTTGTGTTTTGGTGCAGAAGGTGTAACCATTATGGGAACTGAGTTTGCAAATATGAGTGCAATGACCGCTGAGAACATCTTCACAAATTATGCACTTCACATTGTTATTGGAGGTATTGCACCTGCCGGTGTCATTGGTATCATAAAATCTGCAGGCATCATCAAGTCTGCTTTTGGCTTGGCCGTTCAGGAGTTTGGTGGCAAGAAGGGTGAGACTGTAAAACCTGAGAGAACACAGAAAGATATCTCAATGAAGATTATTGTTTTTGGTATTCTTGTTACTCTTGTCATTACATTCCTTTTCTTCCAGTTTGGTGTTGTGCATAATCTTAAACATGCAATTATTGCTCTTCTTACAGTTGGTATCATTGCATTCCTGTTTACTACAGTTGCTGCAAATGCCATTGCCATTGTTGGTACAAACCCTGTTAGCGGTATGACTCTTATGACTCTTATCCTTGGTTCTGTAATTATGGTAGCAAGCGGCCTTACCGGTACAGCAGGTATGACAGCTGCCCTAGTTATAGGTGGTGTTGTTTGTACTGCACTATCTGTATCGGGCGCATTGATCACAGACCTTAAGTTTGGTTACTGGATTGGTACTACCCCTGCAAAACAGGAGAGCTGGAAATTCGTTGGAACACTTGTTGCTGCCGCTACAGTTGGTGGAGTTATGATGGTGCTTAATGATACTTACGGATTTACAGGTCCTGACGCACTTGTTGCTCCACAGGCAAATGCTATGGCCGCAGTTATTGAGCCTCTAATGAGCGGTGGAAACGCCCCATGGTTCCTATATGGCATTGGCGCTATCCTTGCCATCTTCCTTACTATATTTAAAGTACCGGCATTGGCATTTGCACTTGGTATGTTCATTCCGCTTGAACTAAACTTGCCTCTACTTGTTGGTGGTGCTATAGCTTGGTATGTTGGCAGCAGAAGCAAAGATGAGAGTGTAAATAAAGCCCGTACAGATAAAGGAACTCTATTGGCCAGCGGTTTCATTGCTGGTGGTGCCCTTATGGGTGTTGTAAGTGCCATTATGAGATTCTGCGGCGTCAACTTGCTTGCAAGCGAGTGGCAAGGTTCAAATGCTGCGCAATACGTTGCTATTTTAGCATACGTGGCAATTATTGCATACCTGATCTTTGCATCAATGAAAGAGGATAAAAAATAGATTTGACATATGACGGATGGTAATTTCATACATGCATTGCTCCTCACTCTGATTGCCGGAATGGCAACCGGAGTGGGTGGTGCAATCATTATGTTTGTAAAGAAGTTCAGTCCTAAGCTACTATCTGCCTCACTTGGATTCTCTGCGGGAGTTATGATTCTTATCTCGCTTGTAGAGCTCTTTCCTGAGGCACGCCACTCTCTTGGAGAACTGCATGGCGAAAAGATGGGAATGCTATATACCCTACTGGCATTTTTTGGAGGCATGGGCATTATTGCCCTTATTGACCACCTTGTACCCTCATACGAGAACCCGCACGAGGTTAATGAGCTTACCATTGAGGTACACAATAAGGCTGTTGGTATTGAAAATTCTCTTCCCGACAGCAAACTGGCCACAACAGAAAACAAACAGGAGTCAAAAAAGCTCCTGCGCCTGGGATTGCTCTCATCCATTGTAATTGCCGTCCACAACTTTCCCGAAGGTTTGGCAACATTTGTAACAGCAATGGAGGATCCCTCATTAGGACTCAGCATTACACTTGCCATTGCCCTGCACAATATACCCGAAGGTATAGCAGTTGCAATACCTATATATTATGCAACAAAAAAAAGAGGTAAGGCTGTTTTTAATGCATCCCTGTCAGGACTGGCTGAGCCTCTTGGCGGCATTATTGGCTACTTCCTATTGAAGAACCTTCTTTCAGATTCATTCCTTGGTATCATATTGGCAGCTGTTGCCGGAATTATGGTCTACATATCACTTGATGAGCTTTTACCTACAGCTGAGAATTATGGTGCCCACCATATAGCAATTATAGGTGTCATAACTGGAATGGCATTCATGGGATTTGGAATGATGCTGGTTTAAAGAGAGAATTTGTCGGGATAAAAATGGTAAAATTTGTAAAATAGAGACAACATTATAGAATATGGAAAAAGTTATAGATAAATTTTTAAGATACGTGGCAGTAGAGACCACATCTAATCCGGAGAGCGAGAGTTTTCCAAGTGCAAATTGCGAGTTTGATCTGCTTAAACTCCTTGTTAAGGAGCTTCAAGATATGGGAATCAAGGCTGAGATGGACCAATATGGCTATGTAATGGCTACTATTCCAGCTAATACTGACGATAAGGAGATTCCATCTGTTGGTTTCATTGCCCACGTTGATACTGCTCCTGATGCAAGCGGAAAAGATATAAAACCTCAAATTGTTGAGAACTACAATGGAGAGGATATTGTGCTTAATCCAGAGAAGGGTATTGCCCTTAAGGTTGCAGATTTCCCTGAGTTGGCAGGATATAAAGGCCAGACCATCATTACTACAGACGGTACTACCCTTCTTGGCGCAGATGACAAGGCCGGCGTTGCTGAAATTATGTGTATGGCCCAATATATTATGGAACATCCGGAGTTCAAGCATGGTGAGATAAAGATTGGGTTTACTCCAGATGAGGAGATTGGCAGAGGTGTAGACTTTTTTGATGTGAAGAAGTTTGGTGCAGAGTACGCATATACTTTTGATGGCGGACAAATTGGTGAGCTTGAGTATGAGAATTTTAATGCAGCTGGTGCCAAAGTTCACATTCAGGGATGCAATATACATCCAGGCTATGCCAAGGACAAGATGAGAAATGCCATTATGATTGGAATGGAGGTCCACTCAC
>JAZLBB010000019.1:0-3569 GCA_045613465.1 Candidatus Egerieisoma sp.
TCTCAAGATCAGAGAGGAGATTTGTGACGATTATTGCAGATATCGTGACCTTGTAAAATCTGGACAGATAAGCAAGGAGACATTTGAGGCCGTCTGTGAATATGATTGTCCGCTGAGGAAGATATGAACAAGAGAATCACAAACAAGGTTTACAAAAGAAAATTTCAAATAGTATTTGCAGAGGTGTTGAGCGGTTTATTGAACAGGCACATCAAACCATCAAGAGTGAGGCTCAGTGTTTATTGCAAGAATGGAGAGGGCATGTGTATGATTGGCAAAGCTCAGGGAACAGAAATGAAACTGAAAATATATCCAGAGGGGAGGAGCAAAGATGATAAGAGTTGAGGAGAAAAAAGACTCCTGGGCGGTTGATATAGAGACAAAGAGACCTGGGACAGAATTTGCTCTGGTTGCCTCTGCCATGCTCACATATTTAAGTCCCAAGGAGATGCACAAGATCATTGATGAGGCAGCTGTGCACCACAAGGAGCTCAAAGAGGATATTGATGCACAGGCAAAACAGTTCCACCTGAGACTCTCACATCTCCTGGAGATAAATTCAACAACCATGGTGGAGCTTTTTGTCCAGCTTGAAATGTCACAAGCAGATGCATATTGCATATCTAATGGCAGAGTTCCATCAATAGGATGTGTTGAGGCAATCTGCAAGAAATTTGGTTGTGAATTGGATTATTTATTAAAAGCGATATGAAACAGATTGATGGACAGATAAACATATTTGAATATCTGAAAGAGCTGGAACCACCATGCTGCAGTTATTCCGGACACAAATGCAACAAAAAAGAGCTCTGGAAAGTGGCTGACACATTGGACATCATACTGTGTCCACATGTATGTTGTCGCAAATGTGCTGTCAGATCATGTGGAGCAAGATGCAATGGCTCTGAGGAGCCTCAAAGAGCGTCAGTTCAAGAACAATCCAAAAAAGTCACAATGTTTGGTCAAGAGTGGGATCCGATTGAGCAAAAGCCTGAGGGGATAAATCCAGAGGATGACTTGGAGGTACTTGGGACATACAAGTATAACGACAAAGTAAATTGGAGCTGCTGTCATGCATATTATGACGGAAATGAGATCATTGCAATAGATGTGCCTTGGGACATTCCAAGGCCTGTCTGGAAATATTGGAGGCTCAAAGAGAGAGTTTATCCTGTTGAGATCATGGGCATATGTGATGATGCTTTTTGCTCAAAATGCGGTGATGGAATTGATGAGCTCAATTGGATGGACTGTGAGAGATGCCCATCATGTGGTGCAAGGATATCCTGGGAGCCATGGCACAGAATGAATGATGAGGACAATCAGGAGCTCTTTGGAGAGAATTGGAGAGACAGATTTGGCAAAAAGACAAAGGAACAGGGTCAAAAGAAATGACAGACGGACAAATTGGAGCAATGATTCTGATCCTGATCCTGTTGCTCATAATCAGAATCATGGACAAGGAGTGTGGAGAGTAATGGACAGATTGAAAAAAGGTGACATCATAAAGTGTTTTAGTCAGGACGAGCTTGAAGTGACAGAGGAGGGACTCATCAATGACGGATATGGGTTCAGAGAAATGTATGACATAGTCACAATGAGCTGGAAAATTCAGATTACAGAGGCGAAGGAGGCAGCAGATGACAGAGAACAGACTGAAAACCTATGAGAGACTACTTGGATATATCCTGATCTTGGCTGTGATCCTTGGCATAGTGAGCCAGCTCACAGGCTGTGCCTATTTTGAGGTTGACACAAAATATGTCATTGATTACAGATTCACTGAGGCTCACACTGAGACCGATACAATGAAAACCAGTGATGGAATCCCATATTATGTGAGCGATTTTGTCCCAGAAAAGTATGAGAGGCTCTGGGAATATGTTTACAAAGACGGACACAAGGAGCGCAAATGGGAAGAGTGCACAAGATTTGAGTATGAGGATGCAAAAAAGGAGCTGGAATGAAAAGAGCAATCAGAATCATGATCCTGAGCATTTGGTGCCTGTTCCTGTTGTGGATCATGTATGTAGCAATAAAGATAGGGATGGTGAGGTAGAAAATGGGAATGACGATTAAGGAAGCTATTAAGGTATTAGAACAACATCATATGTGGACAGGAGAGCCACAAGAAATTATTGATGTAAAAGTTGAAAATTCTGCTATGGATGTTGGAATAGATACCATGCGCAAGTATCAGAAGATACAGGAAATAGTAAGATGGAATAATGCACCTAGCCCATATTACAAACCAGACGGACAACTATTTAGAGAAATTTGCGAGGTATTAGAAAATGGGAATGACGATTGACACAGTTACTCAATGGTTAAAAATACAGAGACAGAATCGCAAGGACTTTCCAGAAGTGGGAAACGACAAAAAGATAGAATCATTAGACACTGCAATCTCTTATTTGGATGATCTGCAAGAGGTTAAAAAGGTAGTAGCCAAGTGGAAAGTCAACGATTTCATAGGCTCTGACGGATTTGCTTGGGATTGTATGAAAGAAATAGCAGACATTGTGGGTCAGGCAGAAAGTGAGGGAACATGAGCAAACCATGCAATGAGGATTGTTTCAATTGCAAATTCAAAGATTGCATCCTGGATGGTCTTGGGAGAGCTCCAAAGGCAGCAGTCCCTGAGGGAGAGCTGACCAAGAATCAGATCAGAGGCAGAAAATACTATGCAGCGCATAGAGAAGAACAACGAGCCAAGAAATATGCATATTGGCTTGCACATAAGGAGGAAATCAGTGAAAAAAGAAAAGCAAAATACAGAGCTCAAAAAGCAGCCAAGGCAGCAGCTGAGGCTGTCAATAATAATTCCATTCTATAACGCTGAGCCATATACACATGAGCTCTTGAAGGTCCTGTCACCACAGATCACAGATGAGGTTGAGGTCATAGTGGTGGATGATGGCTCAAAAAAGCCATTTAAGACAGAATTTCCATTTGTGAAAGTCCACAGGCAGCAGAATCGAGGATGTGCATCAGCAAGAAATGTGGGAATTGACAAAGCAAGAGGCGATTATATTTCATTCATTGATGCTGATGACATGGTCTCCAGAGATTTTGTTTCAAAAATCCTTGAAAAGACAAAGGATGAGCCTGATGTGATTGAAATGAGCTGGAAGTCCCTCACTGAAAATGGATGGAATATAAAAGCCAAGCTGAACAGTCAAAACGAGAGGCTCTCAAACCCATCTGTCTGCACAAGAGTTTTTAAAAGGTCTTTTATTGGAGACATCAGGTTTAATGAGAAAAAAGACTCCACAGAGGATGAGGATTTCTCAAGAAAATGTGGATATAAATATCCACTTGGAGACTACAAGCCATTAAGAGCTCACAAGGCAGCAGTCATCACAGATTTTGTCTATTTTTACAGAGATGAGGTTCCAATGAGCAAGAACAAAAGATTTGCTGCTGGCCTCATGAATACAAAACGAGTGATATTTTATTATGACCATGTCACAGCTGACATGACAGATGTCCTTGAGGAGATCAAAAAAGAGGATGAGGTCAATGAGGTCTTTTTGCAGACCAATCAGTGTGATATCCCTGAGCTCAAG
>JAZLBB010000020.1:0-1681 GCA_045613465.1 Candidatus Egerieisoma sp.
AGGTTCTGCTGTAGGCCTTTCTGCACAGAACTGTGCAGATGAGGTAAAAGGTGCTTACACTGGTGAGGTTTCTGCTAAAATGCTTGCTTCTGCAAATGTACAGTATGTTATCCTTGGTCACTCTGAGAGAAGAGAGTACTATGGTGAGACCAACGCAAAATTGGTTAAGAAAATTGCTTTGGCTCTTGAGGAGGGTCTTGCTCCAATCTACTGTGTAGGTGAGAAGCTTGAGGAGAGAGAGGCTGAGAAACACTTTGAGGTTGTAGGTTCTCAGATTAAAGAGGTATTGTTTACCCTTTCTGCTGAGCAGATGAAAAATGTAGTTATTGCATATGAGCCAGTTTGGGCTATAGGTACAGGTAAAACTGCAACCAGTGAGCAGGCTCAGGAGATTCACGCTTTCATCCGTGCTACTTTGGCTGAGCAATTTGGCGAGTTGGCTGAGGAGATTACTATTCTTTACGGTGGCAGCTGCAAACCTTCAAATGCAAAAGAGCTTTTTGCCCAGAAAGACATTGACGGTGGTTTGATTGGTGGTGCAGCTTTGGTAGCTGATGATTTTATAGCAATTGCTAAAAGCTTCTAAGAAATGAATTACATAGAGGTTGCAATAGAGATTACTCCGTATACCGAGGAGTATGCAGAGATTGTAATGGCTATGTTGGATGATATCCCTTTTGAGAGCTTCTCTACGGAGGAGCCTCTCTTAAAGGGTTATATTGGTCAGGATAATTTCAATCAGCAAAATCTTAAAACCGTATTGAGCTATTTCGATAACGGGGAGTCAGAGTTCTCGCTTTCGTATACAACATCATTTATCCAGGAGGAGAATTGGAACAAGACATGGGAGTCTGACTTTGAGCCTATTTTTATTGATGGTCTTGTTACTGTAAAGGCACCTTTCCATAAAAATCTTCCGCTTACCAAATACAATATACGTATTGAGCCAAAGATGGCTTTTGGTACCGGTCATCACCAGACTACAACCATGATGGTGAAGGCACTGTTGGATTTGAACGGTGAAGGGGAGAAGAGTGGTGAGTTATGTGGCGCAGAGGGCTCTTTGTGTGGTTGGAGAAGCGTACGTGGAAAGCAGGTGCTTGATATGGGTACCGGTACAGGTGTGCTTGCAATACTTGCAGCCAAAATGAGGGCAAAGAGAGCTGTGCATGCAATTGATGTTGATATAGTAGCAGTGAATTCTGCTAGAGAGAATGCCTGGAAAAACCGTTTGGCTGAGGCTGTGCATACTTTGTATGGCGACGGCTCACTGATTCAGGCAAACAAATACGACCTTATTCTGGCTAATATCAATAGAAATATCCTTATTCAGGATATGGATACCTATAGCAGAGGTATGAGAAACGGAGGTGTGCTAGTCTTAAGCGGATTCTATACTGAGGATATTCCGGCACTCGAGGCTTGTGCTGCAGAGCATGGTCTTGTTAGTGTTGCAACAAGGGAAATAGATAACTGGGCAAGCATAATCCTTTGCAAAAAATAAATTTTAGCAAAATTTTATTTAAAAAGTTTGCATTTGTAAAATTTATTCCTACCTTTGCAATCCCAAACGCAATGCGGGTGTGGCGTAATTGGTAGCCGCGCTAGACTTAGGATCTAGTGCCGAGAGGCGTGGGGGTTCGAGTCCCTTCGCCCGCACAAAAAAGCTCAACTGAAAAGT
>JAZLBB010000021.1:0-1424 GCA_045613465.1 Candidatus Egerieisoma sp.
GTTCTTTCACACAAAAAAGCTCGTTCACTTAGATCTTGGGATAGAGTTAACGAGGCATTTGACAAAGATGAGATCGTTAAGGGTTACATCAAATGTCGTACTAAGGGCGGTATGATCGTTGACGTATTTGGAATTGAGGCATTCTTGCCAGGTTCACAGATTGACGTTAAACCTATCCGTGACTACGATGTATTCGTTAACAAAACAATGGAGTTCAAGATTGTTAAAATCAATCATGAGTTCAGAAACGTTGTTGTTTCACACAAAGCACTTATTGAGGCAGAGCTTGAGGCTCAGAAAGCTGATATCATTGGTAAATTGGAGAAAGGCCAGGTTCTTGAGGGTACAGTTAAAAACATCACTTCATATGGTGTATTCATTGACCTTGGTGGCGTAGACGGTCTAATTCACATTACTGACCTTTCATGGGGCAGAATCAACCATCCAGAGGAGATCGTTGCTCTTGATCAGAAGATCAACGTTGTTATCCTTGATTTTGATGATACTAAAAAACGTATTGCTCTTGGTCTTAAACAGCTTAGCGCTCACCCTTGGGATGCTCTTGATGCAAACCTTAAAGTTGGTGACACTGTTAAGGGTAAAGTTGTTGTTCTTGCTGACTACGGTGCATTTATCGAGATCCAGCCAGGTGTTGAGGGTCTTATCCACGTATCAGAGATGTCATGGTCTTCTCACCTAAGAAGCGCACAGGACTTCCTAAAAGTTGGTGATGAGGTAGAGGCTTCTATCCTTACTCTTGACAGAGAGGAGAGAAAAATGTCTCTTGGTATCAAACAGCTTAAAGCAGATCCATGGGCTAACATCAGCGAGAAATACCCAGTAGCTTCTAAACATAATGCAGTTGTTAGAAACTTCACTAACTTTGGTGTATTCGTTGAGCTTGAGGAGGGTGTTGACGGTCTAGTACACATCAGCGACCTTTCTTGGACTAAGAAAGTTAAACATCCATCTGAGTTCACTGCAATTGGTGAGAAACTAGAGGTTGTTGTTCTTGAGATCGATGCTGAGAAC
The DNA here is from genome assembly GCA_045613465.1 of Candidatus Egerieisoma sp. Lineage (GTDB taxonomy): Bacteria > Bacteroidota > Bacteroidia > Bacteroidales > UBA932 > Egerieousia. Next base: position 1,033 of record JAZLBB010000021.1, read on the forward strand.
AGAAGACTAAGCCTAGGTCACAAACAGCTAGAGGAGAATCCTTGGGACGTATTTGAGACTGTATTTACAGTAGGTTCAGTTCACGAGGGTACTGTTGTTTCATTCAACGATAAAGGTGCTGCTATTGCTCTATCTTACGGTATTGAGGGCTTCGCTCCAGCTAAAGCTCTTGTAAAAGAGGATGGTACTACTGCTAAAGCTGAGGAGAAACTTGAGTTCAAAGTTGTAGAGTTCAACAAATCAAACAAGAAGATCGTTCTTTCACACTCTAGAATTGCAGAGGATGCAAAGAAAGAGGTAGAGGCTAAAGAGAACAAAGAGAAAGCAGCTGAGGCTGAGTCAACTCAGAAAGCTGTGAAAAAAATCAAAGCCAACATTGAGAAAACTACTCT
>JAZLBB010000022.1:0-12175 GCA_045613465.1 Candidatus Egerieisoma sp.
CAACAACCTTGTCTACAACACCCATGTAATACTCAACAGTGTGAACTGGAGAATAAGTGATACTTAGAGCAACCTGGGAAATCATGCCACCTTTCTTAGCTCCAATAACTGAGCCTTTAAGGTTTCTATGATCGTTAAGTCCACAGAATGAACGTGCAATATTGGTACCCTGTTTAGCTTTAACTTTATACATCAAATGACGTACATCCTCAGGAACCGGATTCATTCTAAGAGCGTTCAAACCACGCTCCAACATATGTGTCTGGATACCTACCTTGTTAAAAGGTGCAGTCCACTCTCTAACAGCTTTATTAGGGTTCTCACCAAAAAGAAGGTTAACCTGCTCAAAAGCACCGCCGTTTGTCTCAACGCGGTCGAAGCAACCCATGTCAATAATTACAGGGGCAATCTCTTTAAGCTGGTGAACCATAGGTACATACTTACCTGATGATTGCCACATATCTCTGTACAAAAGAGAGAATTTAATTTCGCGTGCCATATATTTTAAAAGTGTTTATAGTGTATAAATGTTTTGGTTTTCAAGTATCAGTCTACAAATCTAATAAAAAAAAGTCACCCTTCTATATGTTTGCGAAGAAAAATTTTTATAACTTTACACTCCGTAAATATTTAATAATTTGGCGTAGAAGTTGTGTTTTTCAGGGTATTTCTTCCCGACAAACCACAACTTTTAAATTTTTTACACAAAATAGTTGCACAGAAAGAAATTTTGTGTACCTTTGCAGTCCGATTTGGGGAATGCCCCATTGAGGAAACAACATGGTGGCTGTAGCTCAGTTGGTTAGAGCGCTGGTTTGTGGCACCAGAGGTCGTGGGTTCGAATCCCATCTTCCACCCAAAAGCCGATGCAAACGCATCGGCTTTTTTTGTGTAAGACGGGATTCAAAGCAGCTCAGCACGGAGTGCTGGGCGTTTTTTGTTTAATCCGGATCGAGCTTGCTCGGGGACGGAAGAAACAAAAATGCCCAAAAATGCCGCAGGCATTGAGCTGCGACAGCCCGGCAACAAACAAAGCCCGGAATTGCGTACCACAGGCTTTTAAGGGCCCCCGCGGCGAGCGGCAATGGGAATGCACAGCCCGCCAGGGCGAGCACAATCCCATCTTCCACCCTAAAGAGCAACCGGATGACGAAAGTCATCCGGTTTTTTTATGTTTGTAAAGTGATTTATGTCAGTTGTCATAAGCATATTCAATTGCCATATTCACTTTTTTCAGATAATTGCTGCATTTCTTGAATTCCCCGGTTATGCGTTCCAACGCTCCATCATTGCAGATAAAATCCATATCTACTGGCTTTATAAGGGCAAATGTCTTGTATTTGAGTAGCCTGTGCCATTTATCAGGTGCAAATGCGAACTCGGTAGGAATCTTTTTGAGCATATCGGATTCCTCCGGATAAAAACCTTCAGCCTTCTGCATTGCCTCCAGAAACGAGTCTCCGTTGACTGAAATTTCATCCCTGATGCTCCGGAGTACCTTGGATTCATACCGGTAGGTGCCGGCAATAATGAAACACCCTCCCATAAAAAGAGGGGTTTGGGTATGTACTCCTTTTTGTCCATTTAGGGGAAGAATTTCATCCTCAGGTGGTTCCAGATGTAGATAATACCCAGCATAAGGTGATTTCTTTCCCCCTTTGCAGATGAAAATGCCCATATGGGTTTTGTAAGGCTCCTTATTTTTGCTGAAACGGGTATCCCGATAGATCCTGTAGGTGCAGTCCTTCACCTGTAAATCAGATTTTGCAATATCCTCATCCCAACTGCCAATCTCTCCAATGAGTTGCTGTGCAAAATTCTCAAACTTTTCCCTTACCGCAAGGTATCTCTCCTTGTTTGCATTGAACCACTCCCGATTATTGTTCTGCCGGAGGGCTGTCAAAAAGTTGAATACATCTTTCATGATGTACAAATTTAGCGATATTTTTTCTCTTTGTATAGAGATAATTCTTGAGAAGATAATGGAGAATGTTAATGCCCAAAGCTACTCGGCTAACTCTTTTTACGTATTCTCCAAACATAAACCAGCAGGATCACGTTCATCAGCAATGCATAAATGATTGCCGGGATGGCCATCTCGCCGCTGTTGAAGATGAAGGGAGAGGTGGCTATGGCAATGGCCTGGGCAGCGTTCTGCATCCCTACCTCAATAACAATGGTGCGTCTTACAGCATCTGAAAAACCGCCGAAGCTGGAAAGGAGGGAGCTGCAAAGCATGGCACCCAGGATCAGGCATGCAGCGGCAATGCCCAAAACCTTGAAATTTTCAAAAATCTCTTTAGTGTACTGAAGGAAAAATACTCCGGCAAGTACCATAAGGGCAGGGAAAGCGCATTTGCCAAGCACCTTGTTCACTTTCTGTGCTGCATAGGGTTTGAAACGGCGCAATGCAATACCGGCAAGCATAGGGGCAAACAGCAGCACAAGATTCTGCACAAGCAGCTTCCCCACGGGCAGTACAACATCAACCCCTGCCTGCTGCGAGACAAATGCCGAAACTCCACCCATCACAAACGGCAGGGTAAATAGTGTAATCACGCTGCTGAAGGCAGTGAGTGTAACTGAAAGGGCCACGTCTCCTTTGGCCAACATGGAGAAAACGTTCGAGGAACTTCCTCCAGGACAGCACGCCACAAGTACAAGTCCCATGAAATATACAGGAGGAAGCTTGAGTGCCCAGGCGATGGCAAAAGCAATCATCGGGAGGAGAATAAGCTGCCCTACCATTCCCACAAGGACACCTTTAGGGTTTTTGGCAACATTGGTGAAAGCTTGTCTGTTAAGGCCGGTTCCAAGGAGGAACATCAGAACAAGCAGTATTGGCATTACAATCCAGACTGTATTCATACAAAACTCAGTTTAAATGAAAAAATTTGAATTGCACAAAATTGCTGTTGCAAAGAACATCAGCGTAAAAACAAGAAGATTGCGGGCGGTGGCTCCCAAAACAGGGTTGAGGACAGCCCCTGAACTTGAAACCAGTTTTCTCCAGGTGCGGAAATGCATTGCAAGATAAATGGCTGCAATCACCGCAGATACCGGGTATATCGTGCGGAGCATATAAAACACAATCCCCATTGCCACAATGCCGGAGAACAGGTAAACCCATCCCATGACGCGGCGCCCGAAAATCACCGCAGTAGTCCTTTTCCCAACTTCCTGGTCATCTTCTTTATCCCGATAGTTGTTTACAATAAGCACATTCGCCGCCAGAAGCCCCACGGCAACAGAAACCGGCAGTGAGAGCCACAGCCCGTCCCAACTTCCCTGCTGCAGATAGCAGGTGAGAGTTACCGGAACAACTCCGAAGAAAAGTACAACAGCTATATCCCCCAGACCATGGTGCGACAGCGGGTATGGGCCGGCACTGTATGCCAGAGCAAACAGACCTATTCCAATCCCTATGGGTATCAGCCACCATTTGCCGTAGAAAAGCATGAGGCATCCTACAATAGCGGCCGCAGCCAAGGTGCCGAAAGTGGCATATTTCATGCCGGTAGGGGTGATGTCCCCTTCTGTTACCCCACGGCGGAACCCTTCGCGCCCCTTGCGGTCTATCCCCTTCTTGAAATCATAATATTCGTTGGCAAAATTGGATGCAATCTGGGCCAGGATGGCAAACAGCAGGCACAGCAGTGCCGGCACAAGGGAAAAATCATTCCCCATCATGGCACAGGCAATTCCCGCAAGCACACCTGATATGCTCACTGGAAGTGTCCTCAAACGCATAGCTTCAATCCACTTCCTCATCCTTTATTCCCCCTTTATGCCAATATACATTCTGCAGATGCCTAGGGTGAGGCTTCTGTGCTCCACTTTGCTGAAACCTGCCTGGTAGAGCATCCCTACAAATTTGTCGGGAGCAGGAAAACGGAGAACCGATGCAGGGAGGTATTCATATGCCCCTCTGTCTCCCGATATCCATCCCCCTATTGTGGGAAGAATCTTGAGGAAATAGAGTTTGTAGCACCAGCGGATAACAGGATTTGAAGGTACTGAAAGCTCCAATATTACCAATTTGCCGGCAGGGGTAAGGACACGGTGCATCTCCTTAAGGCCAGCCTCAAGGTTCTCAAAGTTCCTCACGCCAAATCCAACGGAAATCCTATGGAACGAAAAATCATCATACGGAAGGGCCTCGCAGTCGCCCTGAACCATCTGTGCATCCACTCCGGCCGCCTTGATCTTCTCGCGTCCTATCTTCATCATTCCCTCAGAAAGGTCGATTCCGGTAACTTTGCTTCCGGCAGGAGCCTTCTGGGCAATCTCAATGGTAAAATCACCTGTGCCGCACGCAACGTCAAGGATGTTGAGGGGCTCTTGGGCTTTTAGCAACTCCTTCACCGCCTTTCTTCTCCATCCTTTATCAATGTTGAGCGACAGGATATGGTTCAATTTGTCGTAATCGGGAGCAATGTTGTCAAACAGTTTTCTTATGCCTTCTTTCTTTGCCATGAAATTCTCTATATGGTTACAAATGTAAAGAAAAATATATAGTTTCTTACTGGTGTCGGGTGTTCTGTAATGGTAATTTTCTACTTTTGCAAATTCTGTACAAATTGATGATATGATGAAAAAACATTCTTTTAAGGATTGGCTTATAGCTACCCGTCCTTGGTCATTCCCGGCTTCTGCAATGCCGGTGCTTGTAACCTTGGGATATCTGTTCTGGAAAGGGATGGAGGTAGATTGGACTATTGGTGTATTTACAATTTTGAATGTGGTGCTGTTCCATGCAGCGGGTAATACATGGAGCGACTATAAGGACTATAAGAGTGGTGTTGACAGGGAGGATACTGTTGGAGGACTCTCTATAGTGAGCGGGCAGTTTGCTCCGAAGGAGATAAAAAGACTCTCTCTCGGACTTTTTGCTGTAGCGGTAGCAGGAGGCCTTGCGCTGGTATGGTTTACCGGAATCACAACTCTGTATTTTGGCTTGGCCGGTGCACTTCTAACCGTATGTTACCCTTGGCTGAAATACCGTGCCTTAGGAGATCTTGACATTTTTCTTACATATTCAGTGCTCCCTATGCTGGGAACATCGTATGTGGCAACAGGTGAGATTCATTTGAGCGTATTGTTGCTTTGTGTACCCGTTGGACTTATTACTGTTGGAATCCTCCACTCAAACAATACCAGGGATATGGAGCAGGATTCAAGGGCAAATATCAAAACATTTGCCATGTGTATAGGTAAAAAGGGCTCTGCCTGGATCTACTGTTTTGAGGTTCTGTTCCCGTTTTTCCATATTGGAGGACTTGTAGGAGCAGGGCTGCTTCCGTATTGGAGTTTTCTTGTATTTCTGGTAATGCCTGTTGCGTTTGGCAATTCCAGAAAAGTTTTGCGTTATCCTCAGGAAGGTATGAGTGCACTGGTGGGGGTTGATGAGAAGACCGCGCAGCTGCAGCTTGGGTTCAGTGTGATGCTGTTCATTTCATTTATGGTTGCAGCATTGGTGTAGTGAGAATTTGTCGGGAAGATGAAAAAACTTCTTTTTACAATAGTTCTGGCGGCGGTATTGTGGAGCATAATGTTCCTGCCGGTTACTGCCCCTCATGTGAATTTCTGGTGGATGATGACCGCTTCTGCGTGCACTCTCAGCATACTTTCCAGCATCTTTAACCCGGGATGGTGGAAGGATGTGAAAATCACTGCAAAGGATGCGTTGCTTGGAGTTGGGATTGCTGTGGCGTTATGGGGAATCTTCTGGATGGGAGATAAGATTTCGCAATTGATCTTCAATTTTGCCCGTCCACAGGTAGACCTCATCTACGGTATGAAGGAGGGGGAGAATCCATGGCTTCTTACTGCGCTGATGCTCTTCCTTATAGGCCCTGCCGAGGAAATTTTTTGGAGGGGTTATGTGCAAAAGACGTTGCAGCAGAGATGGAACCCTAATGTGGGATTTGCCGTAACCACAGCCATTTACGCGCTGGTGCATGCGGGATCGTGCAATTTTATGCTGGTAATGGCAGCAATGGTAGCAGGTCTGGTATGGGGACTTCTCTACAGATTGTTCCCGCAGAGGCTTTTTGCAATCATCCTTTCGCATGCCCTTTGGGATGTTGCGGTATTTGTATGGTTCCCTATATAAATTCTTAATACTCACAAGAATTTTGTATTTTTGTTACGATTTTCCCGTATTGTTGGAAAATCGTAACGCTTTTTTATTGTAAAATTCTGAAAATCAAATGGGAATAAAAGTTACAAAGTGTGATGTGATAGAGATGATGAAGGAGAAAATCCTTATTCTCGACGGCGCAATGGGTACATCCATTCAGGGGTATAATCTTCTTCCCGACGATTTCTTGGGAGGCAAAGGAAACAATGATATACTAAACCTCACCAGAGAGGATGTGATAGAGGCTATCCATAAGGAGTATGTAGATGCTGGGGCAGACATTATAGAGACAAACACTTTCAGCGGAAATGCAATTTCGCAGAAGGACTATGGCATGGAGGGCAAGGTGAGGGAGATTAACCTCAAAGGGGCACAGATTGCCCGCAAGGTGGCGGATGCTGCAGGACGCAAGGTGCTTGTGGCTGGAAGTATGGGACCTACAGTAAAATCTCTTTCACTTTCGCCTGATGTGAATGCTCCGGAACGCAGGGATGTAACATTCCAGCAGATGGCCCAGGCCTATATGGAACAGGTGGAGGCATTGCTGGAGGGTGGTGTGGATTTGCTTTTAGTGGAGACTGTGTATGATGCTCTTAATGCCAAGGCTGCACTTTATGCCATTGAGCAGGTTGCAGGAACTGATTTCCCTGTTATGGTATCTGCTACTGTAAACGACAAGAGCGGACGAATTCTTGGCGGGCACAAGCTGGATGCCCTTTATACGGCTCTTTCCCATTACCCTATAATGAGCTTTGGCCTTAACTGCTCGTTTGGAGCAAAGGATTTGGCTCCGTTCATTGAGCAGTTGCAGGGGCTTGGATGTGCAATAAGCATCTATCCTAATGCCGGACTTCCTAATGAGATGGGCCAGTATGATGAGGCTCCTGAGTACACTGCAAGGCATATCAAGGAACTTGCCCAGAAAGGTTGGCTAAACATTGCCGGCGGATGCTGTGGTACAACACCTGCGCATATTAAGGCGGTGGTACAGGCTCTTGAGGGTATTGCCCCTAGAGTATATTCACAGCAGGTTGCACAGGAAGAACTTGAGAACATGTACTTGAGCGGCCTTGAGTGTGTGAAGATAAACAAGAAGGAGTGCAACTTTGTGAATGTGGGTGAGCGTACCAATGTTGCAGGTAGTGCAAAATTCGCAAGACTTATCCGCGAGAAGGATTATGCTCAGGCTGCAGATATTGCCCGTAAGCAGATAGAGGGGGGAGCAACAATTATAGATATAAATATGGACGATGCAATGCTCAGCGGAGCGGAGGAGATGGCCACATTCCTAAGGTATATCTCCAATGATCCCGACATTGCAAAGGTTCCGTTCATGATAGATTCTTCAAACTGGGAGACAATCCTTGCCGGACTGCACAATTGCCCTGGAAAAGGAATTGTGAACTCAGTGAGCCTGAAGGAGGGTGAGGAGGAGTTCTTGAAGAAGGCAAAGGCCATAAAGGAACTTGGTGCTGCCATTATTGTAATGGCATTTGACGAGCAGGGGCAGGCTGTGGATTTCCAGAGAAAGATTGAGATATGCCAGAGGGCATTCAATCTCCTTACCCGGCAGGTTGGATTCAAGCCCAACGATATAATTTTTGATGTGAATATCCTTGCCATAGGTACCGGCATTGAGGAGCATGACAACTATGCTGTAGATTTCATCAAGGCGGTAAGGTGGATAAAGGAGAACCTGAAGGGGGCAAAGACGTCGGGAGGAGTATCTAATCTGTCTTTCTCATTTAGGGGAAACAATACAGTGAGAGAGGCAATGCACTCTGTGTTCCTGTATCATGCTATTGCTGCAGGTCTTGATATGGCAATTGTGAATCCTTCAATGCTGCAGGTGTATGATGAGATTGAACCGGAGTTGCTTGGAAAAGTGGAAGCAGTGGTGCTTAACAAACATCCGCAGGCTACAGAGGAACTTATAGAACTTGCCCAGCAGATTAAGGCTAGAGAGATTGCTGCCAAGGAGGCAGGCGCTGCTGGTGTTGCTGTGGAGCCTAAACAACAGTGGAGGGAGGGATCTCTTTCCCAAAGATTGGAACATGCTCTTGTAAAGGGTGTTACAGAGTATCTAAAACAGGATATTGATGAGGCTATTGCTTCGTATAACACAGCAGTTGAGGTTATTGAGGGGCCTCTAATGCATGGAATGGATAAGGTTGGAGAGTTGTTTGGTGAGGGTAAGATGTTTTTGCCGCAGGTGGTGAAGAGTGCCAAGGTTATGAAAGAGGCGGTGGCTATCTTACAGCCATACATTGAGCAACAGCGTAGTGGAGCAGCTGAGCTTAAAGATACAGTAGTGATAGCTACAGCCAAAGGTGATGTGCATGATATAGGTAAGAATATAGCTTCTATAGTATTGAGTTGCAATAATTTGAATGTGGTTGATCTGGGTGTTATGGTAGAGAATTCACTAATACTTGAAACTGCATTGGAGCAGAAGGCAGCCCTTATTGGTGTAAGTGGACTGATTACTCCGTCGCTGGAGCAGATGGAGCTTTTATGTTCAATGTTGCAGGATAACAAACAGAGAATGCTCAGTCAGTTGGGCTATCTTATTCCACTGATAGTTGGTGGAGCAACAACATCTTCTGTACATACTGCTGTAAAACTGGCTCCATTGTACGACGGTCCTGTAATCCATGGAGGAGATGCCTCCAAAACTGCAGGAATCTGCAAAAGATTACTTTCGTCGCAGAGAGATGAATATATTGCAACCTTAGTTGAGCAGCAGAAGCAGATAAGAGATGCGTACTATAACCGTAATATTAAATATTATAGTGTGGAGCAGGCAAGGGAGATGGCACAGCCTTTTAGTCCCGACAGTTTCTTGCAGCCTGAAGGTTATGGCGAGGATAATCTTACTGTGAGAGATCTTCCTTTGAATGAGTTGCACGATTATATAGATTGGAATGCCTTCATTAACTTCTGGGGATTTAAGGGTAAATTGCAGGAAGTGATCTATCGGGATGACGAAAAGGGTAAAGAGGCAGAGAAAATTTATGAGCAGGGTATGGCATTGCTAGGAGAGGCGATGGTTGGTGGGGAGTTCAAGGCTTCTGCCATTGTGAATTTCTATGAGGCGGCATCTGCTATTGAAGGGAGCGAGGATATGATACTTGTGTATGACAAGCCTGGTGGTGAGGTTATTACAAAATTTCCTATGCCACGACAGGTAAGAGAGGGAAGTGATTTCCGTTCGGTAGCCGACTATTTTCCTGCTGCTTCCGAAGGTAAATATTCTGTTTTGGGAGTCTTTACCGTTAAGGTAGAAGACCTTAGAGAGAAGGAGTTTGACAGGAAATCGTTTGAGTTTATATTGAGACATAGTTTGTGTGCCCGTCTTACAGATGCCCTTGCATCTTGGGTTCAGGATCAGGTTTCTATGGGACAGCATATCATAAGACCTGCATTCGGATATCCGGCATGTCCTTCGCATGAACTTAAGAAAGTGGCCTTTGATCTTACTGGCGCACGTGAGCGGTTGGGTGTGGAACTTACAGAAAGTTATGCAGTTTATCCTGTAACAGTCATTTGCGGATTGCTTGTGGCCCATCCACAGGCAGAATACTTTGGCGTATGAAAATAATAGATATTTTAAAGGGAGATCATAAACCCTTTACATCATTTGAGCTTGTACCCCCTTTGAAAGGGTCTGATATCAACAAACTTTATGGTTCAATTGAACCCCTTATGGAGTTCAATCCTCCATTTATAAATATGACAGCCCACAGGGATGAAATAGAGTACAGGCTTACTCCCGACGGTAATTTCCGTCAGGTTACAGTAACAAAACGTCCCGGTACCGTAGCCATTGCTGCTGCAATCATGAAGAAATTCAATGTAGAGGTTGTGCCGCATGTGATATGTGGAGGTTCTACTAAAAATGATATTGAGAATTTGCTGTTGGATTTGAATTTCTTGGGCATTCAGAATGTAGTAGCCTTGAGAGGTGATGCTGTGCCGGGGGAGAAGTATTTTGCTCCAACTCCTGGCGGGCACAAGCATAGCAATGAACTTGTGGAGCAGATATCAAGAATGAACAGAGGTGAGTATCTGGATGATACCATCAAAGAGGCTGTTCCTACAGATTTTTGTGTAGGTGTGGCGGGCTATCCCGAGAAACATTGTGAGGCTGCCAATATAGATATAGATATAGAGCACCTTAAACGCAAAGTGGAAGCTGGTGCAGACTATATTGTAACACAGATGTTCTTTGACAACTCAAAGTTCTTTGCTTTTGTAGATAAGTGTAGGGCAGCCGGCATAACTGTTCCAATTATTCCGGGTATTAAACCTATCTCTACCATGAAGCATATAGAACTCCTTCCGCAGGCATTTTCAATAGATATTCCGCAGGAACTCATGAAGGAACTGCTCAAGTGTAGCGGCAATGCTGCAATTTATGACCTTGGTATTGAGTGGGCTACAATGCAGTGCAAAGACCTGCTGGCTCACGGAGCCAAAGCGGTGCATTTCTATACAATGGGTAAAGCAGACAACATAAAGGAAATTATCCGCAAAGCATTTTAATACTTAATATATAAAGTATCCTATCACCCCACCTGCGATAATAAGTAGGATGGGGTTTATTTTTAGCCATTGGCCACCAATGAACGCTGCGGCAAAAAGCACCCAGCTTGTCCAGTCTATAAAGTTCTCGTCGGTGATAAGTATGCCGGCTGCCGCTCCTATCATACCTATTACTACTGGACGGATAGTTTTCATTAAAGAGGCAAAAATATTGCTTTCCTTAAATTTAGAATATATGCGGCAAATGAGAAGTATTATTATAAAAGAGGGGAGAGATACAGCAATTGTAGCTGTAAGTGAACCGAATATATTTCCTGAAACTGCATACCCTACATAAGTGGCACTATTTATGCCAATTGGACCTGGAGTCATTTGTGAGATGGCAACCATATCTGTAAATTCCTGGGCTGTAATCCAAGCATGGTTAACCACAACCTCGTTTTGAATTAGGGACAACATGGCGTATCCTCCTCCAAAGGTAAAGATACCTATGATAAAGAAAGTATAGAAAAGCTGCAGATATATCATTTGTTACTCCTCCATACTGTTAAAGATGTGAATACAGCTGCTACTACCAATAATATATATAAGGGAGAAATCTTAAGGAAGATAATGAGAATTGCAGTAATAGCTGCAAGAGCTCCTGTATATATATTGAGTTTTGCTTTTTTTGCCATATTTATCATAGGTACAGCAATAAGAGAAACCACAACCGGACGGATCCCCTTGAATATGCTTACCACTGTAGGATTGTCTTGATAGCCGGCAAAAAACATGGCAATAAGGAGAATAATTGTAAATGAAGGAAGTGTACTTCCTAAAGTTGCAATTATACTTCCTTTTACCCCTTTAAGACGGTATCCCAGAAAAATGGATATGTTTACGGCTAATATTCCTGGAGCAGATTGTGAGATAGCAAGCACATCAAGGAAGTCCTCTTCACTTATCCATCCCTTTTTTTCTACAACTTCTTTCTGGATAATGGGAATCATTGCGTAGCCTCCACCTATTGTAAAGGCGCCAATTTTGGCAAAACATGTAAAGATATCCAGATATATATTCATCCCTATTAAAATTGTGAATGCAAATTTATAAAATTTTTCTTCTTGATAATCAATAAATTAAAAAAAAGTTAAAAAAATATTTTCAAAAAGATTTGGATAATTAAAAAAGTCCCCATATCTTTGCAACCCGTTTGAGAAACGAACGTAGCTCAAGCGACACAAAATTAGTTCATTGAAAATATTAGAAAGACAAGCAGCATAATAACAGTAGTTATTATGACAGAGCGTAAATTCCTTTATAAATAAAAGGAGCAATAGAGCAGGAGCAAGCAATATAATAAAGAATATATACAATGAAGAGTTTGATCCTGGCTCAGGATGAACGCTAGCGGCAGGCTTAACACATGCAAGTCGAGGGGCAGCGAGATGTAGCAATACATTGTCGGCGACCGGCGCAAGGGTGCGTAACGCGTGAGCAACATGC
>JAZLBB010000023.1:0-13666 GCA_045613465.1 Candidatus Egerieisoma sp.
TTCCTGTTCAATAAACGTCTTACTAATACCATTCTCAAGCATATGCATATACTTCAATCGTTCTGCATAGCCGTGTTTCTTTCTCTTTTTTAACATAACAAAACCCCAAAAGTTTTTGTCTAACTTTTGGGGTTCATATCATTAACTTTCGGGGTTAATATTTTTACTGCAGCCTGTTATTTTGCTACATCTTCTTTGGCAAAGAACTTATATTGGAATATAAGCATATATATCACTGCTACCGATATACAGGCATCTGCAAAATTGAACACAGGGCTAAAGAAAATAAAATCCTCTCCTCCACAGAATGGAACCCATGCTGGCCATGTTGCTTCAATTATCGGGAAATAGAACATATCCACAACCTTTCCATAAAGGAAACCTGTATACCCTCCGTCGGGAGGAAAAAGCTGGGCGACCTGTGTATATGTTGATGCACTGAATATCTCTCCATAGAAAAGACAATCTACAACATTACCTATTGCCCCTACCAGAACGAGAGATAACCCCACAAGCACCCCTGTAGGAGTACCTTCCCGTTTTATCAGTTTTCTGAGATATACTATGATAAATCCAATAAGGACAACCCTAAACAAGCTTAGGGCCAATTTGCCAAGAGAGCCTCCAAACTGCATTCCGAATGCCATGCCGTTATTCTCTATAAAGCAAATCTGAAACCAATTACCAAATACAGGGATACTCTCCCCTATTGTCATATTCAGTTTCACTGCAAATTTTATTACTTGATCAATTACAAGCAATAATATTACCAACAGAGAAATCCAGCCACCCTTGGTAAATTTCATATACTATCTCTTGTTTTTTGCCTCAACACTTAATGTAGCATGCGGAACAAGCATTAGTCTCTCTTTTGGAATAAGCTTGCCTGTCTCTCTGCAGACACCGTAAGTCTTGTTCTCAATTCTTATAAGAGCAGCCTCCAAAGACTGTATAAATTTATACTGTCTCTGGGCCAACTGACCAGACTCCTCCTTAGAAAGTGATGATGCTCCCTCCTCAAGAACCTTGAATGTTGGAGATGTATCCTCAACACCGTTGCTGGAACTGTGGGTAATTGCAGCCCTCAACTCCTCGTAGTCCTGCTTTGCTGTTTCAAGCTTCTGAAGAATCAACTCCTTAAACTCCTGCAACTCGGCATCGCTGTACCTTACTTTCTCAACTGTATCCATAACTATCTGATTTTGTTGTTACAAATTTAACAATTTAATTGAAATTCGCAATACTTCACCACTCTCCCACTCTACCTCATCTGCAGTTTCCAAAGTGTCAACGAGAGATACATTTGCACACAAAGTCTGCTCACATACGTATGCAGCAAACTCTGCAAGCGAATCAACAACATCCTCACGTTTTTCAATGGCAACCTCAATTCTGTCTGTAATCTCAAAATCTTTCTCCTTTCTAAGATTCTGGATTCTGTTTATCAGCTCACGGGCTACACCCTCTTTCTTAAGGGAATCAGTAATGGTAATATCCATTGCAACTGTAAGCTTACCCTCTGTAGCAACTAACCAATCCGGCATATCCTCAGAGGTAATCTCATAGTCTGCACTTTCAAGTACCACCTCACCCTGTGGTAATGTAAAGCTATAATTTTCCGCTGCCTCAATTGCAGAGATATCACTCTGGGTAAACTGAGCAAATGCTGCAGCAATATCTTTCATCATCTTACCGTACTTCTTGCCCAAAGTTTTGAAGTTAGGTTTGATTTTCTTGGTTATAAGACCTTCTGTATTGGTAATAAACTCTACCTCCTTAACATTTATCTCATTAAGGACAAGGTTCTTCACTTTCTCCAACTGCTCCTGAATTCTTGGATCAAGCACAGGGATAATAATTTTTGCGAGCGGCTGTCTTACCTTAATGTTAACTTTCTTTCTAAGTGCAAGCACCATTGAAGTACTCAACTGGGCAAGAGCCATTCTCTCTTCAAGATCCTTATCAATATATTTTTCCTCAACCTCAGGCATCAATACCAAATGAACAGAATTCTCTGAGTGCATTCCCGACACCGCATTCAAATCCAAGAACAATCTCTCCATAAAGAATGGAGCGATAGGCGCTGCAAGGATTGCTACAGTCTCAAGGCATGAATACAATGTCTGGTAAGCTGCAAGCTTATCCTCATTCATTGATCCTCCCCAGAAACGTTTTCTGTTAAGTCTCACATACCAGTTACTCAAATGGTCGCAAACAAAATCCTGAATCTTTCTACCGGCTGTAGTAACGTCATAATCCTCATAACAAGCCTTAACCTCTTTTACAAGAGTATTAAGGTATGAAATAATCCAGCGGTCAATCTCAGGACGATTCTCTACAGGTATCTGCGGAGCTTTATTATCAAAGCCATCTACATTTGAGTATAGTGCAAAGAACGAATAAGTATTATATAATGTTCCAAAGAACTTTCTCTTAACCTCATCTACACCTGCAAAATCAAACTTAAGGTTATCCCAAGGCTGTGCATTGGTAAGCATATACCATCTCAATGAGTCGGCACCATACTCATCCAAAGCCTTGAATGGATCTACCGCATTGCCAAGTCTCTTACTCATCTTGTTACCCACCTTATCAAGCACAAGACCATTTGAAAGAACTGTCTTGAATGCAACACGTTTGTTAACCATTGTAGAGATTGCATGAAGAGTAAAGAACCATCCACGTGTCTGGTCTACACCCTCAGCAATAAAGTCTGCTGTCTGGCCAAACTGCTCCTTATTCAAATTCTCCAATCCCTCCTGTGCAAATGGCATTGCTCCAGAGTCAAACCATACATCAATAAGATCCAATTCTCTCTTCATTGGCTGTCCGCTTGGAGAAACAAGAATATAGCTGTCTACATATGGTCTGTGAAGATCTATCTTCTCATAGTTCTCTTTTGAGAAATCACCTGGAACAAATCCTTTATCCTTAAGAGGGTTTGAAGTCATGAAACCTGCAGCAACAGATTTCTCAAGCTCGTTGTAAAGTTCCTGAGCAGAACCAATACACATCTCCTCTTTCTTATCTTCTGTTCTCCATACAGGAAGTGGAGTACCCCAATAACGGCTTCTTGAAAGATTCCAGTCCTGAAGGTTCTCCAACCATTTGCCAAAACGTCCTGTTCCTGTGCTCTCAGGTTTCCAGTTAATTGTCTTGTTCAAAGCAATCAACTCATCCTGCACAGCAGTAGTTCTGATAAACCATGAATCCAAAGGATAATACAATACCGGCTTATCTGTTCTCCAGCAATGAGGATAGTTGTGAGTATGTTTCTCTATCTTAAATGCCTTGTTGGCACCTTTCATCATAAGACAGATATAAATATCCAAGTTCTCTGCAGCAGAAGCAGCTTTCTCATCATAAACATTGTTTACTGTAAACTGAGGATCGTATGCATTCTTAACCCATCTTCCCTCATACTCCTTATATGCCTCAACATCCACACACTGTTTTACAAATTCCTCATCAAGTTCCTCCATCAAGTAGAACTTACCTGTAAAATCAACCATAGGGCGGGTCTCGCCACGTTTGTTGATCATAAACAATGAAGGGATGCCGGCAGCCTTTGCAACAAAAGCATCATCAGCGCCAAAAGTAGGTGCAATATGCACAATACCTGTACCATCCTCAGTGGTTACATAATCACCCGGAATAATACGGAATGCTTTATCAGAAGCATCACTCCATTTGCCTACAGCATCTACAGCAACAGGTTTTACCCATGGAATAAGCTGCTCATACTCCATACCCACAAGCTCAGGACCTTTATACTCAGCAACTACTTTAAAAGGTACCAATTTATCACCAGGTTTATAATCCTCCAAAGCAAGCTCCTCTGCTTTCTTGTTGAAATGGGTATAAAGAAGGTTCTTGGCAAGAACCACTGTCATCTTCTCCCCTGTATAGGCATTGTAGGTCTGAACAGCTACATAATCAATCTTAGGTCCCACACAAAGCGCCACATTAGAAGGCAAAGTCCATGGAGTAGTTGTCCATGCAAGAAAATATGGTGTACCCCACTGGGCCATCTCTGCCTTAGGCTCCTTAATCTTGAATTGGCCTACAACTGTTGTATCCTTAACATCGCGGTAACAGCCAGGCTGGTTAAGCTCGTGAGAACTCAAACCGGTACCGGCAGCTGGTGAATAAGGCTGAATGGTATAACCTTTATATAGAAGGCCTTTACCGTAAATATCCTTTAACAGATGCCATAAAGTCTCAATATACTTATTGTCATAGGTAATATAAGGATTCTCCATATCCACCCAATAACCTATTCTCTCAGTAAGTGCAACCCACTCCTTTGTATATTTCATCACCTCCTTGCGGCAGGCGCTGTTGTACTCGTCTACAGAAATTTTCTTCCCGATTTCCTCTTTTGTTATACCCAACATCTTCTCCACACCTAGCTCCACAGGAAGACCGTGAGTATCCCAACCTGCCTTTCTCTGCACAAGGTAACCGCTCTGGGTCTTGAACCTGCAGAACGAATCCTTAATTGCCCTTGCCATCACGTGGTGGATGCCGGGCATACCGTTTGCCGAAGGAGGTCCCTCAAAAAATATGAATTTTTTAGCCCCTTCCCTGGCCTTAAGTGTATTCTCAAAGCACTTCTCTGCTTTCCATTTTTCAAGTATACTACGATTTATCTCCGTTAAATCAAGTTTTTTATATTCCGCGAAACCCATCTTGAGATTTTTATTATAAAAATTTGAATTTGCAAAGATAAGATAAATACCTATTTTTGAAAAAAAATTACCTGCAGATGAGCATTGGTTTATTGGATATTACAATTATTGTAATTGTTGCTGCCTCAGCTATATGGGGAATCTTCAAAGGTTTTGTGAGACAGATTGTGGGCATAGCCGCATTGTTGCTTGGATTGTGGTGTGCATTCAAGTTCACATCCCCCCTTTCTGCACAGGTAAAGGAGCTCTTTTCTCTTGAGGTTGCCCAGAATATAATGCACATAATCATTTTTGCCGCAATATTCCTGCTTGTAATGATTCTTTCCCACTTCATAGGAAAAGGGATAGAGGGGATAATAAGGCTTGGGATGCTTGGCTGGCTCAACCGTCTGCTTGGTTTTCTGTTTGGGGCAATAAAGGCCACAATCATCCTTTCCGTTATTGCATATGTTGTAAATTATGCAAATAATTTGCTCCACATAATACCACAGAGCGTATTTGCAGACTCCAAAGGGTACACCTTTCTTATCCATTTCCAACAAAACATTTTTCCATTTTTAGAGAATATCTTTTCTTAAGAAAAATTCCAAGGATAAATTTTATCCATTTACTGGCATATCTCATTGCACAGTTCCATTTTTACGCAAAAAAATTTGGAACGCGCTATGAATGACCGCTCAACACCAATTGAAGAATTGAGGGAATCTCCCCATAGGGTACTGCTCCCCACAAGGGAGAGGAGCATCCCCTTTATTGCCGCACTGCTCCTTGCGGCTGCATTGTCAATTTTCTCATTCTTTTTTACATCGGTTATAATATGAATGCCATAAAACCATTCCGCAACATCTTTGGAAAGACAAGTGCAAAAGCAGATGCGGACAAAGCTGCCACAAACGTAAGGCAACATTATAAATATGACTGCGGTGCAGCCTGCCTTGCCTCAGTTGCCGCATATTACGGCAAAAGGGCTTCACTTGCACATATAAGGATATTGTGCGGATGTACCCCAAACGGAATTTCACTGCAGGGGATAATTGACGGTGCCCATAAACTGGGGCTAATTGCAAAAGGGTACAGGTCGGATACAAAAGACCTTTCTCCACTGGTAGGCACATCGGCACCCGCAATAGCCCACATAAAGGACCATACAGGTTATTACCATTTTGTAACAATCAGCAACATAGGGAGAACATCACTCCAGATGATGGACCCTTCTGAAGGGAAAACCAGGAAATGCACACATAAGGAATTCATTGAAAGCTGGACCGGGTATATCATTACAGTTGTACCCGGAACGGGTTCCGGCTCAGGCAACGGACAACAGTCTGTATCCCGTCACTTGCTTGCTTTACTCACTTCCAATCTAAGGGAAGTTGCCCTTGCCTTTGCCGGTTCCATAACAATAACCCTTGCAGGATTGGGTACAACATTCCTGCTGCAGCAGCTTATAGACAACATTGTACCGCAAGGGAACAATGCGGCAATGGCGGTTATGGGGGCAATTGCCTTCCTGCTGATGCTCCTCACACTTTACATAGGCTACAGGACTACAGAGTATCTTGTAAGGTGCAGCCTCAAGCTGGAAACCTCCCTTACGGCAGAGTATGTGGATAAAATCTTTGCTCTGCCTCAGGAGTTCTTTGACAACTACCTGGCTGGTGACATATCATCAAGAAGGGATGACATCCGCACCATCAGGGGGTTCATTACAGAGGGTACTATCGGGATTGCCACAAGCGTAATAACCATACTTGCATCCCTGGCGGTAATGTTCATATACAATGCGGAACTTGCGGTTTGGATTACACTGTTCATACCGGCATATTGGATACTGTACAAATTGTCGGGACATATATACGGAAAATACAGCAGGGAGATTGCATCGGCAAATGCATTGCTGGAATCTGCACTGCTTGAAGGGATTTCCGGCATTTCAACTATAAGATACTATGATGCACGCCATATTGCAACGGGAAAAATTGGAAAAAATCTGGTTAACCTTACGGGCAAACTGCACACCTCTGCAAAGGCAATGAACCTGTTTGAGATCTCCACACAAGGTGTCTCCAGACTGCTTGTGTGCCTTATTCTTACGATTGGTTCGGCAGCAGTCCTGCAGGGGGAGATGAGCATTGGGCAGCTGGTGGGATTCTATTCAATATGCACATTCTTCACTGTCCCGCTAAACTCCCTCATTGATACAAGCAGAAAGATTTCCGGCACTGCAGTATCTTGTGAAAGGATATTTGAGATCCTCAACCTCTCCAATGAGGACAGCAGTTCCAACGACATTGATCCGGAGATGGTTATAGGGAATATAACCCTGAATTCCGTGGGGTTCCGTTTCCCGGGAAGGGAAGAGTTGCTGCACAACCTGTCCATTACAATTCCAAATGGAAAAATTACCCTCATAAAAGGGAGAAGCGGATGCGGCAAAAGTACAATTGCAAAACTCATTCTCAGGGAGAGGGTACCGGCAGAGGGTAAAATCTGCTATGCAGGGGTGGACATATCACTTTTCAACCTCCACAAATGGAGGGGGATGATTGGTTACGTGCCGCAAGAGAGCAGTCTGCTGAATGTCTCAATCCTGGAAAATATTGCCTTGCAGAAAGATGGGGCAAATATGGAGCGTGTACTGGAGATTTGTAAAATGCTCAACATTTCAGAGATGATCCAAAGGTCCCCGCTTGGTCTCCTTACCCCTGCAGGGCAGGAAGGGAATGGGCTGTCGGGAGGAGAATGCCAGAAAATTGCCGTTGCCCGGGCTTTGTACAAGGATGCCCAAATTTACATTTTTGATGAGGCAACATCATCGCTTGATCCCGCAAGTGAACAGTGTGTGCTTGATGTTATGGTACACCTGAGGGAAAAAGGGAAAACAGTAATATTCATCTCCCATAAAGAGACGGGAGAATCAATTGCAGACAACGTTGTTACAATAAAATGAGTTAACTCAAAAGTGGTAACCTACGCAGCACTTATCGGTAGGATTAAAAACATTTGTTATGAAAGAGATTGATTTGCAGGGCAGCAATTTTACCTGCCTTAAGGTGGAACAGATGCAGTATGTTATGGGTGGCACAGCTGCCGTTGCCGGACTTGACGGTTTATGGGACTATGTAAAGAAAGCTGTAGACTTCATTATGGAGTACCACAAGGACATTATTGACGGTTTCAAGAGAGGATGGAACAAATTTTGATTGTTAACTTTAAAGAGGAGGAATTATGAAAACTTTTGTTGAGCTTCAAATGAATGAAGCCTCTTCAGTTATGGGAGGAAGAGATGAACAGACTGCACAACTTGTTGCATTCATTGCCGAGTGCATAGGTTCAATTGCCAAAATGATTTATGTGGCAAACCAGTTCAGGAAAATGCTGTTTACACCAAGTGCAATGTAAACGGGCAGTGATTCCTTTTGGATAAATGGCGGGAGGGGGCACAAAAGTGGACAATTTCAGGCTTTACCGTTTGGATGCATCTGAAATTTACCCTTTTGGGTAACCCTCCCTTTGGCAATTTTGTATAACTTTGTTGTTTGGGATATCAGTTATGAAAATTTACAGGTACATACTTGCGGCGTCGGCTGCCATCCTCTTGTGCAACAGTGCGTTTTCACAGGAGAAATGGAGTCTGGAAAAGTGTATCAGGCACGCCAGGGAAAACAATCTGCAGATAAAGCAGCAGGAGATTCTTTTGGAGCAGTCGGAAAATGACCTGCTCTCCGCAAAAATGGAATATGCCCCATCCGTAAATGCATCAATGAACCACAGTATGAGCTGGGGCCGTTCCGTAAACCTCAATGACCTGGAAATTATAGAGAACAAGTTGTCCCAAAGCACATCATTGAACCTTTCGGCTTCACTCCCGGTATTTGAGGGAATGAGGAAACGGAACACCGTAAAGAGCCAGATGAAACAGGTGGAGATAGCCGGGGTTAATGTGGAGAAACTTAAAAATGACATTTCCCTCTCGGTTGCCAGGGGATACCTTCAGGTGCTGCTGGGATATGAAATTGAAAAGAGTGCGGTTGAAAGTTGCAACAGCGTGCAGGAGCAGGTTGAAAGATGCCGCATTATGGTTCAGGCCGGCTCCCTTGCATACAGTTCGCTACTTGAACTTGAAACGCAGCTGGCAAATGAGAAACTGCAGGTTGTATCTGCAAGAAACACCCTGCGCAACAATATCCTTGCCCTTGCACAACTGCTGGACATTGAGGATTATGACAGTTTTACAATTGAGGTACCCGAAACGGACCATCTTACCCTTGCATTGCCTGCAGATGGAGTGGAGCAGATTTATGATATGGCTACCGGAATGCCGGCAATAGAGGGGGCGGAACTTGCCCTTGAACAGAGCAAACTGCAGTATAAAGTACAGAAAGGGGCGGCACTCCCTACCATTTCGCTCAATGCCGGATACGGAACCTATTACAGCAACAACCAGGGCAGTGCATTCTTTACACAATTTGACAACAACCGCAATCCATCAGTTGGTGTGGGCCTCAGTATCCCCATCTTTAACAATTTGAGGAACAGGACATCAATAAAGAATGCAAAGCTGAATGTAAAGAACAGGGAAATTGACCTTGAAATATCACATCAGAACCTGCGTAAAGAGATTCAGCAAGCGTATAACGACGCATTGGCCTGCCACGAGAAATTCAATGCAGCCAAGTTGAATGTGGCATCTGCACAGGAGTCATTCAAGTACTCGCAGGAAAAGCTGGATGCAGGTATGCTGAGCGGGACAGATTATACAATTGCCAAAACCAATTTGTCCAAGGCCCAATCTGAATGCATACAAAGCAAATTCCAGTACATATTCCAGCTGAAAGTTCTGGACTACTATAAAAACATTCCATTAACATTGTAATTGCACACTTATGGGAAAGAGAAACAAAAAGAGCAGATATATCCTCATTGCAGCAGCTGTTGTTATAGCAGCACTTATAATTGCCGGCAAAAACAACTCCGGCAAAGGGATTGCTGTTACGGTAAAGCACCCGCAAGTTGGCACAATAGTGGAATCAATCCCTGCAAACGGAAAGATACAGCCGGTTACTGAGGTAAAGATAAGCCCGGATGTTTCCGGTGAGATCATAAAGCTCAACTTTCAGGAGGGAGATACCGTAAAAAAGGGGGATCTCATACTTCAGATAAAACAGGATGTGTACATCTCTGCAAGAGACAGGGCTGAGGCCTCCCTCAACGCCATAAAGGCCCAGTATCTGCAGCAGGAGGCACAGCTGAAACAGACAGAACTGAGCCACAACAGAAATGAACTGCTTTTTGCCAAAAAAACCATTTCCCAGGCCGATTATGAGAAATCCCTTGCGGAATACCAGATAGCACAAAGCCAGCTTAAGGCTGCAGAATTTAATGTAAAAAGTGCCCAGGCTTCACTTAAGGAGGCAGAGGAGAATCTTGTAAAGACAAACATTTATGCCCCTATGGGAGGAACAATCTCCAAACTGAGCGTTGAGATTGGAGAGCGCGTGGTGGGTACAACCCAGATGGCAGGAACAGAAATGCTTAGGATTGCAGACCTCAGCCAGATGGAGGTGCTGGTTGATGTAAACGAGATAGACATCATCCGTCTTGCCCCAAAAGACACCGCCACAATTGAGGTGGATGCATATCCTGGAAGGAAATTCAAAGGGGTGGTAACCCAGGTGGCAAACTCATCAAAGAATTCAGGTACAGCCACTGCAGATCAGGTTACAAACTTTGAGGTTAAAGTAATTATACTCCCTGAATCCTACACAGATCTGCTTGCCCAAAGCAATATCCCGTTCAGGCCGGGAATGAGTGCATCCGTTTCAATACAGACAGAGCAGAAAGACAATATCCTTATGGTTCCCCTGCAGTCCATTACTACCAGAAAAGGGATTTCAGATTCACTTGACACCTCTACTGAGATGCTTCAGCAGATATTTGTATACAACAGTGAAAAAGGGAGCGTTGATGTGGTATGTGTAGAGACCGGCATACAGGATATGCAGAACATTGAAATAACCAAAGGCCTTGAAAAGGGAGATCTTATAGTTACAGCACCTTACAGTGCAATTAGCAAGGAACTTAAAGCAGGTTCAGTTGTAACGGCAACTGAAGAATAATTGATATGGAGAAGAAATATATACTTTTATTGGAAACGGCAACAGACTCCTGTTCTGTTGCATTATCGGAAAACAGCAACATAATTGCTGAAAAATACATAAACCAGCCAAAGGCCCACGCCTCCCTTCTGGCAAGATATATCTGTGACATTCTGCAGGAAAACAACCTTACAATAGAGGATTGCAGTGCTGTGGCGGTAAGCAAAGGGCCCGGCTCATATACAGGCCTGAGAGTTGGAGTATCCTGTGCCAAAGGATTGTGCTACGGGGCTTCCAAACCCCTCATCTCAGTTTGCACCCTGGCCACCATTGCCCAAATGGCCTTGGACAACAATCTATACACCGGAGAGGGTGATTTTCTCATTGCCCCGATGATTGATGCCCGCAGGATGGAGGTGTACACCGCAAACTTCAATTCCAAAGGGGAACAGCTTACCCCAGTAGAGGCAAAAATCCTGGATGAAACCAGCTATGCCGCAGAACTTGCAGCCGGACCGGTACTTTTTACAGGAAACGGAGCGGAGAAGTTCAAGGAACTTGTTGGAGATAACCCAAATGCATTCTTTGCACCACAGGAACCGCACGCAGCCGGAATGAGGGTCATTGCAGCCAACAAACTGGAAGCAGGTGAATTTGAAGACAATGCATACTTTGAGCCTTTCTACCTGAAAGACTTTGTAGCTGGTAAACCCAAGAAACTTCTATAGAACCGAACATAAAAAAAGCGGGGTGATGGCCACTCCGCTTTTTTGTTTCATATTGCAGTTACCTGTTATCTCAAGGCTTTCTTTACAGCTTCCTCAACTTTTGATTTGGAGAAAAGGTCATTGCTTGCAACAATGTCACCTTTCCTGTTGAATACAAACATTGAAGGGATTGCTGTAACATTGTAGGTTGCAACAGCTATTGAAGCTGCACCTTTACCGTCACAAACGCTGATCCAAGGGAGATTCTGCTCTTTTACTGCAGTTGCCCAAGCTGTCTTGTCTGTATCAATGCTCACCTGGTAAATCTCAAGACCTGCAGATTTGTATTTGTTGTAAATCTCCATAAGGTCATTGTTGAACATTTTCTGGTTAGGGTCCGCTATTGTCCAGAACATAAGGATGAACGGTCTTCCCTCCAATGATGAAAGGTCAACATTCTTTGCATTGATATCGGGAAGAGAGATATTCGGGAATGATGTCTCATCTGCACTCTCAATTCTGCTTGCAAGAAGTTTAAGGTCCTGTGCAGCCTTAATCTGCTCCTGCAAAGATTTTACATATACAGAGTTGGGATACAATGTCTGCAATGAATCGTGCACCCTCTGGAACAGGAAGTGGTCATTCTCGCCGCCAAAGATTGGAAGGCCAGGCATCAATGACTGGTAAAGGGCCTGTACGTTTGCAAAAGCATAAGGGTTCTGCATTATGCTCTTGATCATATCCTGTTTGTATTTTACATACAATCTGCTCAACTGGGCATTGAGATTCTGTACTGCAGCGTCATCCCTTGCCTCCATTGCCTTACCAAGCTCAGATGATGTAGCCTCAAACTGTGCAATTGCAGATGTAAGCCCTGTCTCATATTTCTGCATAAGAACAGACTCCTCAGATCCTTCAATGGTTACATTTTTTCCAAGGGTATCTGCAGTAACTTTTACTTTGTCTCCATTTTTAAGCACCAAAGAAGCAAGACGTCTGCCATTGTATGCAATGTAATAGAAGTTAGGGGTCTCCTCGGATACCGCAAACTCACTTTTGAATGTACCTTTGCTGTCTGTCCTTACAGTATCTACCAGCTTCATCTGGTTAACGGACAACTGTGCAACCATAACAAGTTTATTGTCTGCACCCTCAATATGGGCATCAACAACCGCTGTATTGCTCTTTGTACAAGAAGCAGCCATAAGTGCGGCCAAACCCATTACAAATAGTTTTCTCATATTATTCAATTGTAGTAAATGCTTTTGAAATGCTTTCCGCTATTGCCACAAACTCCTCTTTTGTAAGGGCAACCTTCTCCTTCCTGAAATCAAGGTCCTGCTCGCTCTGAAGCGGAACAAGATGGATATGTGCGTGAGGAACCTCCATTCCCAACACTGCCACTCCTACCCTTTTGCTTGGAACCGCAACATCAATTGCCTTGGCAACCCTGTTTGCAAAATTCCACAAACCTGTATAGGTCTCTGCCGGCAAATTGAAGATATAGTCCTCCTCCAGTTTCGGGATCACCAAAGTATGACCCTTTGCCAAAGGATTGATATCAAGGAATGCATAATAGTTCTCATCCTCCGCAACTTTGTACGAAGGAATCTCGCCGTTTACAATTCTGGTAAAAATGGAAGCCATAACCAATTAGATTGAAATGTCCACAATCTCAAATTTAACTATACCGCTTGGCACGTTCACCTCAACAATATCTCCCTTTTTCTTGCCTATAAGGGCCTTGCCAATAGGTGTCTGTGCAGCCAGCTTGCCCTCCTTAAGGTTTGCCTCACTCTCTCCCACAATGGTATACTCCATAAGGGCACCGTTTGCAAGATTCTTGATTTTAACCTTATTGAGCAACTGTACCTGATCTGTATTTATCTTTGACTCATCAATCACGCGTGCATTTGCAATAATATCCTGCAATTGTGAAATCTTCAACTCCAACAATCCCTGAGCCTCTCTTGCAGCATCATACTCCGCATTCTCAGACAAATCACCTTTATCCCTGGCCTCAGCAATGGCCTTTGAAATTGCAGGTCTCTCAACAGAAATCATATGGGCCAATTCAGCCTTCACTTTCTCCAGACCTTCTTCTGTAAAATAATGTACCTTACCTGACATAATCATATAAAAATTAAAAAGAATCCCGATGAATTCGGGA
>JAZLBB010000024.1:0-33506 GCA_045613465.1 Candidatus Egerieisoma sp.
ACCGCTTGGCCTCCGACTTTACATTTCCAAGCGAGAGGCGAATTTTTGGAAAGGGGGAACAATTCTGACAATTCTGAAAATTACTAAAAGATTTTCGGACGAGATATGAGTCAAAGGGTTATGAAACCCCCATCAAAGTACTATGAAAGTTTTTGGGGAAAATTGATCGCGAGGACAAAAATATGTGAGGGATGAACAATGACAAAGCGAAAATGGAAAATGAAAATCAAAAAAGCCGCAGAAGAGGCAGGCACATATAGACCATATTTCGATAGCGTCATTGATACACTTGCAGACATCCTCAGCAGGAGGGACTCAATCCAAAAGGATTATGAGGACAAAGGTTCCCAGGCAATTGTTGAGCATACCAACAAGAGCGGAGCGACAAACCTCGAGCAGAATCCATCTCTCCGCCTTATAAATGATCTGAATAGAGACGCGCTCTCATACTGGAGAGATTTGGGACTGACTCCGGCAGGTCTCAAGAAGATAAATGAGAAAGCCCTGCAAAAGCAAAAGGGCTCAGCCTTGACGGAGGCACTGAAAGCAATTGGCTAAAAGCTATAAGACGCGAGCGATTGAATATGCGAAAAGCGTATGCGCCGGAAAGAAAATCGCAGGAAAAGAGATAATCCTCGCGTGTGCGAGATTTCTCAAGGACCTTGAGCGTGATGATCTAAAGCTCCACACAAAAGAGCCGGATTTTGTTATTGGTATCATCGAGAGGCTCATGGTTCACCAGCAGGGAGAAGCTCTGGACGGTGAACCTCTGAAAAACAAGCCGCTGCTCCTGCAAGACTGGCAGATATTTATAATCTATAATCTTGTAGGATTTTATTACAAAGGCACAAAAGAGAGGCGATTCAAGGAGGGATTTATTTTTATTCCTCGAAAAAATGGCAAGACTCTTTTTGTGGCAGCTCTTGCATTTGGTCTCGCTCTCCTAGAGAGAAGATCAGGAGCCAAAATCTATATAGTGGCTGCATCATTAAAGCAGGCTTGTGAGAGTTTCAACGATATTGTTTATACTCTCCGGTACCGTGGAATGATTGAAGAGTTCAGAGTCAGAAATAATAATGCTGAGCATTCAATCCACTATGAATTTGTAGATGAGGACGGCAGACCGGTCGGATCCATTGACATTGAAGCCCTGGCATCAAATCCGGATGTCCAGGATTCATTTAACTGCAACATAGCAATAGCTGATGAGGTTCATGCATTCAAGAAGGCTGCACAATATAACAGATTCAAGGAAGGCATGAAAGCCTATACAAATAAATTGATGATAGGCATTACCACGGCAGGAGATAACGTCAACTCGTTCTGCTATGGCCGTCTCGAATATGGAATAAAAGTTGTGAATGGGACCGTCTCAGACGATTCCATTTTTGTATTTATAGCAAGAGCAGACCAGGATGAGAAGGGAAATGTTGAATATACAGATCCGGTACAACATGAAAAAGCAAATCCCTCTTATGGTGTGACGATAAGACCTCAGGAGATCATGAACGACGCGCTCCAGGCTCAAAATGATCCTCAGCAGCGCAAGGATTTCCTCAGTAGGTCATTGGACATTTACACCTCAGCTCTCAAAGCATGGTTTGACCTTGATGAGTTCAAGGCGAGCGATTCAAAGTACAAATGGACGCTGGATGAGCTTGCAAAGTTAAAAATAAATTGGTATGGAGGTGCAGACCTGTCAAGGATGTATGACTTGACGGCAGCAGCTCTGTATGGATGTTATAACGATGTTGATATCATCATCACACATGGCTTTTTCCCTATTACTCAGGCAGCAGCCAAAGCGGATGAGGATAATATCCCTCTGTTTGGATGGCAGGAGGACGGATGGCTGACAATGTGCAATTCTCCAACTGTCAATATCTCGGATATTGTCAACTGGTTCAAGATGATGAGAGAAAAGGGATTCAAGATCCAGGCGGTCGGACATGATCGCAAATTTGCCGGAGAGGAATATTTCCCGGCAATGAAAGCGGCTGGGTTCTATATTGAGGACCAGCCACAATATTATTATCTGAAATCCCAGGGATTCAGACACATAGAGAAAGCCGCGAAGGATGGCAGACTCTATTATTTGCATAGTGATGCATATGAGTATTGTGTCGCAAATGTCTCAGCGGTAGAAAAGACAGACGATGCAGTGCAATATCAGAAGATACAGCCGGAGCATAGGATTGATTTGTTCGATGCTTCGGTTTTTGCTTGCGTTAAATTCATGGAAAAAGCTGAGAAGGCAAAGAAAAACTCAGGCTGGTGGGGATAAATGAGCAAAAAGAAGAGAAGAAATGCAGAAAAACAACAAAAAAGGAGCATATCCCAGATCGGATATTTAATCACAGATAATGACTCGATATGTATTCCGGGATATACACCGCTCGACAAAAATCCTGAGATCATGACCGCGTGTCGCGCTATCGCGGAGCTCATAGGTTCATTGACAATTCACCTCATGTCAAATACTGAAAGAGGAGATATCCGTGTTGTTAATGAGCTCTCAAGAGCCATCGACATTAATCCCATGTATAACATGACTCGCTCCACATGGATGGAGGCTAATGTCATGAATATGCTCCTCTACGGCAAAGGAAACGCAGTTGTGTGGCCGCATACATGGGACGGATTGCTCAGGAGCCTTGAGCCCATTGCAGCTGATAGAGTAACTTTTCAGCCGATAGGGTACCGGGATTATAAGATTCTCATCGATGGGCAGGCACATGATCCGGAAAACATGATCCATTTTGTACACAATCCGGATAAATATTATCTCTGGAAGGGTAGAGGATTAGAGGCATTACTCAGAGATGTGGCAGCCAACTTGAAGCAGGCAAGCGCAACAGAAAAGGGATTCATGGAAAGTAAATGGAAACCCTCGCTCATTGTAAAGGTTGATGCAATGGCTGAGGAGTTTGCAGGTCCCGATGGACGTAAAAAACTCCGCGAGGACTATCTTGCGACCGGAGAAGCCGGAGCACCCTGGATAATTCCGGCTGAGCAGTTCGATGTTCAGGAAGTGAGACCGTTATCTCTCTCAGATCTTGCAATATCCGATATGGTTCAGCTGGACAAGAGGACAGTCGCGTCGATTGTTGGTGTGCCTCCGTTCATTTTAGGTGTAGGTGAATACAATCAGAACGCATGGAATAATTTCGTCATGAATAAAGTCAGGACGATATGCGTGAGTATCCAGCAGGAGCTGACTAAAAAGCTGATAATCAGTCCCAAGATGTATCTGAGATTTAATTATCGCTCACTCCTCGACTGGGATCTCAAGACAATATTTGACGTTTATGGTGGACTCTCTGACAAGGGAATCATCACCGGAAACGAAGTCAGAGACGCGGTGGGAATGACTCCCATGGACGGACTCGATGAGCTTTCAGTCCTTGAGAATTATATACCGAGGGAAAAAATCGGAGATCAGAACAAATTAAGCGGAGGTGAATAATGGATAGAGAAGTCAGACAGATGCGAAGTATTGCATCGAAGTTTGAGACCAGAGAAGAAAACGACGAGATGATTATTGAAGGATATTTTGCCGTATTCAACTCAAATTATGAAATATTGCCGGGCATGAGCGAATCGATAGCTCCGGGAGCATTTAAAAATGCACTCGCTGGAGATATCAGAGCACTCATTAATCATGATACAACGTTGGTACTCGGTCGGACAGCTGCTAAGACGCTTGAGGTGAGCGAGGATGAGCGCGGTCTGTGGGGACGTATCAGGATCAATCCGAAAGATTCTGATGCTGTCAATCTGTATGAGCGCGTTAAGCGAGGCGATGTCTCACAGTGTTCGATAGGGTTCGACATCGTGTCAGAGGAAACCGAATTCCTCGACAACGGTGACATACATTGGACGATTAAGGAGATCAATCCGCTCTATGAAGTCTCATGTTGCACATTCCCGGCATATGAGTCAACAAATATAGACGCCAGGACAAGACAGCGCGATGACATCCTCAAGCGCAAAAATGAAGCCTGGAGAAAGACAATGAAAGGGAGGCTAAAGAATGGCACTCAAAGCATTGATGATTAAGAGAAAGCTCGATGATGCAAAAAAGGCACTCGATGAGCTGCGAAACAAAGACGCTGAGTTCACAAAGCGTGAGGAAGAGCTCGAAAAGGCAATCGAAGAGGCTCAGACCGACGAGGAAAAGAAAGCGGTCGAGGAAGAGGTTGAGAAGTTCGAGGAAGAGAAGAAGGATCACGAGGAGAACAAGGCAGATCTTGAGAAGGAAGTCGGTGAGCTTGAGTCTGAACTCAAGGAGACCGAGACAGAGCCTGAGCCTACACCTCAGCCTGAGGACAGAGGTGGAGAGAAGGACATTGAGAAAAGGGAGGTTAATTTCATGAACGCTAGAGCCATGAGAGTATTTGGCAAGATTGAAAGAGCTGCATTCAATGCAATGATGCAGCGTGATGATGTCAAGGAGTGGATCTCCAAGACAAGAGAGTGCATCAAGGAAAAGAGAGCACTCACCAATGTAGGTCTCACAATTCCTGAGGTATTCCTCGGAATATTGAGAGAGAACGTGCTGGACTATTCAAAGCTCTACAAGCACGTATCCGTTGACTCTATCAGCGGAACCGGCAGAGAAGTGATCCAGGGTACAGTAGGCGAGGCAGTATGGACCGAGTGCTGCGCAAACCTCAACGAGCTCGACCTTGCATTTAGTGAGCTTGAGCTTGACTGCTACAAGGTGGGCGGTTATTACCAGGTATGCAATGCTCAGCTTGAGGATTCCGATGTTGACCTTGCTGCAACACTCATTGATGCACTCGGTCAGGCTATCGGTATTGCGCTCGACAAGGCTATCCTTTACGGACGCAACACAGCAACAACACTCAAGATGCCTCAGGGTATCGTATCAAGACTCGTGCAGACATCAAAGCCTGCAGGATATCCTGCAACAGCTAGAGCATGGGCTGATCTCCACACATCAAATGTCAAGACAATCGCAAACACCTACACAGGTGTGCATCTCTTCGAGCAGATTGTCCTTGCAGTAGGTGCTGCAAAGGGTAAGTATAGCCGTGGAGTAAAGGTATTTGTTATGAACGAGACAACCTACACATTCCTGAAAGCGTCCGCAATGTCTGTTAACGCAGCAGGTGCAGTCGTATCCGGAATGGAGGGTACAATGCCGGTTGTTGGCGGTGTTGTTGAGGTGCTTGATTTTATCCCTGATTATGTAATAATCGGCGGTTATTTCGACCTCTACAAGCTGGCTGAGAGAGGCGGTGCTCAGTTCGCTCAGTCTGAGCATGTTCTCTTCATCAACGACAAGACTGTATTCAAGGGCACAGCAAGATATGACGGTGCTCCTGCAATCGCTGAGGCATTTGTTGCCATCGGTATCAACGGCACAACACCTAACAGCACAATGACATTTGCGCTGGATAAGGCCAACACCGTTCAGCAGGTATCAATCGATAAGACATATCTTGAGCTCACAGAAGGTGATGATCCGGTTCAGCTCACAGCTATGACAGCACCGGTTGAGGGAGCAATCACATGGGAGAGCTCCAACACATCATATGCAACAGTTTCCGATGATGGTAAGGTAACAGCAGTTGCTGCTGGTACTGCAATCATCACAGCAACCTCTAACGGCGTAACAGCTAGCTGCACCGTAGTTGTATCTGCTGCTTGATGAGGTACATTGTAATCGAGGGATTCTGTGATAAGACGGACGAATTCCATCCCTACAAGCCGGGGATGGAATTCCCCCGGGAGGGGCTCGAAGTAAGCGAGGCAAGAATAAAAGAGCTTTCAACGGATGCCAATGCTCTGAAAAAGCCTCTCATCAAGGAGGAAGAGCAGGAGGAAAAGGAAGAGAAAAAAGCTCCTGCTAAAAAGGCAGCATCCAAAAAAGCAAAGGAGCAGAAATGACAAAAAACGATATCCTGGAGATGCTCAAGGCTAATCTCGAGATAATCAATTCCTTAAAGGATAAATATCTGGGCCAGCTCATTGAGACCGCGGAAAAGGAAATGAAAAGAGAGGGTGTGACGTTCACAACAACAACTATTGAAACCACAACCACCACGACCGACGATGAGGGCAACGAGACAACCACGACCACCACCGAGATATCATATGAGGTTGACGATGCCAATCTCATTGTCATGTATGCATCCTGGTTGTACCGTAAGCGCGTTGATGATAGTCTGTCAGGCTACACCAGCGCGATCTCTGCGACCGGAATGCCAAGAATGCTCAGATACACACTCAATAATAGGATATTCAGTCAGAAGATGGGAGCTACATCATGAAGGATGCAGGAATTTGTACAATATGCAAGCTCACAGATGATGCTGAGCAGGGAAATATGCCGCAGGAAAAACTGGAGCCTCAGGACTCCAGTTTTTTTGAAGAGAGAAGCGTCGGCTATAACCGGCAATATGCAGCTATGGGAGTCAATGAGCGTATAGATATGCTCATAAGGATATGGAGAAATGCAACTATTCATATCGGCATGTATGCAGTCCTCACGGAGTATGATGGGCAGGAGAATGAAAACGGAGATCAGTACCGGATCATCAATGTCCAGCATCTCCTGGATGATGATGGGCTCAAAGTCACTGACCTGACACTCTCAAGGATGGATAAATTATATGAAATCATTGCAGCAGTCCCTGATGATGGTCAGGGATGAACTCAACAAAATTGAAGGAGCGAAGTTTTTCCACTACAGACGTGATCCGAACACCAAAAAGGAGTACGGAGTATGGATGGAGTATGGAGAAGGAGATGCATTCAATGCCGATAACCACAAGGCAGAACAGCAATTAAGCGGAACGCTCGATTATTACACTCAGATTGAATATAATCCCATCCTCGATGAAATCCAGGAGGCACTTGACCGAATTAATCCGGGCGGGTGGCAATTGGAGTCAGTCCAGTATGAGGATGAGACAAACCTCATACATTATGAGTGGACCTTTACAGTGAGGTGATCTAAATGGCAAGGATAACAGTCGGATCAGGAATAAATGAATATATCGCCGAGCTCGAAAAGATTTCGGTGGTAAGTCCTCACATCATGGGCATGAGTGTCTATGAAGGAGCCAAGATCGTGACCGATGAGATCCACAAAGAAATTGCGGCTCTCCCGGAGAGCGAGGTCAGTGCAGCTCAAAAAGAGGGATTACTGAATGGACTCGGAATTGCACACATGAGGAAGAACCTCACCGGGGCAGATGTTAAGGTCGGCATGGATGGATACAACAGTGTTGTCACAAAGAAATATCCAAACGGACAGCCAAACATGATGATCGCGAGGGCGCTTATCAGTGGAACGAGCTTTCATCAAAAGAAAAATGATTTTGTAAAGCGAGCGGTCAGCAGAGTCAAAGGCGCAGCTGAGCAGGCTATGAAAGAGACTTTTGACCGTGAGTTAAAGAAATATGTTAAATAGGAGGGTTAAAAATGAGTGAAGCCGGAAGAGTAAAAATCGGTTTTTCAAAGCCTTATGTTGCTAGATATAGCAACACCGGAAATAAGGTCACTTATTCCGGGCTGAGAAAGCTCGCTCGTGGTGTTGATGTCAGCATTGATCCCAGCTCATCAGACAGCAACGACTTTTATGTTGATAACATAAAAGCTGAATCAGCAAGCGGTGTTTTCTCAGGCGGCCAGGTAACGACAAACGTTGATGGTCTGTTTGTATCAGCGGAGAGGTTTATCCAGGGACTCGGAGAGCCTAATGCAAAGGGATGGACAGCACACTCATCAAAGGATACAGTGCCGTATGTTGGATATGGATTCATTGTTAAATGGATGAGCGGTGGTGTGACAACTTTCCAGCCGTTCTTATTGCCTAAGGTTAAATTCAACACTCTGGGATTGTCTGCAAAGACTCAGGAGGAAGAGATTGACTGGCAGACTCAGGAGCTCGTGGCTGAGATCAGTCGTGATGACACTGATGAGAATGCATGGAAGTACGATGGTGACGATTATGCATCAGAAGCTGAGGCTGAGGCTGCATTGAAAGAGCTTATGGGATTCAATAATCCGGTACTGAGCTCACTCACAATCGGATCACTCGTCCTGACTCCTGCATTCGCAGCTGATAAGATATCATACACAGCAACGACAACCGATGCATCCTCAATCGTGACAGCAGAAGCTGCCGAGGGTATCACTGTATCAATCAAGGCAAATAATGTCGGTATTGAGTCAGGTGATTCCGTATCCTGGACACTCGGAGATAACACTATCGAGGTAACAGCGACAAACGGAGAAGAGTCAACCGTCTACACAGTAGCAGTCACAGCCCTTGCAAAAGCAGAATTGACTGATATTGAGATTGGTTCACTTGTGCTCAGTCCTACATTTGACGCTGATGTTGACACATACACAACATCAACAACAAATGCAGCTGATACAGTCAGCGCAACAGCCGGAACCGGTTTGACAGTTACAATCGAGGCAAACGGATCCGCAATTGATAGCGGTGACTCCGTGACATGGGCATCAGGAGACAATACAGTTGTGATCGTAGTATCCAACGGAGTTGACTCCAAGACCTACACAGTCACAGTCACAGCACCATGATGATCTAAAAGATATGTCGCACATCCAGAGGAGGGATTCAAATGTATTTACACGGAAGAGAGATAAAATTCAAATTTACGATAGCAGCGTCCATCGAGGTGTCAAAGATGTGCAAGGATGGAAAGCTGGAAAACATAGCCTCAATTTTTGAGGGTGCCTATGAAGAGGTTGCACACAACAACAATATGTTTATCATCGCCCTGCACAAGGGCTATATCGACTCAATGAAATTCGAAGATCCCAAATTTGACGAAAAGGTCATTACTGAGGAAGAGCTCCTCATGATGGATAATCAGGATTATTCGAAGCTCCAGGATGAAGCATATGCAGCATATTATGGAGACTCAAAGAGAAATGTTGAGACTGAGCCGGTAAAAGTAAAAGGAAAAAAAACAGTGTCCAAAAAATAGAGCTGGATGAGTCCTGGCTCATTTTTTATGGGCACCTTTTAAATATGACAAGACGCGAAACGATGATAACGAGGTACGGAGAGTTCCGTGACCTCGTTTCTTGCTATGCAGTGCATAACGGTGCTGCAAAGATCAAGACAAAACAAAAGAAGATGACATTTGAAGAGGTTATTCAGTTGAGGTAGAGCATGGCAATTGATATAGGGCCCAAGATAGGGATAGAAGGCGAAGCCGATTATAGAAAATCAATAAATGAGATTATAGTCCAGGCTAAGACACTGAGCTCTGAGATGCGAAAACTTGAATCCTCATTCAAAAATGAGGGCAAAAGCATCGAGGAGAATACTGCAAAAAAGAAGCTCCTCAATGAGCAGATAACGCTCCAGGAGAAAAAGGTCGAGGAGCTTTCTGCAATGCTCGAAAAGGCAAAAGCCAACTATGCAGAAAACTCCACTCAGGTGCAGAAGTGGCAGCAGGCTGTTAATAATGCCACAACAGACCTCAACAAGCTCAAGAGTCAGCTCGACTCGATGCCGAACAGTCTCCAGATCGTTGGCAGCAAGATGCAGGATGTCGGATCCAAAATGAAGGATGTCGGTGGTTCCATAACTGATTTTGGAAAAGGCATGACTCAGAACGTCACCGTTCCCATTGTTGGCGCGTTTACGGCAGCAGGTAAGGCTGTGGTTGACTGGGAGACAGCTTTCACCGGAGTCATGAAAACAGTTGACGCATCCGATGCGGAGTATCAGCAGTTAGCTGATAACATCAAACAGATGTCAACAGAAACCGCATCCTCAAAAGAGGATATAGCAGGAGTCATGGAGGCAGCAGGTCAGCTCGGTATCACCGGAGTTGATAACCTCACAGCATTCACAAAGACAATGATTGAGCTCGGTGATACAACAAACATATCCTCAGATGAGGCAGCAACAGCCCTCGCGAGGTTTATGAATATCACCGGAGAGAATACATCGAATGTCTCTAATCTCGGATCCGCGATTGTTGACCTCGGAAATAATTTTGCAACAGACGAGGCGGCAATAGTTGCAATGTCAACGAGACTGGCATCAGCCGGAACCATTGCAGGAATGTCCTCCACAGACATCCTGGCATTATCAGCAGCAATGAGCTCAGTCGGTATCGAGGCAGAAGCAGGCGGCACCGCAATGACTCAGACGCTGACAAGTATATCAACAGCTGTCAGCGAGGGTGGTGAGAAGCTCGAAGCTCTTGCAAATATCGCCGGGGTAAGTGCGGATGAGTTTGCTGCAAACTGGAAGGGATCACCGGTCACAGCATTGCAGGATTTTATCGGTGGGCTTTCAGAACTCAATGCAGCTGGAGAGGATTCCTATTCTGTCCTTGATGAGCTCGGAATGAGCGGAATCAGACAGTCAAATATGCTCCAGTCATTAGCACTGGCATCAGATCAGCTCGCCAGTGCAGTCGAGACATCCAACTCAGCCTATGAGCAGAACACAGCTCTCCAGGATGAGGCAAATAAGAGATATGAAACAACAGCATCACAACTCTCCCAGGCAAAGGAGCAGATCGGCAACGTTGCAATTGAAATCGGTGAGAGACTGGTTCCGTATATTCAGAAGGGGCTTGATGTTGTTGATAATCTGACACAGAAATGGGATTCACTATCAACAGCCCAGCAGGACAACATTATAAAATTTGCAGCCCTGGCTGCTGCGATAGGTCCCGTGGTTGTTGGTATCGGAACATTTGTGACCTCAATAGGCACTCTGATATCTGCAGGAGGCACTATCGTGTCAGTAATCGGAGCCCTGACTCCGGTATTTGTGGCAGTAGGCAGTGCAATTGTATCGATGGGAGTCTCAGCCCTTGCAGCACTCCCCGGAGTTATTGCATTTTTGGCTCCGTTTGCTCCATTCATAGCAATTGGCGCGGCAGTTGTTGCTGCAGGTGTGCTGATCTATAAGAACTGGGACAAGATTAAAGAGGTTGCGGCGCAGGTTGGTGCAGTAGTTGCCGAGAAATGGGACGGTATCAAGTCAAAGACAGCAGAAGCCTGGGGAAATGTAAAGTCAAAAACTGCTGAGGTATGGAACGGAGTCAAGTCTACTGTCACAACAGTCGGATCTGCAATTGCTACAAATGCAGCCAGCTCCCTGAGCAGGATCAAAAACGCATATCAGTCTCATGGAGGCGGTATCAAGGGAGTAGTCGCTGCTACATGGACAGGTATAAAAGAATACTACACGATGGGATTCAGAACGCTTGACACTCTGACAAAGGGCAAGCTGACAGAAATAAAGAACATTTTTACAGACAAATTCAAAAACCTCAAGAACGATGCACTCAATTGGGGCAAGGATATGCTCCAGGGATTTATTGATGGTATCTCATCAAAGCTGGAGGCATTGAAGAACGTCGTAAGCAAGCCAGCTCAGATGATTAAAGAAGTGATGGGACACTCACATCCGACAAAAGGACCTATGGCAGACGATTATAAATGGATGCCTGACATGATGAAGATGTTTGCACAAGGAATCAATAAATATTCTTATCTTGTGCAGCAGGCAGCAGAAAACGCTGCAACAGATATCATGGTCGGTATGAGCGCAGCGCAGGCACTTGAGTATCAGCACGAGGCAGCAGGCAGCAATCTGAGAGGTGAGGTTGATGCATCAGCCATCTATGCAGCTGTTAGAGAGGGAGCATCAGATGCAACTATCTCAATCAGCATTGATGGCCGTGAGTTACGAAGAACATTAGACGGATTAGGAGTTGTATTAGCATGAGTACAGCAGTATATACCAATAGCGCAGGCAAGTCCTTTAATCTCCTCGATTTTAACGCGGTGAGATTGAAGGACGCACAACTGCATAAATACGCATGGACACCGGAGGGAGTTAAGTACAAATTTGGTGAGCTCCTCCAGACGTTCACAAAGGACGCGCAGGTTTTCAATGTCACTTTCAAGGTGTTCGGAAATCATGAAGCAAGGAAAGAAAAGCTCAACAGCCTCCATGACGCAACGGAGCATGATATTTTTCTCATGAAGCCAGGAACTCTTGAAGTGGATGGATACACTATTGAGTGTTATATGATCGAGTCAGATACCAGCGCACCTGAGAATGAGGCAGAAGGGACAACAAACGAGGCATCAATCTATTGTCCGTTTCCATTTTGGCTCAAGGAGACAAAATATGAGATCGAGGCAACCGGCAGGGAGCAGGTTGTTGACGGTCTCGATTTTGATTTTGACATGCCTTGCGATCTCGGTGTAGGTGGATATAAGAAGGTCATCAATTTTGATACAACGATTCCGCTGGATTTCAGAATGGTTATATATGGACCATGTATAAATCCAGCAGTATATATCAACGGACACCTCTATGAGGTATTTATCACAGTACCGCTCAACTCGACGCTCACAATCTCAAGTATTGAGAAGAACGACCGAGAAAAGGCGGTATTTTTGACCTATCCCTCAGGATCCACTCAGAGCGTTCTGTATGCGAGAAATCGACAGAGTTATATCTTTGAGCCTATCCAGGGAAGTGGGCAGGTGATTGTATCATCAGCTCAGAACCTGCTTTTTGACCTTTATCTCATTGAGAAACGGAGTGAGCCTAAATGGACCTGATTTATGCAGACGTGGAAAAGGGAATAATCATCGACCGCGGTGTATTAAATACATATACATTCGACTGCTCATTTGGAGAAAAGGAGAATGATTTTGAGCTCAGAGTTCCCATGGGAGCTCATGAGCTTTCTGAGGATCAGATTGTTTATGTCAACGGCACTGAGTACGGAGGTGTCATTGATGCGATAGAGGTTGATACTGAAAATCAGATGATGATCTACTCAGGCAGGACATGGCATGGAATCCTCGAAAATAAGATTCTATATCCTCAGCCCGGGTACAATTATTTTTATGTCAATGGGGATGCTAATGAGGTTCTGAGGGAACTCCTGGAGAGGATGAATATCATCCCGGGAGATCTCAATGAGCTATATGTTAAGCCTGAGAATGCTTTTATGTCAGTTGCAGAGAACAATGCAGGCTATGATGTTGACGCAAGAGTATCATCAGAGAGCGGAAACTATGCTCACGGATATACATTTATCAGAGATCTCTTATATCAGTTTGATTTAAAACCCAAAATCGTAAACGGAGTAATTGAGGCAGTTCCAAACGTGGATTACTCAAGTGACGATGATTTCCTTGAGGGGACAGATCAATTCAGAGCTAAAAGAAATTACAACTCTATAAACAGACTGCACTGCATGGGATCCGGAAATCTTGCAGACAGATATGTGATAGACCTCTATCTCGATGAGAATGGTGGTTTATTGCCATACGCAAGAGAGAATCCGGTGCAGGATTCAGATTATTATACAGACATTGCAGCACTGGCCGAGTCAACAAATGAGGAGGATATCAAGAATTTCGCAATCCTCTCAGCCCATATGGTGACCGGAATCAATGAAATGTCTGAAATCTATGATTATCCGAGCATAGGCAGCACATATCACTATGTATTACTGGAGACGGTACCTGATGACTGGGGAAAAGATCTCACTCCGTCAAAGGAGCTCGATGAGAAGGAGTGGGGATTTGAGCAGTATTTCAGCCAGACGCTGAAAAATGACACAGTTGAATATAAAAATCTCGAGAAGCCAGCCCTTGCATACAGATATGATCTGCAGCTGTCAATGCCTGGGGATTGGACATCAAACTTTGCGAATTATTATATATCTGATAATGAAGGATATAAGAGTGTTGATCCGGTTGAGGATTACGATGTGCAGGCAACAGAACCACCTCAGTGGTACCAGGGAGCATATCTGAATTATTACAAGCTGGAAAATGGGAGCTATGTATCAATTTCTCAGGTGCCTGGATTGATAAGGCTGACAACTCAGCCACCGGACTGGACTACGAGATGGACTGAATATTGCAAGCAAGATGGTTCAAAAGTTGAGAGTATCGTCCCAGATCCTACATATGAATTATTAAAAAAGCAACCATCAGACTGGGCTGATAAATATAGCAATTATTATACGACTGATGGTGTTAATTTTTCTCAGGTGGGACCTGATTCAAAAAAAGTAAAGGTACTGACAACATATCAGCCATCAGACTGGAAAAAGAACTATAAAAATTATTTCACAAAAAAAGGCTCAAAGTATTATGCAGTAACAGCCAAAACAGCTCCAAGGTGGAAAGCCAACACCTACTATATGGAGACAACGGAGAACAAGGTCCCAAAATTCAAAAAGAATACATACTATGTAAAGCACCAGGATGATCCGCACGCTCCGCCGTTTGTAGCAGGTGCTTATTATAGCAGCGGTTATGTAATTCCTGCATTTAGTGCTCAGACTGTATACAAAAAACGCACATATCCGGCATGGCAAACAAATACATATTACACAGCAGTGCAATATCAGCCTATACCGGAGTTTATTGCCGGAGCGTATTTCAAACAGTATGAGGATCACTTTGAGGCTCTTATCGAAGCAGCTAAAAAGAAACTTGAGGAATACATGAAAAAGGATGAGCTTGAGATCACCCTGGATGAGAAAAGAGTCTATGACATCAATGACAGAATCGGAGCATCCGACGAGGTGACAGGTATCGGAGCATCAGAGAGGATCACTCAGAAAATCATCAAGATTGAGCGAGGTATTGTGACATACAAGTACAATACTGGCAAATAAGGAGACACTATGGCAAATATAGAGCTCGTGACAGCCCACAAAGGGAGTCCCCATATCACGACGGAGCAGGCCGTTGCCCTTATAGGAGGATTGTCCGGAGATATCTCCGGGATAAAGATATTTTCACAGCTGGATAATGGGCTGGTACCAGAGATCACATCCGGCACTAAGGTCACAGTTAACACCGGGCAGGCTCTGGCAGGAGGATATTTTTTCCAGCTGTTAGATGCTTATGAGTGGGAGCTGGATCCCGGAGCGGTGGGATATAGCAGAATAGATGACCTCTATGTCGTTATATATGAGGACACGATCACAAATGTGCAGACGGCTGATTTTGTTTATCAGGTCGGAACTGCATTCCCGACCGGCAACGAGGGAAATCCTCCGGATCCACCGAGCGCGGTAAACATCAAAGGTGCGTATCTTTTATTCAGAGCTCTTATGGTATCAGGAGCAGTTGATTCCGTAGAGGTTAAGGGTTCGAATTATATTTCTAATAGCTCGCTGCAGGATAGCGTTGACAATGTAAATACCAGGCTGGGAACTGATGAGAATAATATTCAAGCCAATACATCAGCCATCGGACTTTGCACCTCAAAGATTAATGCTCTATTAAATCCACAAACTGAATCAAGAGGATGGATATATGACTTCAATGGGGCAGGTGAAGATTTAGAGTTGACTGCGCCTATAACGCCATCAGGATCAAATAATCGAGTAAAAGTATACGCCTACACTGCATCGTCACGCGATCAGGGAGTAACTGTATCGGTTGAATATATATCGCTGGATGATTCGGATCCGACGCAGGCCGTTATAACAGTCCGTGCCACATCGCTAACGGCAGGCAGAGCAGTAATTGATGCGGACATTTTTTATATTGAATGGGAGGAACCTGAGGATGATCCTCAGCCCTAAAAAGCAAGGAGAAAAATATGCTCGATTTAATTACCGGACATCAAGGTGTCAACCATATATCAGCGGAGCAGGTAGCCACGCTCAATAGAATATTGATGGGCAATTTTGGCTCAGGCAAGGTTGTCCGCATGAAGGACGGAACCATTGAGGCAGGTACACTCAGCGTTATCATCAACACCGGATACTGGAGGACAGAGGGCATTGATATTGAGGTGCAGGAGAGTGATACCATCCTGCTGGATCCGATAACGACCGCAGGAGCATCAAGGATTGATGACCTCTATGTCGAAGTGCTCAAAGATATCGCCACCGGAAATGAGAGGAGCGAGATCGTTGTCATCATGGGAAATGAGGACTATTCTCCGGTACCTCCGGCGGTACCCACAAGACCTGAGAATGTCACAGATGACCTCCTGCTTGCTGTTAAGTTGGCAAGGTGTACCGTGGCAGACGATGACAGCATGACAATGGAGGACTATTCCGTTGCCTATAATGTGAGCGTCAACGATTTAGGATTATCGGTTGTAAATGGGAAATTAAATATCACATACAACGAATAAAAGAGAGGAGATTGAAATGAGCGAAGTTACAAAACCAATTATGCTTGATGAGACTGGAATTGCGATCAAAGATGCATGTCTCGCTATCAGAGACGCGGTTCTCGGACATGTGACTCCCACAGACGATGGAAATCCGGCAGTGAGGAGTGTGGTGGACAGATGGCTGAGATTTGATCCCACTGAAAAGCAGGGACTCATCATCAAAGCAGGCACCCAGATCAAAAAATCAAATGGGGAGTATGAGTCATATCTGACTGACACTCAGGCAACATTTTCCGGATTGACCGCTGGAAAGGATTATTTTGTCAATCTTGCTGATGATGGCACTATCACCGCAAATCTGACAAAACTGGGTACCGGAGTGACAATTGGACGTTTTCACACTCTCTGTGTGGCAGCAGGTACCATAAACATGATTGCTCCATCCTCAGGAATCGCAGTAAATGGTGATTTCATGGTAAAGAGCTATCGTGAGGATGAGGATCCTGATTTCTATGCTTTCTATAAGAAGAAAGTTATCTCTGTTACAACACAGACTCAGTATGATGTTGTTACTGTGGAGCATCCGCTCTCAGGATTCGGAGCCGGTGACATTCTCCCTGAGTCAGTATGGTGTCTGACATGGCATCCTGAGTGTCTCAATGAGGATGCTATGGTGTACGATAGAGACACCGGAAAAGCTATCGACGTTTATCTGCAGAGTGGCAAGGGACTGAGCACAATGTCCAGGTACAATGTGGCTCACACAGTATCAAGATCTCCCTGGAACCA
The DNA here is from genome assembly GCA_045613465.1 of Candidatus Egerieisoma sp. Lineage (GTDB taxonomy): Bacteria > Bacteroidota > Bacteroidia > Bacteroidales > UBA932 > Egerieousia. The sequence goes on from JAZLBB010000024.1 coordinate 16,946, forward strand.
TCAGGAGGATATGAGGCAGGTCGGAAAGAGACTCCTCAGAGATTTCGAGTTCACAAGTGCTGCAATCGGATCCAATGAAAAGACAAACATTTACGGCTCAGCTGATGCATCAACAGTCGGCGGTCACAAAGACACAGCAAACAGACGTATGATCTCAGCTATCGGATGCGAGGAGATGTGCGGATATCTGTATCAGTGGCTTGATGAGATTGCACCTGCCGGAGGCTCTGCATGGGCTGACGATGATGGACATGGATCCTTTGGTCAGGAGTATGGTGCTCCTTATGTCCTGCTGGCGGGGGGCGGTTGGCTTAGTGCCGCGATTTGCGGTTCTCGTTGTCGTACTTCGAATGACGTTCGCTCGCGTGTGTATACGACTCTCGGTGGGCGCGGTGCGAGCCGTGTATGCCGTCATGCGTAACCGGAGGCTGAGACATGGATATCCCTAAATTCGAGGATATTGCTGAGAATAAGACACTGGACGGTGACAAGATCAAGATTGACGATGTGCTCAATAATGAGATCATTGTCACCGGATTTCATGTCTCCTCAAGCAAATATCAGAGTAAAGGATGCAATTACTGCACAAAAGTCCAATTCTACTATGCAGACGATGAGAAGGAGGAAAAGAAAGTATTTTTCTCCGGCTCATCAGTCATAAAGGACCAGGCTGAGGAAATGGAGAAAAAGCTGTCTGAGAAGGGGCTTGAGTACAGATTTAAAACAACAGTCAAGAAAGTAGGAAATTACTACTCATTTACATGAGCAGATAATTTTGAGATAAGCGGTTTATGTCCTGCTGGCAGGAGGCAATTGGAATAATGCCGCGAATTGCGGTTCTCGTTGTCGTAATTCGAATAACGTTCGCTCGAATGTGAATACGAATATCGGTGGGCGCGGTGCGATACGTGGGATTAGAAGCATAACTCCGGTGCGTAATATCGAGCTAACTCACGGCTGATCGCTTATCTGTGGCAAGGATGCCAGAACACACAGCGGAGATGGGTGGGTTTTAGTAGTACGCGAACAATCTCATCCTAAAAGAGATATGAAAACATATAAAAATCTGTGGAATGAGTTCATATCCGAGGAGAATTTTGAGATTGCCTATAAAAACTCTATAAAGAGAAAGAAGGGACAGAGGCAGATCCGGAAATTCAACGAGGATGCTGAAAATAATCTCAGGAAGGTCAGGGAGCTGGTGGTGAGCGGTGGATTTCACACATCACCCTATAAGGCCATGAAGATATATGAGCCTAAGGAGCGGATGATCTACAAGCTGCCATATGCTCCGGACAGAATAGTCCAGCACGCAGTGATGAATATTCTGAGACCGATACTCGCATCGAAATTTATCGAGAACAGCTATGCATGTGTAGAGGGTAAGGGACCACACAGAGCTAGTCAGAAATGTGCTGAGTACACTCGGAAATATCAGTATTGTCTGAAATGTGACATCCATCATTTTTATCCGTCCGTGGATCAGGAGATCCTCTCCGGGATGCTGCACCGGATAATCAGGGATGAGAGATTCATGGAGATAGTTGATGATGTGATTTTCTCTTTTCCTGGTGGCAAAAATGTACCGATAGGAAACTATTGCTCTCAGTGGTTTGGAAATTATTATCTGACATACCTGGATAATTTTGTGCTCCACGAGCTCAAGTGTGGGAAATATGTGAGATATTGTGATGATTTTCTTCTATTCAGCAATAACAAGGATTATTTGAAAGAATGCAGGAAGAAGATAACGGAATATCTAAAAGAGGAGCTCATGCTGGAGTTTTCAAAATCTGAGATTTTCAACACCAAGCAGGGAGTTGATTTCTGTGGGTATAGGGATTTCAAGGATTATGTCCTATTAAGGAAGTCCACCGCGAAGCGAATCCGGAAGAGGATAACCAGGATTGAGGTCCTTAACGATAGGACAATAGGACAGCTGGCAAGTGCAAAAGGGCAGCTCCGTCATTGCTGCTCTTATAATTTTAGAAAAGCCATTGAGCTGGAAAGGAGAATGCATGGCTACAAATGGAATAATTGACAATGAGAATGCGATTTTTGACCTGGCAGAAGCAATCGAGGAAAACTCAGAAGCTCTGTTTGACATCGCGGAAACAATTGGAGAGCTCGAGGAGCGCATAGCAGCTCTGGAAAACAAATAATAAGAGGAGGATAATATCATGGTAAACAAATACGCACACGTTCTCGAGGAAAGACAGATCAATGACAGGACTGGTGAGATCTGGACAATTAATGATGTACCAAAGACCTGGAGAAAAAAGACTCAGGACAAGGTTGAGGCAGATGGTTATATCATCCTTGAGGATGGCACAGTCGACAAGGCTCCTGCAAAGGAAGAAAAAAGATAATAATAACCGACTAGAGGAAACTAACGTCAGCTGATATTAGTTTCCTCTTTTCTTATTTAGGGAGGAGTGAAATGGTTCAGACTGTCACTCAATACTCTGATTTAGTTCTAAAGCTTGCAAATGTCCTCATGCTTGGATTTATGTTTTATAAATTTACAAGGAAACCTCATGAGAATCTTGAAAACAGACTCAAAGCTCTTGAGGATAAGGTTGACGATCTCGATTCTGAGGTAAATCTCAGATATAAGGATTTTGAGCAGCAATTAAGGCAGGGGAATGATAAATTCAGATCAATTGAAAAGATTCTCGAGGTTCTTCTGACGTGCAGTCTAGCACTCATAAATTTTGAGGTGCATTATTGTGAATCTGAGCACAAGGAGATATCAGGAGATCTCGAGGAGGCTCGCAAGGTATTAAACAAATGTTTATCAAAAATCAATAAGGAGGAAAGCGTATGAATCAGATCAAGGATAATACAAAGCAGTGGATTAAGGCGGCCGCAGTGAGAGCAGCAAAGACATTTTGTCAGACTGCACTCAGCCTCATCACAGTAGGGCAGGCATTCGCAGAAATCTCATGGGTTAATGTGGTATCAGTGTCAGGGGTTGCTGCTGTTATTTCCATCCTGACATCAGTTGCCGGTCTCCCTGAGGTTGAGGATTGAGATCTCCAGGAAGGAGGACATCATGAGTCGAAAATTTGGTATTGATGTATCTCATCATCAGCTGGAGATTGACTGGAAAGCGGTAAGGGAGCAGGGGATTGAGTTCGCAATCCTCAAATGTCAGTACGAAGCCCAGAGCCATAGAATCGATGAGTATTTTGAGAGAAATTATGACGGATGTAAAGCAAATGGAATCAGCACCGGAGTCTATATCTTTATAGGTACAAAATCCATCGAGGATCCTGAGCGTGATGCAAACTGTCTCCTGGGACATTTAAAAGGCAGACCTCTTGATTATGGTATTTGGATTGATCTCGAGGCTGCATCGGTCAGAGCTATCGGGAAAGAGAGAATCACCGCACTGGTGAGGGTATATGAGAGGATATTCAAAGCAGCCGGATATTATGTCGGAATATATTGCAATCTCGACTGGTATCGGAATGTATTGAACACAAAAGCCCTCGGCAATCTCGATTTTTGGATAGCAAGATATCCCCAAAATGATGATGGAACCCTCAGAGAATCATTGAATCCCGGACTCGGTGTTGCGTGGCAATACTCATCAAAGGGAAGGCTCAGAGGAATCAGGAACGTGGTTGACCTTGATGTCGATTTTGATGGTATCATCAATCTGACAGAGGGACACATGGCTGTCAATCCATATCATGAGCCTGCAAGCTCTCACGGAATCGGAGCGATGGGAAATGTTGTCCGCTGGATCCAGTTCGAGCTGAACTGCGCCGGGTATGATCTCAAGGTTGATGGTGATTTCGGAGAAAAGACAAAGGCTGCAGTCATTGATTTCCAGACTAAGGAATTTGTTGACGGTATAGTGGGACCTCTCACGATTGAGAGGCTTAAAAAAGTGAATAAGAGAAATTAAGAGAGAGCGGTTCCTGAGGGAGCCGCTCTTTTTAATTTGGGATTATGTTGGGATGATTTGGGACAGAGTTGGGTGGGAGTTGCGTTGGAGTTGCGTTGGAGTTGCGTAAATATCCGCGAGCGTACATGAGCGTCCGGGTTGTCCGTGTTGCATTTCGTGTTGCATCATGTTGATGGTGTAACATAAAACCGCTATAATAGGGCATATAAAAATATGCTTATTTATATAGAAATATGCTACAACATACATGAATGCTAGGGATGCATAAAAATCGAGCTGGGTTCAAGTCCCACCGCCGGCACTCACAAGAACCGCTAAGTCATTGGGCTGGGCGGTTCTTTTTTATTTCCGTGTTGTATTTCGTGTTGCATAGCTCGTCAAAATAATCATTGATTTTCTCAGTATATTTCTCCTCAATGGATATGATCCTTTTCTGATAGTGCTTTTTAAACACCGGACTCGACTCGGTCCAGCCTGAGTTGCGTCGGATATAAAACTCAGGGATATCCAGCGCGGACAGAATTGAGGCATAGTAAGCCCTTAAACCATGGAAGCGGATATTATCAAGACCGTGCTTTTTTCTCAGATCCGTAAAGCAGGAGTTAATCGTTGAGGGCTTTATGGGCACGATATACTCCTCCGGGGATCCTTTTCCGATCAGATCTAGCTCAAAATCACGGAGTTTTATAAATCGCGCTGATTTTTTGGTTTTAGGAGTAGGTTTATGCACCCATCCCTCGGGACCTCTCACAATTGAGGAATGGACATGGAGCACGTTGCCATCCAGATCCTTATATTTGAGAGCGCATATCTCGCTCCGACGCAGGGAGTGGAATGCTGCAAACATGATCGCTTTTTTGAGGTTCGGTGATGCCTCCTGGAAGAGTAACATCACAGCATCGGACTCAGGAGCTTCGTCATCGTTCTCCGGAATCTCCGGGAGCTTTACCTTGAAATTTTTATCGATATCATAGAACCTCAGGGAAGAGACCAGCGTCCCATATGTATTTTTGACAGTTTTAGGGGCATATTCCTTATCACAGAGGCATGTAATAAATCCCTGGATGTCACTTGTTGTGATTTTGCGGATCCTGAGGTCATAGATCGGCTCCATCCTCTTGAGCTCCGCAAGGTATCCGCGGAGAGTAGAGGGTGAGAGAGTTGGACGATTATGTTCTATGTAACCTCGAACAGCCTCCTCGACCGTAAGATCCTGAGCACGTTTTCTCTCATTGTCAGCAGCAAACTGAGCGGCCAGCATCTCAGCCTCACGTTTTGTGCTGGCAGTAAATGACTCATAATGTCGTTTGCCGTTCGGATCCTTATGAGAATAGACCTGTACTCTCCAGGAGCCGGAGGGAAGTTTTTTCGCTTTTGCCATTATTTATCCTCCAGAGCCTTGGCAATTCTGTCCAATTGCCGTATGATTATATAATTTTGCTGCATGATTGCATTTAGATATGACATTTTTGCAGCATCGGCTCCATTGCCTTGCAAAGCAGCACCTAGCTCAATCATTTTGTTGCCCATCAAACTATACTGGATATTTTTAACTGCTTCGAGATCCTTCGGATCCGATAGACAATCAAGTCCGTACTTGGATAGCATTTCCTGAGCTTTTCGCTCCTTTTTCTCCTCTTTTGATTCACCATTTCCGAATAAAGCCATAATGTTCCTCCTTTCAATTTCGCTCATTTAATTTTTTTAGCATATCAGTTACTAGTAAAATATCTTTCGGGTCGCTATTTTTAGCAACGGAAATTAATTTCTGCATAGCAACGTCACGCACTTTTTCGGTATAGCTCAACATATATTCAGGATTAGACCGGTCATGCGCATAATCAATCGTTAGATATTCCTCAGGGAATCCCATGAGCCATAACGGAGAGACACCTAAAACATTTGCCATTTTTTCAGCAGATGAATTAGATGGGACATAAGTACCATTTCTATATTGAGAAATGGATGCTTTACTGACTCCAGAACGAGAAGCAAGCTCCGCGGAGGTTATTTGAGCCTCATGCATGGCATCACGCAACCTCTGAGCGGATATTTTATTATCATTTTCATTATTAAAGGTTTTATTTTTCATATGAAGATAATAACAAAATTAGCAATTTTTATAAATGTAATTATTAAAATAATACAACAGTTTATAAGGTTATTGTTGACAAAAGAATTAAGCTAGGCTAAACTTTTTATAAATCAGTCATAAAGAATTGATTAAGAAATAATAAAAAAGGAGTAAGGCAATGGCATCAGATGAGTTTAAATATCCTAAGTTGAGAGGTCGTATTGTCGAGAAATTCAGGACATACAACCGATTTGCAAAGCATATGAAAATGCAGAACAGCACGTTATCCGCAAAATTGTCCGGAAGGCAAAATATTACCAAAACAGATATGATGAACTGGGGGAATGAGTTAGAAATCCCAAAAGATGAATATGGGCTCTATTTTTTTTAGCCTAAAAGTTAAGCAAGGCTAAACTTTATATGGTAGGAGGCGACTATGGAGGAACGATTTAAGTGGATTGTTAAGTCCTATATGTCCATAAATAGGATTTCATCAGTCAAAGAATTGGCACGGAGGACCGGAATCAATTATCTGACTCTCCAGGACAGATTGAAGTATCCGAAGAACCTGAGACTGTTCGAGCTGCAAGCTCTGGATGAGGTACTCAAATTCACAGACTCAGATCTCAATGCACTAGTCAGGGGGGTAGTTGCATGAGGAGGACGGTGAGAGTCATCACAGAAAAGGAAAAGGCTGAGATGCTGGATGAGGTCACTCAGATGATAATCGACGCTGAGAATGGTGTTATGACCGCGCCGGACAATGTGGTGATGGCAAGAAGATATCCAACAGCATGGGCTGGATACAAGATCATGAGATTTTTATTTGATAAGGGAGTGATTGAGCCGGGAGGGGCTCAGGAGACTCTGAAAGTATAACCGGGGGAATAAGTCAAGTATGAAAAAAGTAATTACATTTTTCACGAGCGTCATTCTTGGCGCGATTCTGTCCATTTATCCAGGGATGGAAGCAATAAAATCACAATCACAACAACATTTTCTCGTTGAGCGTCCTGCTCCAGTGATCGAGGAGGTTGATTCTATTTTCGAGCCGCTTATCGGATCCGAGACGGCAGCAGGTGACGAGGGAAATTTTGAGCGTACACATTTTTATAATGATCCGGATATCCCGGACGAGGTTGAGGAGGCTGCTGAGCTCTCAGAGATCACGTATCACATTCTGCCTGAGCTGATAGAGGCAACATTGGAGCATGAGAGCGGATTCCGACTAAATGCAACAGCCGAGACAGATCTTGAGCATAGTGTGGGACCTGCACAGGTCAATCTGAAATGTAAAGATCATCTCGACCGTATTGAGAGGCTCGGCCTGACGGTGGAAGATCTAAAGACCTACGAGGGCGCGGTCAAGTTCAACGCTGATTATTTGGGATGGCTTTTTGCCAACTATGAAGATCCTGCAGAGGTGCTGATGAGGTACAACGGAGACAAGACCGGGCTGCAGCATTATTGGAAAGATGGGACGATATCAGATTATGCCCAGGAGATACTTGAGAGAGCTGAGGAGCTGGAGGCTAAACATGGGAAGAAATGAGCAAAAAAAAGAAACCAGTTACGGGGGAGCAACTAGTTTCGTAAATAATTTGGTAGGTAGGTACCTGCGACTAAACACATTATACCTTTTTACTAGCTGAAATGCAAGGAAAAACCGCATAAAATGGCGATTTTTCAAGACTTTTTTGACGGGGGAATGACCTCGTTAAAAAGCCATTAAATATATTAAAGTTAGTAAATTTTTGGAGGGGTAATGTATTACAAAGTTACATCAGTACTGAATCCTGAGACGGTAGAGGTCAGAGAGTATCATGCAGCGCAGTATGGAGCTCCCGGAAGGAAGAGGAAGAAAAAGAGGTACTTGACTCCGGAGGCGGTAAAGAAGCAGAACGAAAAGAACCGAGTGAGGCATATACAGAACCTCATGCTTGCGAATTTTGATAATGGGCATCATATCATCCTCAGATATCTTGATGGTAAGTATCCGGAAAGCTATGAGGAGGCTGAGAAAAACCTCAGGGCTTTTCGGATAGCAGTAGGCAAGGCATTAAAGTCAAAGGGCATCAAGTTCCACTATATAGCCATGACTGAGCGCGGAAAGAAAATGAAGAACCTGCACCATCATGTCATTGTGCAGAACCTTGAGGATGTGAATGTGGTATCTGAGTGCGTGAAAGCCTGGGAGAAATATGGAACTATGACAATCCATCCCATGAGCAAAGATCTGTATGGGAAGGAATACAAAGATCTGGCCGCTTATATCGTCAAGAAGGAGACAAAGGAAGAGGCAAAGGGAGCGCGGTACCATATCAGCCGCGGTCTGAAAAAGCCTGAGATCATAAAAAAAGAGAAGGTGTTCGGAGACATAAAGGCACCGGATCCACCCAAAGGCTGGTATGTGGATCCTGCAAGCATAATCATGGGAGTCAATCCATACACCGGAAAGAAGTACCAGCGTTATTATATGCGAACATCACCACCAGAGATTAAGAAGGAGCCGGAGAAGCCGGAAGAACCAAAAAAGAGCATGAAAGAGGTCAATCTGTATCTTGAGACCATTGTTGAGCATAAAGAGGCTTATGGGATGTATATCGTGGAATTTGTCACATCCAAAGGTGAGACGGTAACAAGGACAGCCATGAGCAGCGGAGAATATTCGAGGCTGAGTATTGCGCTGAGGGCATTTATCAGCGGAGTGAGCATTTTGAAGTGTCCCACAAGGATAAAGGTGTTCACAAGTAACACGGTCATCAAGAATGCTCTCCGCAATGGCTGGATCCGGAAGTGGAAGGAGTCCTCCTGGAAGAATAACAAGGGGCAGCAGGTCAATTGTGCAGGACTCTGGAAGTATCTCGACAATATTGCAAAGGAGCATGAGCTCATATCGGCAGCAGATGACGAGATTGACTCATATCATGAGTGGGCTCTGGGAGAGATGGAGAAAAGGAAGGAGAAAAGAGCATAAATGGAGAGAGATTTGAGGATGACGATTGAGATCCCAAAGGATCAGGAGGAAAATTTTAGGATTTTCACGGTCATACACGGTGGAGCAGTCAAGGATGTCAAAAAGTTGGAGGAGGAAAAGTCATGAGAATAGCACCGGAGTTTATCTGTGATTGCTTATGCAAATACAAGTATGCGAGCGATCATGAGCAGAAAAATAATCACGAAAGTAATGGATTGCCAATGGAGGAAATCTGTGCAGAGTGTCCGATCAGGTACCGAAAAGCAGATAATTCTGAAAAGGTTGCATCAGAGCTCAAGAGTATAGGCTCGGAGCTTAAAAATATCACAAAGAAATTAGGAGGGCTAAAGAGATGAGCAAGGAAGAGAAGCAGGAAGAGGTGAAGCGCATTGAGGTCACCGGTACCTGCAAGTATTGTCGGCAGCAGGCATTTTTTAAGATGCCTGAGAACGCGACACCTGAGGAGATTGAGACCGAAGCAACAAGATCATGCAAGTGTGAGCAGGGTGAGTCAGCGAGGATGATAATGGACAACCAGGCAACAGCTGACAAGTGGATTGATTTGACCTATGCCAATGAGGAAAACATGAGGGGAGTCATGCATAATCTCGCTAATGCAGTAATATGGAGCGCAATCTCTCAGGGAGTCATTAAGCAGGTCGAGGGTGTGGATGATACCACCACAAAGGTCACAAATACGTCAATTAAACGCGGAAATGATGGAAAGCTGGTTATCACTCAGAACATCACATTCAAGAAAAAAGAGAAGATATGAGCAGATCAATAGTCCAGGATAAAAAAGAGTGTTATATATGCAGGGCATTTCTGAACCTTGAGAACGATACCAGTGAGCTCCCTGAGTATGGGCTTGAGAGGCATCATATCATGTTTGGCTATTCCAGCAAGAACCGCAAGCTCTCAGAAAAGTATGGGCTCTGGGTATGGCTCTGTCCTAAGCATCATAAATGGGATGAGATTTCTCCTCACAAGTCAAAGGTCACAAATATCGCAATGAGAAGGATTGCACAGAGGGCTTTTGAGCAGAAATTTCCCAAAAGTAAATGGATGGAGCTTTTTGGGAAAAATTACATTGAGGATTAGCAGGACTTTGCAGGGGGTTAATTATGGGAAAAGAGATAATAGTTGACGAGTATGGATGCGAGATCACGAAGGAAGAGGCTGAGGAGATGGACAAGATTGCACACAAAGCCCTGGATGCAGTCTATGGGGAGGCTAAAAAGAAGCCGGGCAGACCTAAGAAGTCAGATAGTGCAAAGTTACATGAATCCTCAATCTCAGAATCTCCGGACGGCAGCAGTCAGCTCAAAGAAGCTCCATCCAGCAGCAGCCGTCAGATAATTCCGATTGAGGTAATGGATGCCCTTGAGGAAAAAATGCAGACATACGAGCGGACAATCAAGTCATACGAGGACGATATCACTCAGATCCAAAAGCAGATCAAGCAGATCGAGACAAAGTATAAGGTCCTCAGTAATTTTGTGAAGGGAGCAACAGATGGCAACAAGCAAGAGGGACAAGCCGCTCACGATCCTTTTTAATGACGGCTATATCTGTCCTAAGTGCCTCGGAGTAGGAATTGGCACGAAATGGAAATCAAAAGGGGCTAAGTATTGCCCTGGATGCGGTCAGAGGATTGTATTTGCTGACCTCGAAGATTTTAAGGCCCTCAAAAAGAGAGCTCTGAGGATTCCGGACATCATGGAGAGGTCTGAGATCATCGAGACAACGGTGACGATTGACACAAAGGGAATACATAAGCAGATCGCAGGAATTTATGTCAATGAGCTCCTCAAAGTTGAGGAGCAGGGTGAGCAGATGGAGCTGGATCTATGACAAGAGCGGAAATTATAGAGAGTCTGAACTGTCTCAGGCATTATGCAGATACACAGGTGTGTGCTGAGAATGACAAGCTGGAGCTGGAAGCAGCTGAGGCATATAAGGACATGAGGGAGCGCATTGACGCACTCATGGAAAGAGTGAAAGGGGAGTGATGCCGTTGGGCTGAATGTTACACCACTCCTGAGGTTAAGGGGATTTATACAAGGAAATTATCACACAGTGGGCTCCCTCCGGGGAGCCATAAAGGAAAGGGGGAGCATGATAACAAAGGATATGCTGGACAATTTTAGACGAAGCATCAGTGTTGGTGAGACTTTGAAGATAGAAAACCCATTTACTGCAAATATAGTCCGCGAGGATCCTGAGGTGCTCCGGGTGATGAGTAAGGAAAAATATTTTTGTAGGATCACAAATGGAGCTTATGAATTTTGCATCACCTGGGCTGAGCTTCTCAGAAAAATGATGGGAATGGACACCGAGGAGCAGACATGATTATCGGATTTTTCAAGACATTAGGGATATTATTTGCATTCATAGCGTTTATTGGACTGATAACGACCATATTTGTCGAGGTGGTTGTATTCCTCACAAAGGCAGTCGATGCAGGAAAGCGCAGGGAGGATAAGGGAGAAAATACATGAAAGTAGATAGCTTAAAAGGTCGTTGCCCTATATGCAAATATCTGTTTGAAGATTGCCAGTGCTATTTTGCCGGAAATGCTCACCCAGATAGGAGCAAAAGAGCAGAGGTGGTTTTTGATCATCTGTATTTATTTGATAGAGAACAGATAAAGCATATAAGAAAAGTGCAACAGCATTGGCAGATTTCATATGGCGATAAAGAACGCAAAGAGGTATACGAAGAGCTATTGGAAGAAGTATTGGGAGAAAAAGGGAGGAGAATATGCCGAACTGGATACAAGGAACTTTTAGAGCGAGGGGACCAAAAGAAAATATCATACGATTCATCAGAGAAGGATTAGCACCATCGTCATTATTAGGACAAGATGATGAGATAGATATGGAACTAAAGGAGTATGACGAGGACTATATAACTGTAAGATGGACTAGAAAGCGCGGAAACGAAACGGATTATCCAGAATGGTTACATATATCCGGCACAGAGAGGCATTTTTTACAACCGGATGATTTCGGAGAATTCGATATACATCAAACGGATTCAAAAACTGATTTCATCATGGTTGTTTCATTCAAGGCAGCCTGGAGCATAAAAATAGATCAAATTATAGAAATTGCCCATAAATATGAAATAGATATCAGAATGAATGGATATGAGCGAGGAATGGAGTTCGAGCAGATCATTGAGGTAACAAGAAAAGGATATGTGTTGACAGAGGCATTGATTTCATATCCCGATTATCAGTGGGAGTGTCCTATGCCGTTGTTAGGAGGCTGAGCCATGAATGAAAAAAGAGAGAAGCAGCTGAGGGAAGCAAAAGCAAAATTCGAAAATAGAAATCTCTTGGAGGAGCTGGAGTGGCAGCGCAATTGTTTCACAATTGGATATGTAAATCGAAAATATGAGCTTTATAATCTCTGGATATTCAATGAATGCTATGAGAGGCTCAAAGCTGAGCAGATCCCTTTGACCGAGATGAGAAAATTCAGAAATGAGATGCAGAAGATTGTCACAACAACTCAGGAAGGGAGAGACATCCTCTCAACGTGCCTGAGCATGGTTGATGATCTGATTAAAGGATACGAGAAGAGATAAATGGAAGGATATAAATCAAGGGAAGTGCAAAAACTAATTAAACAGCTTGGATATAAAGGATGTAAAAATTGTAAACATCAAATAGCACCATTAAGAATGTGTAAATGGGCTGAGCAAGGCGGTGATGGTCGAATACATCTTATTTGCCCTAGATGGGATAAGGCAAAAAGTGAGGATAAGGAATGAACAAATGCACCAGATGCGGATTCAATGACGAGGACCATGGTTGTACTTGCCCTCATTCAGATAAATGGTATGCGTGTCCGATTGAGAGCAAGAAACCTAAAAACATACAAGCCTTAGAGGAATACTCTGAATGGGCTAGTAAATACCAAGATGAGTTTGTGCTAAAGGCAGAAAGTGAGGGATAAGGAGCAGACAGATGAGTGAAGGAATACAGCTAATAATTAACAAGGACGGAGTGGCAGAGGTATATGATGACACCTACGACATTGTTATCCACTGCAAAAGTCAGGAGGAGCATGATAATGCTGTTAAGGCATTAACGGAATCAATTCCTAGAGATAAGCTCATCCAGATCCGGAGAGAATGCTGGGAGGCTGGAGTAAATATGACAGACGAATATCAGGGAGTTTGGGTTCGTTACAGAGATATTGAGAAGGTAATTGATAAAGCATTAGAGGAAGCTCCTGAGGCAGCAGTCGATTCGGAGGAGAAAAATGGAGAGATCTAATGAGGAACTAATAAAAACAATGTTAATGAATCCAATGAGGAGGAGCATAATCACTCGGGCCGCAGGATCAATTTTGGCAGCCGCGAGAATATATGAGATTAGCGAGGACAAAGCTCTTGATCCGACAGTCACAATACTAAAGGCTGAGATGGAACGAATAAAGCCCAGGTTCGATGTGATTGCAGGATCCGTTGAGGAATATTGGAGGAATCAATGACATTTATAAAGTGTGTATTTATATATTTGATGGGAGTATGTGCTGGGCTCAATATAGGAGCAGCATTGATGGGAGGTAAAAATGACAATAATGCACATATTGGCGGTAGTCATCGGATGGGACTGCCTAAAGAAGATAGCAAAAATGATGATACAGATCTGGGTGGAGATAGATGACTATCAGAAATATGATCCTGAGGGGGATGAGCCGGACGATGGAGACATCTAGTGAATACAATCAGATGAGTCTATTCACACTCATGAAAAGTGATAGACATATTAAAGGCTATGAGCGTGAATGGTTGGAGGCAAACGGATACAAAAATATATATCACGATAAGCCACCAAAGCCGGGGATTTATGAATGGAGAGATATAGATCAAATGGAAAGAGTATACAGACTTGAGTACAGATCCAATGGAAGTATTTATTATGGTTCGCTCGGAAATTTCAGAGCTATATGGTGGAGACCGATTGAAACTTAAAGAGCTGCTCCAGGCAGCAGCCGTCATGAGGGAGGTGTAAATGGGAGCAAAATACAGAAGTCCATCAGAAAAGAGTATTTATTACATCAACAAAGATTATTATGTCGCGGCCGTAAGGTATGCGCTGCAATATAAGAGCTGGGTGGGGGAAATGAAAACCAGCGCGGACACTAGTGCAGCCATCCGATACGACAAGGAGAAAGTGCAGACCTCAGGAGGATATGACTCAACGAGCGAGACAGCCATCAGAAGAGCAGAGATCGCAGCAAAGATCAAGATGGTGGATGATATCCTTGCAGAAGTCGCTCCGGGACTTGATAACTATATAAAGCTCTCAGTGTGCTATGGATTTACATATTACCAGCTCATTGAGAGAGGTATGCCGATAAATCGAAATCAATACAGTATTTTGAGACAACATTTTTATTATGAGCTCAGCAGGAGGATATGATGAAGCGGTTAAGGAAATGGTTAAGCAAATACTTTGATTATGATATCGTAGGCAGCTATTTTGAATATGAGAATGGGAAGTACGTCAAGAAATACATTAGACGCTATAGATGGAGAAAGATTAGATGATAAATATAAATGGAACAGATGTGAAGATATCAGGAAATGCTAATGAAATATTGTATGAGCTCACGGTATTGAAAATTAGTATCATGCAGGATGAGGGGTTAATGGCAATAGATCAAGAGGCTATGGAGCAAGCAATTCAAGTCTATAAGGATCATGATTATCGATTTCCAGAGGTTAGAAAATTTAAAGTACATGGCCAGGATAAAACTGAGGAATTTAAAAAAGAGCAAGGAAAAAAGGATATATGATACAAATTGAGGATAATGATCTGCCTATAACAGTGGCAGAAAAAATAATTAAAGGAGTTAAACCATATAAGCCAGCACCAGCGGTTAAAGCACTTGCAACAGCTCTCACAGGTGATGAGCATTCTGTTGACACTCAGGATATGTTTTCACTGGAGGAAGTCAAGGAAATTGCTGATTATTTGATGGTTTACTATCAATCACATATCAATGGGGATTGATGAGCTGCTCCAGGCAGCAGGTGTCGATGACAAATTTCGCACTAAAAATTATGGGAGATAAAAAAGTTTATGACAATTAGATGTATAATTTTTACAATTATTTATTTAGTTCTCGGAGTCCTGACACTAGAAATGGTATTAGTACATGATAGAAAAGCATCATTCATGGAGGAGTGGATCGGGATGGACGACCATGGAATTCAGATAGCGATAGTTTTATTTTTTCCGGTTGTCCTGCTTTTTATATTACTTATGGTTGTAATACCCAAAATATTATGGAGTTTTATTATAAAGCCCATAAGGATACTGGTTGAGGTCATTGGATACTATGCAATTCTATTTGTGGAAAGGCTAAAAAGGAAATAGGACATAAGAAGGTGATAAATGATGACAGAGGCTGAGATTTTTAAGCAGTATATAAAAGAGAGATTTAATGAGGACGATGTGGTTCTCAATGCTCCACTAAGAGATACAATTGAATTTCAATCTTATATGTTAAGAATTAGATGGCATGAATTATGTCAAGAATTATGTCAAGAATTCAAGAGAATCGTTGGTAAATACAAGGAGGATAAATAAATGCAATGGTGCGAAATAATGAATATGTGGTGCTCTGACATGGATGATGAGGATGTAGAGAATTGTCATTGTGATGGGGACTGTGGACGTTGTGAACAGTGCTCTGATGTTGGGAGGAATAAAGGAGCATTAAATAAGAATTTATTTGATAATGCTTTTCGAGTTCCACTCGAAACTCACTCGTAAAATTTTAATCACGAGCGGACAACTATATGTGTTAATGTGATAGTGAGCAAGATGTCGCAAGACATACTGTTCTCCCTCATGGATGTGCGGCGGTCTTTTTGGATGGTTAAGATCGCCGCATATAGGAGGAGCATATGGATTTCTATGATTCTAAGAAATGGCTAGAGAAAAAGAGCAGGATCCTGAGACGTGATGGATATATGTGTCAGATCTCAAAGAGATACGGCAAGATGATACCGGCTGAGCTGGTGCATCATATATTCCCACTGGATGAGTTCCCTGAGTACGCGCTGGAGGATTGGAATCTGATATCTGTATCATGGAAGGTACACAATACACTCCACGATAGGCAGACCAACAGACTCACAGAAGAGGGCAGGCAATTACTTGAACGTATTGCCAGACGCAATAACATCGAGGTGCCTGAGCAGTACAAGCATCCGATAGTAAAGAGGAACAGATACAATGGCAGACCATCAACAATATAGAGAAGGTGAACCACCTTGCAAAGGTTGGTATCATTGCCTGATAGATGATGAGCTTGAGATGAAGCTCTATTTTTTTATATGCGAATTAAATCCTCGCAAGAGATACTGGACGATGCCTGATGGCTCTCAGCTATCTCCGGACGAGGTAAAGTGGAAGCCATAGAGCAATAATAATTAAGTTTATTTTCGTAAATGAGGATAATTTTATGAAATAGTGATTCAGAAAAATGAGAAAGTGAGCGAGAGTTGTCAGACAATAGCCACAAAAGCCCCCCTATTGTTCGCTGATTCTGAGCGCCTCCCAGGG